>NZ_JBQCCV010000125.1:0-129162 GCF_051961875.1 Intrasporangium sp. | reverse complement strand
CGTCGAGGTTGACCCGCTCGCCGTCGACATGGACGGCCTGGCGCTTGGGGTCGATCCGGCCCCCGAGCTCGGTGACGACCTGGCCGTCGACCTCGACCCGGCCCTCGGTGATGAGGTTCTCGCAGACCCGGCGCGAGCCGACGCCCGCGCTCGCGAGCAGCTTCTGGAGGCGGACGCCCTCGGGGTCGTGGACGTCGACGTCCGGGGTGCGCGGCCGCTCGGGCAGCCGCGTCGGCTGGCCGGCCTTCGTCGACCCGGCGAAGCGTGGACCCTTGCCGGTCCCCCGCTGGCCGCCACCCTGAGTGCGGGGTCGCTGCCCCCGTCCGGGCTGCGGCCGTCCCTGACCTCGTGGCTTCCGGGGTGAGCGCGAGTGCTCGGTCATACGTGGCCCTCCTCGACCAGTTCGTCGATGACATCGGCGTCGGGCAGGTACGGCGCCAGCGCGGGCAGCTCGTCCAGAGAGCTGAGCCCCATCCTCTGCAGGAAGTATGGCGTCGTGCGATAGAGAGTCGCCCCGCTCTCCCCGGTGTCCTCGACCTCTTCGATGAGCCCGCGGGTGAGGAGCGTGCGCACCACCCCGTCGACGCTCACGCCGCGGACTGCGCTGACCCGGGCCCGTGAGACGGGCTGCCGGTAGGCGATGACGGCAAGGGTCTCGAGGGAGGCCTGCGTCAGCTTGGCCTGCTGGCCGTCGAGGACGAACCGTTCGACGACGGGAGCGAACTCGGACCTGCTGTACATTCTCCAGCCGCCCGCCACGTTGCGCAGGGTGAACCCGCGCTGCGCCGCGGTGTAGTCGTCCTCGAGGGCGAGGAGGTGCTCGTGGACGTCCTCGACCGACAGCTCGAGCGCCGAGGCCAGCGCCGGCTCGCTCACCGGGTCATCGACGACCATGAGCACCGCCTCGAGGGCCGCACGGGCCCCGCCCGGGAACGCACCGAGATCGAAGGCGATCTGGTCCTCCGCGACCTCGCCCGTCGTCTCGTCGTGGTCACTCATCCTGTCCCTCCTGCGTCAGTGGGGCGCCCACGTCGTGCCTCTCGCCGAGAGGGGATGCGTCGCTCGTCCCGGCCGGCGCCGGACTCGGCGCGTCCTGCTCGTCGAACTCGTCGGTGATGTCGATCTCCCCAGCATCACTACCCGTCCAGCGGACACCCAGCTCGCCGAGGGCCTCGGCCTGCTCGAAGGCGATCGCCGCCTCCTTGAACAGCTCGAGGAGCGCGAGGAAGCGGGCGACGATGACGAGCGTGCTGTCCGCGTCGGCGACGAGCGCGCGGAAGGAGAGCTGCCCGCGTGCCCGGAGCCGGTCGACGACGATCGTCGCCTGCTCCCGGACACTCACCTGGGGCGCGTGCAGGTGGTCGAGTCCGACCGTGGGTGGCGCCTTGGGGGTCATCGCCCGTGCCGCGATCATCGCGAACTGCTCGGGCGTCACCGCGATGACGAGCTCCGGCAGGAGCGCGGCGAACTGGGGCTCCAGCCCTGCCTGCCGCGGGGTGATCCGGCCCGCCGTCGCCATCCGGTCGGCGAAGGTCCCCGCGATCTGCTTGTAGGCGCGGTACTGCAGGAGCCGGGCGAAGAGCAGGTCGCGGGCCTCGATGAGGGCGAGGTCCTCCTCGTCCTCGGGGCCGGCCTGGGGCAGCAGCCGGGCCGCCTTGAGGTCGAGCAGGGTCGCGGCGACGACGACGAACTCCGAGGCCTGGCTGAGGTCCCACGACTCTCCGGACTCGTCGGCCTGCGCCGCCTTGATGTGGGCGACGAACTCGTCGGTCACCTTGGCCAGGGACACCTCGGTGATGTCGAGCTTGTGCTTGGCGATGAGGCCGAGGAGCAGGTCGAAGGGCCCCTGGAACACGTCGAGGTGGACCTCGAAGGGGGCGGCCGCCCGCCGGGTGATGACGCCCCCGGGGACGAGCTCCGAGCCGTGGCCCGCAGCCGCGTCGGGCAGGGCGATGCCGAGCTCCGGCGCCCCCTCCTCGGCGGCGCTCGAGTCGCCCGGAATGACCGCGGCGTCGACCGGGGCTCGGTCGACGAGGTCCTGCTCGCTCATCGCGTCAGGCCGCGTCACAGCGCGCGATGAGCTCGCGCGCGAGCTGCCGGTAGGCGTCCGCACCGCTGTGGCTGGGGGCGTACGCCGTGATCGGCTCGGCGGCGAGGGTCGCGTCCGGGAACTTCACGGTGCGGCTGATGACCGTGTGGAAGACCTGCTCTCCGAAGTGGTCGACGACGGAGCGGACCACCTCACGGCTGTGCAGCGTGCGCCCGTCATACATGGTCGCGAGGATGCCATCGACCTGGAGCCGAGGGTTGAGCCGGTCGGTGATCTTGTCGATCGTCTCGACGAGCAGGGCGACCCCGCGCATGGCGAAGAACTCGCACTCGAGCGGGATGATGACGCCGTGCGCCGCTGTGAGCGCGTTGACGGTGAGCAGCCCGAGCGAGGGCTGGCAGTCGACCAGGATGACGTCGTAGTCGTCGACGACCGGTCGCAGGACCCGGGCGAGCACCTGCTCGCGGGCCACCTCGCCGACGAGCTGGACCTCGGCGGCGGACAGGTCGATGTTGGCCGGGACGACGTCGAGGTTCTCGCTCGCCGTCCGTTCGATGATCTCGCGGATGTCATGTCCGCCACCGACGAGCAGGTTGTAGATCGTCTGGTCGAGCTCGTGGGCCCGCACGCCGAGGCCGACCGAGAGGGCACCCTGCGGGTCGAAGTCGACGAGGAGCACCCTGCGGTCCAGCTCGGCGAGGGCGGCTCCGAGGTTGATGGTCGTCGTCGTCTTGCCGACGCCGCCCTTCTGGTTGCACATCGCGATGATGCGGGCCGGCCCGTGGCTCGTCAGGGGTGGCGGCTGCGGGAAATGAGGCATCGGACGGCCTGTGGGCCCGATGACCGGCACCCGCGAGGACCCGTTCTCGAAGAGGTTGGTGAGGTCACCGACCTGGTCGGTCCGTGCCGTCTCCTGGGTCTCCTCGTTCACCCTGGTGTCCACTCCGCTCCATCGTGCTGCGTCAGCGCCGCGCTGATCAGGCCCGACCCTATCAGCGCGCCCGCGGATGGGACTCCGCATAGACCTCACGAAGTCGATGCACGGAGACCATCGTGTAGATCTGCGTCGTCGTGACCGAGGCGTGCCCGAGCAGCTCCTGGACCACGCGGACGTCGGCCCCGCCGTCGAGCAGGTGCGTCGCGAACGAGTGGCGCAGCGTGTGGGGCGACACGTGCTCGAGCCCGGCCCGCTTCGCGACCTCCTGCAGGACGAGCCACGCCGACTGGCGCGAGAGCCTGGCTCCGCGCTTGCCGAGGAACAGCGCCGCGCCCGACCGGCCCTTCGCGGCGAGGGCCGGGCGCGCCCGGGTCAGGTAGGCGCCCAGGGACTCAGCGGCATACCGGCCGATCGGGACGACGCGCTCCTTCGAGCCCTTCCCGAACAGGCGGACCGCGCGCGCCTCGAGGTCGACGTCGTCGACGTCGAGCCCGACCGCCTCGCTGATCCGGGCGCCGGCACCGTAGAGGACCTCGAGCAGGGCCCGGTCACGCAGGGAGATGGGGGTGTCACCGAGGGAGGCCGTGTCGAGGAGCCGTTCCACGGATGCCACGGGAATCGCCTTGGGCAGCCGGGACGGGGTGCGCGGCGGTGCCACGTTGGCGGCGGGGTCGCTCGCGGTCACCCCTTCGACGGCGAGGAAGCGGTGGAAGCCGCGGACCGCCACGAGGGTGCGGGCCGCGGACGACACGGCCAGGCCGGGCCGGCCGGGAGCGCCCTCGCGAAGGTCGGCGAGGAACGCGGCGACGTCCGGCTCGCGCACCGCTGCGGCATCCGTGATACCCCGGGCCGCGAGAAAGTCCCGATAGCGGGCGAGGTCACGCCGGTAGGACGCCAAGGTGTTCGCCGCCCCACCGCGCTCGACCCGGACGTGGTCGAGCCAAGCCTTGATGTCGCGGTCCAGGGACGTCTGGCGCGTGGACGTGGTCGCCGAGCTCAGGAGAGCACCTCGGCCGGTGCGGTGCACGTGAGCCCGTGGGCCTCGGCGACCGGCGCCGAGACGACGGCTCCACCGTGCGTGTTGAGCCCGAGGGCGAGGGCAGGGTGGGCCCGCAGTGCCCCTCGCCAACCGAGGTCGGCGAGGGCGACGGCGTAGGGCAGTGTGACGTTGGTCAGGGCGTAGGTGCTCGTGTGCGGGACGGCACCCGGCATGTTGGCGACGCAGTAGAAGATCGAGTCGTGGACCTGGTACGTCGGGTTCGTGTGCGTCGTCGGCCGGGAGTCCTCGAAGCAGCCGCCCTGGTCGATCGCGATGTCGACGAGCACCGAGCCCGGCCGCATCCGGGCGACCTGCTCGTTGGTGACGAGCTTGGGGGCCCGGGCGCCGTGGACGAGGACCGCACCGATGACGAGGTCCGCGTCGGCGATCGCGTGCTCGACCTCATAGGCGTTCGAGGCGACCGTCTGGCAGTGGCCCTGGTAGACGAAGTCGGCACTGCGCAGCTTGGCGATGTCGCTGTCGAGGAGGAGCACCTCGGCCTGCATCCCGAGGGCGATGGCGGCGGCGTTCATGCCGGCGACGCCCGCCCCGATGACGACGACCTTCGCGGCATACACGCCGGACACTCCGCCGAGGAGGATGCCGCGGCCACCCTGCGCCCGCAGGAGCGCCTGGGCGCCCACCTGCGGGGCGAGCCGCCCGGCGACCTCCGACATCGGCGCCAGCAGGGGAAGCGTGCCGTCGGCGAGCTCGACCGTCTCGTACGCGATCGCGGTGACTTTGCGGCGCACGAGCTCCTCGGTGAGCGGCCGGTCGGCGGCGAGGTGCAGGTAGGTGAAGAGCGTCTGTCCCTCGTGGAGGCGGTCGTACTCCTCTGCGACAGGCTCCTTCACCTTGAGGACCAGCTCGGCGGTCTCCCACACCTTGTCGGCCGCGACCAGGGTGGCGCCAGCGGCACGGTAGTCGTCGTCGGTGATCGACGAGCCGAGGCCCGCGCCCGCCTCGATGACGACCTCGTGCCCGTGTGCCACGAGCTCCGTCACGCCGGCCGGCGTGATGGCGACGCGGAACTCGCTGTCCTTGACCTCACGCGGGATGCCGACCTTCATGCTCCTCACAGTAGTGTCGCCGCCCGTCGCCGGAGGGCTGTTCGATGTCGAAGCCCTGTCGTCTCAGGCCCGCGGTGTCACACCTGCCTCGCCCACTGGGTATGGCGCTCACATCGCTCCGCGGGCCCCTGAGGTCCCGCTCGTCGCTCGTCCCGGAGGCCCATGATGAAGCTCTACGCAGACACGACCGCGAGACGGACGCGCCAGCTCCTCGGCGACGTCGCGATGCTCGTGTGGCTCGCGGTCTGGGCCTGGGCGGGTCGACAGGTGCACGACGTCGTGCTGGGGCTGCGCGGCCCAGCCCAGTCGCTGGAGACGGCGGGCACGTCGGTCCACGACTCGCTGACCGGCGCGGGCGCCGAAGCGGGCCGGATCCCCGCAGTCGGTGGGGACCTGGAGCGCTGGCTCGACGGCGCCGCGGCTTCGGGCACGCGACTGCGTGGAGCCGGTCACTCGATGGTGAGCAGCATCGAGGACCTCGCCGCGTGGCTCGGCTGGTCGACCGCGCTCGTGCCCATCCTCACCGTCGGTGCCCTCTGGCTGTGGCTCCGGGCCCGGTTCATGCGCCGCGCCACGACGGCCCAGCGGTTCATCGACGCGACCGAGGACCTGGATCTCTTCGCGCTGCGTGCCATGGTGCGCCAGCCGATGACCGCGCTGGCGCGGATCAGCGCCGATCCCGCCGGCGACTGGCGCCGCCGGGAGCCCGACGTCATCAAGGCCCTCGCCGCGCTCGAGCTGCACGACGAGGGGCTGCGGCTGCCCGGCTGAGTCCAGTGCGGGGTCAGGGCTTGCGGGTGATCGCCGGCTCGAGGTCCTCAGCCGGGGGCGTCCACACCGACGCGTCGGCCGGCACCTGCTCGCCCGAGCGGATGTCCTTGACCTCGTCGCCGGACTCGCCGGCGCCGGGGAACCAGACGTACGGGATCCCGCGCCGCTCCGCATAGCGGATCTGCTTGCCGAACTTGGCGGCCTTCGAGGCCACCTCGCACGCGATCCCCCGACCTCGGAGCGCGGTCGCGACGGCCACCGCCTCCTCCCGCGAGTCGTCGTCCTTGAGCGCGACGAGGACCGCGGCCGGGGTGGAGCGGGACGAGGTGAGGATGCCGTGCCCGATGAGCAGGCCGAGGATGCGCGTCACCCCGATCGAGATGCCGACTCCGGGGTAGGTGGTGCGCCCGTCCGAGGCGAGCGCGTCATACCGGCCGCCGGAGCAGAACGAGCCCCAGTCCTCGTGCCCGACGAACTGCGTCTCGTAGACGGTTCCGGTGTAGTAGTCGAGGCCGCGGGCGATCCGCAGGTCGGCCACGACTCGGCCGGGGGCGTGGGCGAGACCGGTCCGGATCACGGCCTCGAGTGCCTCGAGGCCCTCGTCGAGGAGCGGGTGCTCGACACCGAGCGCCCGGACCCGGTCGACGAACGACAGGTCTTCGGTGCGGATCTCCGCGAGGGCGAGGCACTGGTCGGCCTGCTCGGGAGATGCACCCGACTCGATGAGCAGCTCCCGCACCTTCTCGGGCCCGATCTTGTCGAGCTTGTCGACGATCCGGAGCGTGCCCGTGACGTCGGTGAGGCCGATGCCCTGGTAGAAGCCGTTCGGGATCTTGCGGTTGTTGACCTGGATGACGAAGTCACCGACGGCGAACTTGCTGAAGACGTCGGCGATGACGAGCGGCATCTCCGCCTCGAAGTGCGGCGACAGCTCGCCGACGTCGACGACGTCGATGTCCGCCTGGGTGAACTCGCGGTAGCGGCCCTCCTGGGGCCGCTCGCCGCGCCAGGCCCGCTGGATCTGGTAGCGCCGGAACGGGAACTGGAGCTTGCCGGCGTTCTCGAGGACATAGCGGGCGAAGGGAACGGTGAGGTCGAAGTGCAGTCCCCACTTCGCGTCGTCCTCGTCGCCGGCCAGCCGCGAGACCGCATAGATCTCCTTGTCAGCGTCGCCGCCCTTGCCGAGCAGCCGCTCCACCGGCTCGATGGAGCGCGTCTCGATCGAGGAGAACCCGTGCAGCTCGAACGTCTCACGGATGACGTCGAGGAAGCGCTGCTCGACGATCCGCTCAGCCGGCAGGTACTCCGGGAATCCGCTGATCGGGGTGATCTTGGCTGACGTGCTCACGCGGGCAAGTGTTGCAGGTAGGGGTTCGTCCCGCGCTCGTGGGCCATCGTCGTGGCGGGCCCGTGTCCGGGCAGGACGAGCGTCGTGTCGGCGAGCGGCAGCACGACGTCACGCAGGCTGCGTTGCATTGCCGCGTGGTCGCCGCCCGGCAGGTCGGTCCGTCCGATGGACCCGGCGAACAGGACGTCGCCGGAGAGCATCGTGCGGTCGACGTCCACCTGGCCACCCACCGCCTCGGGGACCTGCGCCACGCCGAACATCACCGATCCCTGCGTGTGGCCCGGCGCGTGCAGGACGTCGAAGTCGAGGCCCGCGAGGGTCAGCCGCGCCCGGTCTCGGATCTCGACGATTTTCGACGGCTCGGTCCACGTCGCCGCGCGCCCGAACTGCTGCTCGAGCATCGCGACGAGGCCCGGGTTCGTCTCCGACAGCGGGTTGGCCAGGCGGTAGCGGTCGTCCGCGTGGATGTATGCCGCCGTGTCCGCCCCGCACACCGGCGTGACCGACCAGACGTGGTCGACGTGGCCGTGGGTCAGCAGGACGGCGGCCGGCCGGAGCCGGTGGCTGGCCAGCACCTCCCGCAGTGTCTCCTCGACACCGATGCCCGGGTCGACGACGACACACTCCTCCCCTGGCCCGGGTGCCAGCACGTAGCAGTTCGTGTCGAAGGCCTGGGCAGGGAAGGCGACGGTCAGCACGCTTGGAGCCTAGCCGTGGGCACCGCGTCCGCTGAGCGGCATACGTCCTCGGTGACGCCAGTTTGTCACGGACTCGTGACCATGCGGGGCGCACGGGCAGAGGGTGTGTCCCTAAAATGACCGGAGCCCGGGCAAGCCGGAGGTTCCGCCAAGGAGAGGTTCGTGACGAAACAGCAGGAGCGCGCCCGTGAGCGGCGCCGCCAGCAGGGACAGCAGCGTGCTGCCGAGCCGCCCGTGAGCGAGACCAAGAAGGACATGCAGCTGTTCGCCGCGATCCTCGCGGTCATCTTCGTCATCGGGGCCTTCATCGCCGTGCCGCACTTCCTGCCCAAGGGAGACACAGCACCCAAGGCGGCGCCCACCCCGGCGGCCTCGGGCGAGAACGCCGGGCTGCAGGAGGGACAGCAGCTCGCCGCCGGCTGTGAGGAGCCCCCCGCTCTGCAGAAGACGCCGAAGCACTTCGACAAGCTGCCCGACAAGAAGGCGGCGGCGGGCAAGACCTTCGTCGCGACGGTGCACACCACGTGCGGTGACATCGCGCTCGAGCTCGACGGCGCGAAGGCGCCCCAGACGGTCGCGTCCTTCAACTTCC
The DNA here is from genome assembly GCF_051961875.1 of Intrasporangium sp. Lineage (GTDB taxonomy): Bacteria > Actinomycetota > Actinomycetes > Actinomycetales > Dermatophilaceae > Intrasporangium_A. Next base: position 120,657 of record NZ_JBQCCV010000125.1, on the reverse strand, counting down.
TTGCCAAGGAGGGGTACTGGGCGCCCAGCCCGTGCCACCGCGTCACGAGCTCCGGCATCTTCGTCCTCCAGTGCGGCGACCCGACCGGCAGCGGCTCCGGTGACCCCGGCTACGGCTTCGGCATCGAGAACGCGCCCAAGGACGGCGTCTACCCCGCGGGCAGCCTCGCGATGGCCCGCACGCAGGACCCGAACGGCAACGGTGGCCAGTTCTTCATCTCCTACGAGAAAACGCAGTTGCCCACGCAGGGCGGCGGTTACACGATCTTCGGGAAGGTGACCAAGGGTCTCGACATCGTCAAGAAGATCGCCTCGCACAAGGCGCTACCCCCCCAGACGACCGACGGGACCCCGGTCTCCCCCATCAGCATCCTCAGCGTCGAGGTGACGGAGAAGAAGGCATGACGGACACGACGAACCAGCCCGAGCAGGCGCAGCAGGAGAACCCGGCCGAGCCGGTCGAGCAGGTCGAGCAGGTCGACGCCCAGGGGCACACCGAGCAGGAGGCGCAGGCCGAGCAGCAGGAGCCGGCAGAGGCGGCGGACGCCGAGGCGCCGCCACACGCGGCGGAGGCACCGGCGGAGCCTGAGGCTGAGGCCCCGGCCGAAGCACCGGCGGAGGCACCCGCGGAGCCTGAGGCTGAGGCGCCGGCCGAAGCACCGGCAGAGGCCGCGGAGGCTCCCGGAGAGGCTGAGGCACCCGCCCAAGCCGACACGGAGCCGGCGACCCCGGCTGCGCCCAAGCCCAGCGCCATACCGAAGCCGAGCTCCATCCCCACGCCCGCGGCGATGGCGCGGCCCGCGCCGCGACCCGCTCCCCCGGCAGCCACCGAGGACCACTCTGCCTCGGCCGCATTCGGCAGGGTGGACGAGAACGGCGTCGTCCACGTGCAGACCAAGCAGGGCGAGCGTGAGGTCGGCAGCTACCCGGGTGCGACCCCCGAAGAGGCGCTGACCTATTTCGCGCGCAAGTACGACGAGCTGTATGCCGCCGCCGTCCTGCTCGAGCAACGGCTCGCCCAGCCGGAGGTGCCTTCCAAGGACGTCAACGACGCCCTGAAGAAGCTGGCCGAGCAGGTGAACGAAGCGGCCGTCGTGGGCGACCTCGACGCGCTGCAGGCAAAGCTCGACGAGATCCAGTCCGGCGTCGCGCAGAAGCGCAACGTCGAGCAGGAGGCCCGCGCGGCCGCCAAGGCACAGGCCAAGGCGGAGCGCGAGGCGATCGTCGACCAGGCGGAGGCGATCGCCGCCCAGCCGGAGAACAAGATCCAGTGGAAGCAGAGCGGCGCCCGGATGCGCGAGCTGCTCGACGAGTGGAAGCAGCACCAGCGCTCTGCCACCCGTCTCGACCGTGACACGGAGACGGCTCTGTGGCAACGGTTCAGCACCGCCCGCAACCACTTCGACAAGGCCCGCCGGGGCCACTTTGCAAGCCTGGACGCCTCGCACGCGGAGGCGAAGGCCGCCAAGGAACGCCTCGTCGCCGAGGCCGAGCGCCTCTCGGCGAGCACCGACTGGTCGGCGACGGCCGGGGCCTACAAGCGGCTCATGGACGAGTGGCGTCGCGCGGGCCGGGCGAGCCGGTCCGACGACGACCAGCTCTGGGCCCGCTTCAAGGCGGCCCAGGACGCGTTCTTCGGCGCGAAGGACGAGGTCGTGGCCGCCGAGGAGGAGCAGTTCCGGGGCAACCTGGCCGTCAAGGAGGAGCTGCTGAAGGAGGCCGAGGGACTGCTGCCGGTCACCGACCTCGAGCAGGCGAAGTCGGCGCTGCGTACGATCCAGGACCGCTGGGACGCGGCGGGCAAGGTCCCGCGCGCCGACATGGACCGGATCGAGAAGGCCCTGCGACGGGTCGAGCAGGCGGTCCGTGACGCCGACGAGAAGCGTTGGAAGTCCTCAAACCCCGAGGTTGCCGCGCGTGCCCAGGGCATGGTGGACCAGCTCGAGCGGGCAGTCGCCGACCTCGAGGCCGACCTGCGAAGGGCCGAGTCCACGGGCAACGAGTCCAAGATCCGCAAGGCCCAGGAGGCGCTCGACGCCCGCCGCGCCTGGTTGGAGCAGGCCAAGACCGCAGCGTCGGAGTACGGCGGCTGAGTCTGGCGGCGGGCAGGGTCAGCGCTTCTGGTTGGCCCTGCCGCCGTTGACGCGGTAGACGTCGAAGACCCCGTCGATCTTGCGCACGGCCTTGATGACGTGCTCGAGGTGGGCGGGGTCACCCATCTCGAAGGTGAAGCGGGACAGGGCCACCCGGTCGCGTGAGGTCTGCACGGACGCCGACAGGATGTTGACGTGCTGGTCCGACAGCACCCGGGTCACGTCGGAGAGCAACCGACTCCGGTCGAGTGCCTCGACCTGAAGCTGGACCAGGAAGACGCTGGCGGACGATGGCGCCCACTCGACGTCGATGAGCCGCTCAGGGTTCGCCGTCAGGGAGCTGGCGTTCGGACAGTCGACCCGGTGGACCGAGACTCCGCTGCCCCGGGTGACGAACCCGAGGATCGGGTCGCCGGGCACGGGGGTGCAGCACTTCGCGAGCTTGACCCACACGTCCGCCGTACCGACCACCACGACACCCGGGTCGCCGCTGCGCCGGCGGCTGGCGGCGCGGGTCGGCACCGTTGCCTCGGCGAGGTCCTCGGTCGCCCCGTCGACGCCTCCCATCGACTCGACGACCTTGTGCACGACGTGCTGGGCCGAGACGTGGCCCTCCCCCACGGCGGCGTAGAGGGCGTCGATGTCCTGGTAGCGCAGCTCGTTGGCCACCGCGGTCATCGTCTCGTGGCTCATGATCCGCTGGAGCGGGAGGTTCTGCTTGCGCAGGGTCTTGGCGATGCTCTCCTTGCCCGCCTCGATCGACTCCTCGCGGCGCTCCTTCGAGAACCACTGCTTGATCTTGTTGCGCGCCCGCGGGCTCTTGACGAAGCCCAGCCAGTCGCGGCTCGGCCCGGCGCCGTCCGCCTTGGAGGTGAGCACCTCGACGACGTCGCCGTTCTCGAGGGTCGACTCCAGCGGGACGAGGCGCCCGTTCACACGGGCCCCGATGCAGTGGTGCCCGACCTCGGTGTGGACCGCATACGCGAAGTCGACGGGCGTGGCGCCCATGGGCAGGGCCACGACAGAGCCCTTCGGCGTGAACACGTAGACCTCGCTCGCGCCCATCTCGAAGCGCAGCGAGTCGAGGAACTCGCCCGGGTCCTCGGTCTCGCGCTGCCAGTCGAGCAGCTGCCGCAGCCAGGCCATGTCGTTCTGCGGCGCCGCCTCGCCGGCCTTGCCGGTCACTGCCTGGTCCTTGTACTTCCAGTGGGCGGCGACACCGTACTCGGCCCGGCGGTGCATCGTGTGAGTCCGGATCTGGATCTCGACCGGCTTGCCCTGCGGACCGATCACCGTGGTGTGCAGCGACTGGTACATGTTGAACTTGGGCATCGCGATGTAGTCCTTGAACCGGCCGGGGACCGGGTTCCATCGCGAGTGGAGCGCGCCGAGGGCTGCGTAGCAGTCGCGCACGGTGTCGACCAGCACGCGGACGGCGACGAGGTCGTAGATGTCCTCGAAGTCGCGGCCGCGCACGATCATCTTCTGGTACACGGAGTAGTAGTGCTTGGGCCGGCCGGTCACGAGCGCCTTGATCTTCGCGGCGTCGAGGTCGTCCTCGACCTGCTTGCGGACGCCCGCGAGGTACTCCTCGCGCGCCGGTGCCCGCTCCGCGACGAGCCGGACGATCTCGTCGTAGACCTTCGGGTAGAGCGTCGCGAACGAGAGGTCCTCGAGCTCCCACTTGATGGTGTTCATGCCGAGGCGGTGCGCGAGGGGCGCGTAGATCTCGAGCGTCTCGTTGGCCTTGCGCTTGGCCGACTCCTCCGAGACGTAGCGCCAGGTCCGGGCGTTGTGCAGCCGGTCGGCGAGCTTGATGACGAGCACCCGGATGTCGCGCGCCATGGCGATGACCATCTTGCGGACGGTCTCGGCCTGGGCCGCCTCCCCGTAGGTGACCTTGTCGAGCTTGGTCACCCCGTCGACCAGCATCGCGATCTCGTCCCCGAAGTCGCGCCGCAGCTCGTCGAGGCTGTATGACGTGTCCTCGACCGTGTCGTGCAGCAGCGCGGCCGCGAGGGTAGGCGGCGTCATACCGAGCTCGGCGAGGATCGTGGTGACCGCGAGCGGGTGGGTGATGTACGCGTCGCCGCTCTTGCGCAGCTGGCCCTGGTGGGCCCGCTCGGCGATCGCGTAGGCCCGCTCGATGACGGACAGGTCGGCCTTGGGGTGGCTCTGCCGGACGGCGGTCATGAGCGGCTCGAGGACCGGGTTGCCGGACGGCCGGGCCGCACCGAACCGGGCGAACCGCGCACGTACCCGGGATGGCGTGCTCAGCTCGCTCCGGACCTCCTCACTCATGCCACGAGTCTAGATGGCCGAGAGGCGATCACACTGTCAGGATCGCGTGCACGGGCCGCTGCCCGAGCTTGTCGCGTCCCTCGAGGAAGCCCAGCTCGAGGACCACGTCCACACCGGCGACGACCGCCCCTGCACTCTCCACGAGCTCGCACGCGGCGGCCGCCGTCCCTCCGGTGGCGAGCACGTCGTCGATGACGAGGACGCGCTGTCCCGGGCTGAACGAGTCGGCGTGCACCTCGATCTCCGCCGTGCCGTACTCGAGCGCATAGGAGCGACTCAAGGTCAGGCCGGGCAGCTTCCCGCTCTTGCGGACCGGAACCATCCCGATGCCGAGGTCGAAGGCGACCGCGGCGGCGAGGATGAAGCCGCGCGCCTCGATCCCGACCACGACGTCGACCGAGCCCGTATGGCGCGCGGCGACGTCACGCACGACGGTGCCGAAGGCCTCGCCGTCGGCGAGCAGGGGGGTGAAGTCCTTGAAGAGGACACCCGGCTTCGGGAAGTCCGGGATGTCCCGGAGCCGGGACGCGACGACCTCCGCGACGGAGAGCCCCGCGAGGGGCGTCACCGCTTCGACCTCGGGGCCCGCTTCGGCTGGTTGCGTGGGCCGGCCTGCGCGTACTTGTGCACCGCCCGCGGCTGCGCATGGTCCGCGCCGCCGGCGACGTCGGCCGGCACCCCGGCGGTCTCGACCGGCTCACCGTTGAGCGTGGTCTCCGCCTCGCTCTGCAGGACCGCCTCGTGGCGGACGCCGTGGCGGGCGACGTACCGCTCGAGGTCGAGCACGACCGGCTCCTTGCGCCGGAAGTCGACGAAGAGCGGCGTCGCGATGAAGATCGACGAGTAGGCACCGGCCGTGATGCCGATGAAGAGCGCGAGGGCGAGGTCGAGCAGGGTGCCCGGGCCGAGGAGGGTGAACCCGACGACGAGGACCGCCGCGATCGGGAGCAACGCGACCACGGTCGTGTTGATCGAACGGACGAGGGTCTGGTTCACGGCGAGGTTCGCCGCTTGGGCATACGTCATCCGCCTGGTCCGGAACGCCTCGGCGGTGTTCTCGCGCACCTTGTCGAAGACGACCACGGTGTCGTAGAGCGAGTAGCCGAGGATCGTCAGGAAGCCGATCATCGACGACGGCGTGATCTCGAACCCGAAGAGGGCGTAGATGCCCACCGTCACGACGAGGTCGTGCAGCAGCGCGATGGTCGCCGCCAGGGCCATCTTCCACGTCCGGAAGTACACCGACATGACGAGGGTGACGAGGACGAGGAAGACGATGAGGGCCCGGATCGCCTGCTGGCTGACCGATGCTCCCCAGCTCGGGCCGACGAGCGAGGCGCTGACCTGGCTCTCAGGGACCCCGAACGCCGTTGCGAGGTCGGCCTTGGCCGCCTCGGTCTTGCCCTCGGCCGTCTCCGTCTGGATGCGCACCGTGTTCGAGCCGATGACGCTCGAGTTGACGTTCCCGGTGATCCCGGCCTGCCCGACCGCGGACGACGACTTCTGCTCGTAGTTCTGCGTCGAGGTGACGCCGGAGACGCGGAACTCCGTGCCTCCCCGGAACTCGATGCCGAAGTTGAGGCCGCGCAGGAACAGGCCGCCGAGGGCGAGCAGGATGATGACAGCCGAGAAGGCGTACCACTGCTTCTGCCGCCGGATGAACTGGATCGACCGCTTGCCGGTGTAGAGGTCGTTACCGACCTGGGCGAAGTTGATCATGCCTGGCCCTTTCCATCCGCCGAGCCGAGTCTCGGGGCGGCCGCCGGGCGGGTCGCCGCCCGTGTCGCGGGACGCGGTCCGGTGCCGAACTGGCCGGCTCCGCGGTAGCGCGGTCCGACCTTGGCCCCGAGGCGGACCGGGTCGAGACCGGACCACTTGTGACCGTTGCCGAAGAACTCCGTGCGTGCGAGCAGCTGGACCATCGGGTGGGTGAAGAGCATGACGACCACGAGGTCGATGATCGTCGTCAGCCCGAGGGTGAAGGCGAAGCCCCGGACGTTGGCGGAGGCCAGCAGGTAGAGCACGACGGCCGCGATGAAGTTGACCGCGTCGGCGGCGATGATCGTGCGCCGCGCGCGCTTCCAGCCGGTCTCGACCGCCGCGACGAGTGGTCGGCCCTCACGGACCTCGTCACGGATGCGTTCGAAGTAGACGATGAAGCTGTCGGCGGTGACACCGATGGCCACGATGAGACCGGTGACGCCGGCCATCGTGAGCCGGAAGCCGATCGTCGTGCTCAGCACCGTGACCGACAGGTAGGTCACGACGGAAGCGACGACGAGGGACAGGACCGTGACGAACGCCAGCGCCCGGTACTGGAAGACCGAGTAGATGACGACGAGTATCAGCCCGATCAGGCCGGCGAGCAGGCCAAGCGCGAGCTGCTCCTGGCCCAGCTGCGGGGTGATGTCGTCCTGGGTCTGCAGCTTGAACGACAGCGGCAGGGCGCCGAACTTCAGCTGTTGGGCGAGCTGCTTGGCCGAGTCGACCGTGAAGTTGCCCGTGATCGACGCCTGTCCGTTGGTGATGACGGCCTGGGCCCGCGGTGCGCTGATGACCGACTTGTCGAGCACGATGGCGAACTGGTCGCGCGGCGGCTGCGACTGCAGTGCGTAGAGGCGCTTGGTCACGTCGGCGAACTTCTTGGCGCCCTGGCTGTTGAAGGTCAGCCGGACCTCGACGATCGAGGTCGGCTGGCCGTTCGGGCCGGACTGGAACCCGCTGGACGCGTCGGAGATCTCGCTGCCGTCGACCTCGACGGGGCCGAGGACGTACTTGGCGCCCCGGTCGTCGCTGCAGGTCGCCATCGGTTGGGCGGGGTCGTCGACGATCCGGTCCGTGGTGCCCGGTGCCGAGCAGTCGAGAGCGACGAACTGCTGAGCCACCTTGGCCGCGGCCGCGTTGGCCTTGGCCTGGTCCCAGCCGATGCCGACGAGACCTTGCGCGGCCTCGGAGGCGATCGTCTTCTCGTCCTGGCCGCTCTGCGCGGGCTGTTCGGCGGGCGCGGGCGTCGTCGGTGCCGGCGTGCCGGTGGCGCCCGGCTTCGTGGTGGGCGTCGTCGTGGGGGTCGAGGTGGCGGCGCGCAGCGCGGACGGCACCGGCGCGTTGGCTGCGGTGCTCGTCGGCGACGGCGTCGCCGGCGGCGTCGTGCTCGGAGCCGTGGCGCTCGGCGCGGGGGTCGGGGTGCCGGGCGCGGCGGCGGGCGTGTTGGCGGCCTCGACGAAGACGGCGCGGAACCGCAGCTGCGACGGCTTGCGGATCGCCTCGAGCTGCTCCGGCGTCGGCGTGCCGGGGATGGCGATGTCGATGTTGCGACCACCCAGGGTCGAGATCTCCGCCTCGGAGACGCCGTTGGCGTCGATACGCTGGCGGATGATGTCGACGGCCTGGTTGATCTGCCCGGACGTCACCGTCGCGTTGCCGGTGAGGACCGGCTCGAGGACGATCTCGGTGCCGCCCTCGAGGTCGAGGCCGAGCCGTGGGGTGTACTGGCCGGCACCCCACTGGGCCAGGCCCGCGACGATCGCGATCAGCCCGATGATGATGGCGACGAGGGCGGTCAGCGACTTGGTCGCCGACCTCTTCTCGGAACTACGCGCCATGCGCTGGCCTCACTGACCGGTCGTGTCGGCGGATCCGGTGGTGTCGGATCCAGTGGTGCTCGCAGGTCCGCCCGCAGCTGCGTCGGACTGCTTCATGGCGATCGCGCGACGGTCGATCCGAAGGGTGATGCCCTCGGCGACCTCGACCCAGGCGCTCTGGTCGTCGAGGTGGCGGATCGTGCCGTAGATGCCGGCGGAGGTGATGATCTGCTCGCCGATGGTGAGGGACGAGCTGAAGTTGCGCATCGACTTCTGCCGCCGCGAGGTCGACCAGAACATCCACACGAGGAGCAGGATGGGCAGGGCCAGGATCAGCAGGGACGACATGCCGCCGCTCGACGCGTTCTGCGCGGGGGCGGTCGGGATCAACGAGGTGACCTCGTTGCCGTAGTTCAGCATCAGCTCTCGTTCCTTCAGGTCTTGGTCCGGGCAGCGAGCGGCACCTCACGGGCTGTGGGGACGTCGCGTCAACGACCGGAGGCACCGTAAAGTGCCGCACTGCGGCGCGGTGCCCGCAGGAGTCTATGGCGGCTGGCCCGATTTGTCAGACGCGCCACACAACGGTCAGGTCTCGAAACGGCCACCTGTCGGCTCGTCGAGGGGCAGCGTCGCGGACCACAGGCCCTGGGCGTCGAGAGGCGCAGCGAGCCCCAGGTGGTCCCAGGCGAGGGCGGAGGCGGCACGTCCACGCGGAGTCCGCACCATGAAGCCTTCGCGCACGAGATAGGGCTCGGCGACCGTCTCGACGGTGTCCGGTTCCTCCCCGACCGCGACCGCGAGCGTGGACAGGCCCACCGGTCCGCCGCCGAACCGTCGGCAGAGGGCGTCGAGCACGGCCCGGTCGAGCCGGTCGAGGCCCCGGGCGTCCACGTCGAACAGCTCGAGCGCCTGCCTGGCCGCCTCCCGCGTGACCCGGTCCTCGCCGTGCACCTGCGCCCAGTCCCGGACCCGGCGCAGCAGCCGGTTGGCGATGCGCGGTGTGCCCCGCGAGCGGGTCGCGATCTCGGCGATGCCCTCCTCATCCGCCTCGAGACCGAGCAGCCGGGCCGAGCGGTGCAGGATCGTGACGAGGTCGCTCGCCTCGTAGTAGTCCAGATGCCCCGTGAAGCCGAACCGGTCGCGCAGTGGCGCGGGCAGCAGCCCGGCTCGCGTGGTGGCGCCCACGACGGTGAACGGCGGCAGCTCGAGCGGGATCGCGGTCGCTCCGGGACCCTTGCCGACGATGATGTCGACCCGGAAGTCCTCCATCGCGAGGTAGAGCATCTCCTCCGCGGAGCGCGACATGCGGTGGATCTCGTCGAGGAAGAGGACCTCACCTTCGGCCAGCGAGGACAGGACCGAGGCGAGGTCGCCCGCGTGCTGGATAGCCGGCCCGGAGGTGATGCGGATCGGCTGCTCGAGCTCGCTCGCGACGATCATCGCGAGGGTCGTCTTGCCCAGGCCGGGCGGCCCGGAGAGCAGGACGTGGTCGGGCGGGCTGCCGCGCCGCTTCGCCGCCTGCAGGACCAGGCCGAGCTGGTCGCGGACCCGCACCTGCCCAGGGAAGTCGTCGAGCCGCTTCGGGCGGAGCGCCGCCTCCACCTGCCGCTCGTCTGCGTCGCCCGCGCCGTCGACGAGACGTGCCGTCGCGTCGAAGGACCCGTCCCACTCGGGGTCCGCGCCTTGCCCCCAGTCGGCCGTCATCGGCCGAGCTCCTGCAGGGCCGCGCGCAGCAGGGCCGAGACGCCGGGGCCGTCGGCCGCCTGCGGGGCGACCTTGTCGAGCGCGGCGTCGGCCTGCTTGACGTTCCAGCCGAGCCCGACGAGCGCCTCACGGACCTGGCCCTTCCACGCCTCGTCGGCGCCAGCCGGCTCGGCGGGGTGCTCGGCCCCGCCGGCGACGACACCGAGCTTGTCGCGCAGCTCGAGGACGAGCCGCTCCGCGCCCTTCTTGCCGATGCCCGGCACCTTGGTCAGCGCTGCCAGGTCCTCGCGGGCGATCGCCCCGCGCAGGGCATCCGGGGTGTGGACCGCGAGCATCGCGAGGGCGAGGCGCGGACCGACTCCCGACACGGTCTGAACGGTCTCGAAGACGGTCTTCTCGTCGGCGCTGGCGAAGCCGTAGAGCGTGAGCGAGTCCTCGCGCACGACGAGTGTGGTGGCGAGGTCGGCGGCCTGGCCGGTGCGCAGGGACGCGGCGGTGCCCGGCGTGGTGTGGACGAGCATGCCGACCCCGCCGACGGCGAGGACGAGCGAGTCGAGCCCGACGGTGAGGACGGTGCCGGACAGCGAGGCGATCATGGGCGGGTGGCTCCGGGGTTGGGTCGGACAGTGGCGGGGCGGCTGCCGACGGACACCGCGCGCACGCTGGTGCCCGCTGTCCGCCGCGGTGCTCGGGTCGGTATGCCGCTGGGCTTGCCGCCGCGACGGGCGGCAGCCTCCGTGAGGCGCTCCTGCACGCTCCCCCGCCACACGTGGCAGATGGCGAGCGCCAGGGCGTCGGCGGCGTCCGCGGGACGCGGCGCGGTGGTGAGACCCAGCAGACGGGTGACCATGGCCGTCACCTGCGCCTTGCCGGCCCGGCCGCTGCCGCTCACGGCCGCCTTGACCTCGGTCGGGGTGTGCATGGTGACCGGCAGGCCACGCCGTTCGGCGAGCAGCATGACGATGCCGGTGACCTGGGCCGTGCCGACCACGGTGGAGACGTTCGAGTCGGCGAAGACCCGCTCGATCGCCACCGCCTCGGGTCGGTGCCGCTCGAACCACAGCCGCATCTCGTCCTCGATCGCGACGAGCCGCTTCGGTGTGGGGTCGCTGGACGGCGTCCGGATGACGCCGACCTCGACGAGCGAAAGCCGCCGGCCCGGCACGCCGTCGACGACGCCGATCCCGCAGCGGGTCAGGCCGGGGTCCACGGCGAGGACGCGCACGAGACTGCCTCCGAATCCGTTGACGACCGAACATGTGTTCGGCCCAACCGTAGCTGCGAGCCGGGGTCGCTCCACGGAGGCGCGCCGCCGTCGGCTGGGGTCAGTCCTCGTCGTCGAGCTCCGCCAGGACGTCGTCGGGGATCTCGCCGTTGGCGAACACGTTCTGGACGTCGTCGCTGTCCTCGAGGGCCTCGATGACCCGGATCATCTTGCGGGCGCCGTCGAGGTCGAGGGGCACCTGGAGGTTCGGCACCCAGGACGCCTCGGCCGACTCGTAGTCGATGCCGGCCTGCTGGACCGCCTCGCGGACGGCCACGAAGTCGCTTGCCTCGGAGACGACCTCCCAGGTCTCGCCGTTGTCGTTGACCTCCTCGGCGCCCGCGTCGAGGACCACCTCGAGGATGTCGTCCTCCGACTTGCCGTCCTTGGGGAGGATCACGACACCCTTGCGGTTGAAGACGTAGGCGACCGAGCCCGGGTCGGCGAGCTGCCCGCCGTTGCGGGTCAGGGCGGTACGCACCTCGGCGGCAGCGCGGTTGCGGTTGTCGGTGAGGCACTCGATGAGCAGGGCGACGCCGCCCGGGGCGTACCCCTCGTACGTGATCGTCTGGTAGTCGGCCGCACCCGCCTCGGCGCCCGAGCCGCGCTTGACCGCGCGATCGATGTTGTCGTTGGGAACCGACGACTTCTTCGCCTTCTGGATCGCGTCGTACAGCGTCGGGTTTCCGGTCGGGTCACCGCCGCCCTGCTTGGCCGCGACCTCGATGTTCTTGATGAGCTTCGCGAAGAGCTTGCCGCGCTTGGCGTCGATGGCAGCCTTCTTGTGCTTCGTGGTGGCCCATTTGGAGTGGCCGCTCATGCAGTGTCCTCACCCTCGCGAACTGCCGATCTTGACGAACTCGGCGTGGATCCTCCGGTCTGTGCCCACCTCGGGGTGGAACGACGTCGCAAGGAGGCCTCCCTGCCGAACCGCCACGATCTTACCGGCGGCGGGCCCCTCCCCCACGCGCGCGAGCACCACGACGTCCTCGCCGACCTCCTCGACCCACGGCGCACGGATGAAGACCGCGTGGACAGGGCGGTCGAGTCCGGCGAAGTCGAGCTCGGTCTCGAACGAGTCGACCTGGCGCCCGAAGGCGTTGCGGCGCACCGTGATGTCCAGGCCGCCGAGCGTCTGCTGGCCCGGGGCTCCGTCGGTGATCCGGTCCGCGAGCAGGATCATCCCGGCACAGGACCCGTAGACGGGCATCCCCTGCTCGATCCGCTTGCGCAGTGGTTCCTGCAGCTCGAAGGTGCGGACCAGCTTGTCGATGACCGTCGACTCTCCACCCGGGATGACGAGGGCGTCGATCCGCTCGACCTCCTCCGGTCGCCGGACGAGCACTGTCCCGGTGCCCAGTTCGTGGAGCGCGGCGACGTGCTCGCGCACGTCACCCTGCACGGCGAGGATCCCGATCGTTGGAGCGGCCATGAGGCGGAGCGTATGCCGCTCGGCGGCTCGCGCCGAAACCGGCCCGAGCATTGCCCGGCAGCCTGATGACAAGGCGGGCCCCTCGGGCGCGGGAGGGAACCGCACCCGAGGGGACTGCCGGACCTGTCCGGTCGGGTGGCGTCACCAGACCCAGACGTCGTCCAGCCACACGGTGCTGCCGAGGGGAAGCGCCGCAGGGGATCTCGCCGTGACAACCATGCGAGTCGCGCCGGCGGGTACCGTCACCGAGCCGGCGATCTTGCCCACCGAGCCGCTGATCTTGCTCACGGCCGAGTCGATCTTGCTCACGGCTGGGTCGATCTTGCTCACGACGGAGTCGATCTTGCTCACCACGACGTCCACCGACGCGATCTTGCTGACGACCTTGCCTGTCTGGTCCAGGAACGTCACCGAGACGCCGGGCGTGCCGTCGACGGCCGTCATCGCCAGGTCGTAGGTGCCGCCCGCGGTGACGTCGATCGGGTCCGAGGCCCAGCTGCCGCCGGTGAGCCCGACTGCAGCCACGCCGTCCGTGGACTTCGTGCTCGACCGGTCGTAGGCCGTGCTGCCGGAGGCGGTCCACCCGTCCGGGGCGGTGCCGGTGGCGGACGACTCGTAGGAGCCGTTCGTCACCTTGTTGCCGCGGATCGTGATGGTGCGCGTCAGCGTGTTGTCCGTCTCGACCGTCTCGGCGATGAGGTTGGCCGGGTCGACGACCGCCTTGATCATCCGCTCACCATTGATGCCTCGGGTGTCCCACACCTTCGTCACGGCCGCGGTGGCGCCGGCGGCGAGGTCGACCGGGGCCGTGGTGCCGAGCGACGTCGTGCCGTCGAAGAGCTCGACGACGACGCCGGTCGCGGGGGCGGTGCCGGTGTTCCTGACGGTCACCGTGAGGTTGGTCTGCTTGCGCTCCGGCTGTGCCGCCTCGATAGCGGTCGGCTGGAGGTTGGGCTTCGCGGCGCGTCGGCCGTCGCCCTGGGGGTGGACATTGAAGTAGAACACCTGGCCCGCCTCGAGGAGCCTCGGGTCGGACGTGTTGGCCGCGGTCTGCGGCACTCCCCGGGCGGCGAGGGCCGCGTTGCGCGCGGCGTACTCCGCGTGGAGGTAGTCGCCCTTGCGGAAGAGTTCGCCGACCTGGGTGCGCCACTGCTTCATCCGGCCGAAGTCCGAGCCCCACTTCGCGGACGGAGCCGTTCGGCCGGCCGTGGCCTCCTCGACGAGACGCTGGGTCAGGGACTCCTGCGCACCGATGAGGTACTCAGCCGTGTGGCCGCGCTGGAGGTTGTCCTGGTCCTCGACCTCGTAGGGGCGGTAGGACATGGCGTACGTGGTGGGAGCGGCGGAGATGTCGTACATCCAGCCGAGCCCGTTCCAGTAGCACTCCCACTGGCCGGCCTGCGGGTGGCCCACCGGGCAGCGGTCGACCCCGTAGGAGCCGTCGTGCGGGTGCGAGAGGCCGAGGTTGTGCGCGGCCTCATGCTCGATGGTGTAGCTGAAGCCGCCGCCACTGTCCTGCGTCGGCAGGGAGGTGCTCGTCACGGACCGCTTCGACCCGGGCGCGTCACCGGGCTGGACACCCGGGTAGTGCGAGGCGCTCGACTTGAACCGGTCGTTGACGTTGTTCATGACACCCCACGCCTCGCCGTCGTTCGTGCCGACCGCGATGCCCCCGACGATGGCCGGAAGGGCCCACGTGAGCGTCTTCTCGAAGACCACGTTGATCGCCGGGATGGTGTTGACGCCTTCGACGTGGTCGGCGATGCCGTCAGGGTGCGCGTCGATGAAGTCGCGGAAGGACTCGTGCGAGACCGCGCCGTCGTAGCCGGGGCCGAGGCCGCTGCCGGCGGCCTTGGCCTTCTCGAGGGCCTCCTGGACCGCTGTGAGGTCAACCGTCTTGTCGCCGTAGGTGACAACGCTGTGCGTGCCGTCGTAGAGCGGTTCGGGGGCGAGCTTGGCGCCGCTCTTGGTCTCGACATGCGTGGCCGGGGCCGGCAGGTCGGCGTACTTCGGGGACGTGTCGAGCACCTTGCCGCTCGGCTGGTTGTTCGTCGGGTCGTAGAGCGGGATCGTCTCGCCCTTGCGGCCCACCCACCGGGCGTACGGAGTTGCGGAGGACAGCCAACGCAACGTGTCGTCCTGCCTCGTGCCACCGGCGACGCTGCCGATCTTGTACAGCTTGTCCATGTCGGTCCACCACGTGCCGTACCACGGAGCGTTGGTGAGCTGGCCCTGCACCCACTGCGGACGCGAGTAGAAGTCGGTCCAGTTCGACACCGCCAGCCAGTAGGTGTCGCCCCGTGGGATCGGTCGGTAGAGGTACCCGGCGGTCGAGCGGAAGAACAGGCCGTAGGCGACGTCGCGTGCGAGACGCGGCATCATCCGGCATGGCGTGTTGTTGTTGTACGGGAGGTTCAAGCCGGCGATCGGGGTGCCGTCGGTCTTGCACGTGTCACCTTGCTGCTGCCACAGCGGGTCGGCTGCGTACTGCCACACCGGCGGGTCGCCGTGGGGGTAGTCGCTCGACATGCCCAGGCCCTTGCCGGCCCAGGTCGCGGACTCGTAGTCGTTGGGTGCCGCGCCGAGGTCGACGAAGTGGAACCGGTAGCGGCCGCCCCACGTGCGGGCGAAGTCGACGCCGTCCCAGCCACCGGTGTCAGGGTCGGTGATCCGCCAGGATCCCCCGGCCTCGGTGGCCTTGGGGCCGATGGCGCCGTTGATCACCTTGTCGGTGCCGTACGTGTGGTACGCGTTGGGGCGGAAGTAGTCCTTGGCGTAGTCAGGGGTGAAGGTGTCGAGGAAGAAGAACGACGCTCCCTGGCTCGGGCCTTGCGGCATCCGGTCGAGGTTGAGGCCCTGCTTGTCGTAGTACGGGTCGTGGTAGGCACCCGCGTCGGGGTTGATGACCGACGGGTCGGCACAGGCACCGGTCTCGACGTTCGTGAACGCGCACTCCCACTTGGCGTCGTACCGCGAGCTGAACATCCAGTCCTCGACCGCATAGGCGTCGACGAGGTCCGTCTTCGTCGGGTCGGCGACCTTGTAGGAGAGGTCACCGCCCTTGGCGACGACCCGAAGGTTGCCGAACACCGTGTCGTACTTGACCTGGTTCACGGTCCGCGTGCTCGTCACGCCGCCGTGGTACGACTGACCGCGCGCGGTGGCGTCTTTGGCCACCTGGAAGAGCGCCTTCGCGTAGGCGTCGGAGGCCGCGAGGACGTTGACCTTGTAGTTGAAACGGATCCCCTCGAAGTAGGGATCGCCCGAGACGTGGTCCTTGTTCCAGTTGAGCAGCCCCGCGCCGACCCCCGTCAGCTCGCCGCCCGCTGTCGTCTTGGTCGCGACCGTCGGCTTGTAGTGGTCCGGCGTCCAGGCCTTGAGCTCGGCGACCTCGGCCGGGCTGGGCTTGCGACCGACGAACACCACGTTGAGCGGGTAGTCCACGACGAGCTCGTCCTCGACCGCCTTGCGGGTCTCGGGGTACTTCATGCCGATCGGGACCGCCGAGCTCGTCAGGGTGGCCGTGCCCGTGTAGCTCGACGCGACGCTCGTGTACGGCACGACCTTGACGCTGTAGGCACCGGGCGCAAGCGCGCCGAGGTCGACAGCCTCGCGAGTCGTTCCGCCCGACGCGCTCTGCGCGATCTTGCGGCCCGTGGAGTCGCTCACGTAAAGGTCGTAGTCGTCCGCGGTGGAGGTCCAGGAGATCTCGACCTTGACGGTGCCGGAGTGGCCCTGCCAGTAGTCCTGCGGGATGGACAGGTTGAGCGTGTGTGTGTCGCACGTCGTGGAGGTGCAGCTCTCCGGTGCGAGGACCGCGCCGTTGTAGGGTCCGCCCGTCCACTGAACGGTGCTCGTGTCGCCGCTGGCCGCCGGTGACAGAGTCGATGCCGCAGGACTGGACGCTCCGGCGCCGCCTGCGAGGACGATCGTGGCGAGCACCGTCGCCAAGGACGATGCAGCGACCACGCGGGGTGTGATGGAACGCATTCAGATCCTCCAGTCGGGTCGATGCGCGGGTGAGCGCGTCCGACCCAAGCAAACGACGTGTTGCTATTCCGTGGAATCTGCAAGAACTACCTATATCTTCGTCACGTGACGACAGCCCTCACCCGTTCGAGCGGCCGTCCCGCCAGGGTCAGGGTGCGCCGGCGGGTCTCGTCGCAGTCGGCCCTGGCGTCGTTCGCGACTGTCGTCTCCCCTGGCCTGCGCGCCACCTTGCGCGAGGCCGAAGGGTTGGGACTGCGAGGCGAGACCCGCGCGGCCCTCGACCTCCTCATGTCCACCGCGGCCGCGCTGTCGCGAGGGGCACCCGATGATGACCGGGTCGCCATCGGCGAACTGGCCGTCGTCGTCTGCGCTTGGGGCACCGAGCTGCTCGAGGCGCACCCGTTCCTCGAGCGGCTGGCCGAGGAGGTCGGGTCTCCCGGGGCCCGCGGGGCTCTCCTGTTCACCCGCGGCCGGGCCGGCACCGCCGCCGAGACGCCCGAGATCCTCAGCCGTGCCCTGGCAGAGTTCCGGCTCGCTGGCGACCTGCGCGGTCAGGCGGTCACACTCGGCGAGCTCTGCTGGCCGCGCGAGGACGGGTTGAGCGGCGACTACCGGATCAGAGTGGGCCGTGAGGGGCTGGCCCTCGCGCGGCGCACTCGTGACCCCTGGGCGATCGCCTTCTGCGCGGGCCGCCTCGCGGGGTGCGAGACCTACCTCGACCGTCCGGAAGCACTGGAGCACTGGCGGGAGGCGTCGGAGGTGCTGCCGTCCAGCCCTGACGCCATCACGGCCGAGATCGCAAGCCTCAACCAGTTCAACTGGGCCCATACCGCCTATGGCCATGGTGACTACGCGCTGGCCCGGCGCGTCGCCGCGGAGGGCAAGCTGCTGGCGCACGGGGCGACCTGGGCTCGCAAGTTCGCCGCCGTGGAGGCCCTGGTGCACTGGCGCACCGGCGACCTCGCCGCCGCGCAGGCCGCGGCCCGCGCGGCCCGGCAGGGCCGCCCCCAGATGGCCACCGGCATGGCCGGGATCGCCCTGGGAGCGGTCGCCCTCGAGCGCGAAGGCCGGCCCGACCCGAAGGTCATCGACGACACCCTCGGTCACATCGCGTTCGACGAGCAGATGCTCTGGCTTGCGCAGTCCGTCCGTGCGTCCTTGCGCGTGGCGAGGCAGGAGCCGGCGCCGCTGCGAGAGGTGCCGCAGGCGCTCGAGCTCGCCGCACGTATGCAGGTGCGGTTCGGCTGGGAGGACCTCCTGCTGACCATGGCCCTGACCGACGTCTCGGCGGCACGGCCGTGGGTGGCGACAATGGGTCCACTCTGGCCGCAGAACGCCCGGGGCGCCGCGGTCCGCACCGCGGTGGACGGTCTCGTGTCGGGTCGCGACGGCTACAACCTCGTGGTGGCGGCGGCCGAGCGCTTCGCAGCCCTGCCTGAACCCATGACGGCCGGACAGCTGTTCCACGCCGCGGCCCGGGTCGCCCCCGACACAGCCACGGGCAACAACCTCCGGTGGCGTGCGATCGACCTCTTCCAGCAGCATGGTGCCGAGCGCTCGTTGGCCGCTGTGCTGCGCGACCGCAGCCTGCACCGGGGCCAGCGGCTGCCTGCGGTGCCGGCGAGCCAGCGCCTCGTGTCGACGGCCGGGCTCACGGCGAGGGAGCGAGAGGTGGCCACGCTCGCCGCCAAGGGCTACACCGCGCAAGAGATCGCCGACCACCTCCACATCTCCATCGGCACCGCGCGCAACCACGTCCTCAACGTCCGCCAGAAGTTCGGCGGCGTGCCCAAACGCAAGCTGGCCCAGCTCCTGGCCGACGGCGCCTGAGCCCGCAAGGTTCCGCCGTGTCCGGCCCTGCCTGCGCGGCTGTGTGCGGAGCAGACCGCCCTGAGGGCGTGCCGTCCATGTCTCATCCGTCCTTCGTCGTGCGAGGCGATACGTTCTCGGTATGCCCGTAGAGCCACGTGACAGCCCGGTGCCCGCCAACCTCCGTGCTTCTGACCCGCTCGAGGGCTTGGTTGCCCGCGCCACGGAACTCGACGCCCAAGCGGAGCTGCACTCGGCCCGCGCCCGGTTCCGGCTGCCTGATGGCGTGATCTACCTGGACGGCAACTCCCTTGGCGCGCTTCCAGATTCGGTGCCCGACGCCGTGGGTCAGGTGATGACCCGTGAGTGGGGTGACCGTCT
Organism: Intrasporangium sp.; assembly: GCF_051961875.1. Taxonomy (GTDB): domain Bacteria; phylum Actinomycetota; class Actinomycetes; order Actinomycetales; family Dermatophilaceae; genus Intrasporangium_A. The sequence goes on along the minus strand of NZ_JBQCCV010000125.1, from coordinate 102,103 downwards.
GATCCGGTCGTGGAACGAGGCCGACTGGTGGCACGCGCCGCTACGGGTCGGTGACCGGGTGGGCCGGCTCGTCGGCGCAGCGCCCGGACAGGTGGTCGTAACGGACTCCACGTCGGTCAACCTCTTCAAGCTGATCGTCGGCGCCGCGCGGCTGCGGCCCGGCCGCACCGTCATGCTGACGGACCCGGACTCGTTCCCCACGGATCTCTACATGGCCCACTCCGCGGCCGGTCTCGTCGGCCTGCAGATCCGTCGCGTCCCGCCGCAGGATGCGATCTCCGCGATCGCGGAGGCCGGAGAGTCGCTCGCCGTCGTCGCATACTCGCACGTCGACTACCGGACCGGGGAGCGCTGGGACCTGCCGGGCATCACCGCTGCCGCGCACGAGGTGGGCGCACTCGCCTGCTGGGACCTGTGCCACTCGGCGGGTGCCATGGCGGTCGGGCTCGACGAGTCCGGGGTCGACCTCGCGGTCGGCTGCGGCTACAAGTACCTCAACGGCGGCCCGGGCGCGCCGGCGTTCGCCTATGTCGCGGAGCGCCACCAGGCCCTCTTCGACCAGCCGCTCCCGGGATGGACCGGGCACGCCCGCCCGTTCGCCATGACGCCCGGCTACACCCCCGCCCCCGGGATCGCCCGCCTGTGCAGCGGCACCCCACCGCTGCTCTCGATGCTGGCACTCGAGGCGGCGCTGGGGGCTTTCGACGACGTCTCCCCGAGGCGCTCCGGCGCCAGTCCCTCTCGTTGACAAGCCTTTTCATCCAGGCGGTGGACGCGCTCGGACAGAGCCTGGAGGTGGTCACGCCCCGGGATCCGGACCGCCGGGGCTCCCAGGTCTCGCTGCGTCACCCCGACGCCTTCGCCATCGTCCAGGCCCTCATCGCGCGTGGCGTGATCGGCGACTTCCGGGAGCCGGACATCATCCGCCTCGGCTTCGCGCCGCTCTACGTGACCCATGTCGAGGTCGTCGAGGCCGCCCGCCACCTCGGCGAGGTCCTCGACGGTGGCGAGTTCCAGCGTCCCGAGTTCGCCCAGCGGGGCGCGGTCACCTGAGCTCCGTAGGCTGGAGTGCGCGCGACGCCGCCCATGTCCTCGCGCCGCCCAGCCACCCACACAGTATGCCGCCGCGCGGGGTCCGCTCGGCGGCATACCGGGTGCGTGCTGACGTCAGCCGACGCGGGCCGTCACCAGCCGCGCTCGGCGAGCCGGTGCGGCTGCGGGATCTCGTCGACGTTGATGCCGACCATCGCCTCACCCAGGCCGCGGGAGACCTTCGCGATGACGTCCGGGTCGTCGTAGAAGGTCGTCGCCTTGACGATCGCCTCGGCCCGCTTGGCGGGGTCGCCGGACTTGAAGATGCCCGAGCCGACGAAGACGCCCTCGGCACCGAGCTGCATCATCATCGCGGCGTCCGCGGGGGTGGCGATGCCGCCGGCCGTGAAGAGCACGACGGGCAGCTTGCCCGCACGGGCGACCTCGACGACGAGGTCGTGGGGCGCCTGCAGCTCCTTGGCGGCGACGTAGAGCTCGTCCTCGGGGAGGTTCTGCAGGCGCCGGATCTCGGCGCGGATCGAGCGCATGTGGGTCGTCGCGTTGGAGACGTCGCCGGTGCCGGCCTCGCCCTTGGAGCGGATCATCGCCGCGCCCTCGGTGATCCGGCGGAGGGCCTCGCCCAGGTTGGTCGCGCCGCAGACGAAGGGAACCGTGAAGGCCCACTTGTCGATGTGGTTGGCGTAGTCGGCCGGCGTCAGCACCTCGGACTCGTCGATGTAGTCGACGCCGAGGCTCTGCAGCACCTGGGCCTCCACGAAGTGGCCGATCCGCGCCTTGGCCATGACCGGGATCGAGACCGCGCTGATGATGCCGTCGATCATGTCCGGGTCGCTCATCCGGGAGACGCCACCCTGGGCCCGGATGTCGGCCGGGACGCGCTCGAGCGCCATGACGGCGACGGCCCCGGCGTCCTCGGCGATCTTCGCCTGGTCGGGGGTGACGACGTCCATGATGACGCCGCCCTTGAGCATCTCGGCCATCCCGCGCTTGACGCGGGTCGTGCCGGTGCCCGTCTCGGACGTGGGCGTCGTGCCCGTCGTGCCAGTGCTGCTCACGGTCTCCTGCTTTCTCGATGAGGCGTTCGTCTGCGGATGCAGAAAAGGGTACGGCCGGAACCTGCGCGCCCCGACCGCCCGTCCATGGCTGCGGCCGTCACCGCTCCAGGCCGGGTGGGACCTCGTCGTTGAACTCGACGGTGACCGGCATCGGGGTGTGACCGGCGAGGTGGAAGAGCCGGACGACGAGCTGGCGCCGGACCCTTCGGACATCGGTCACCGCGTCGTTGTGGAAGCGCCGCGCGAGCTGGACCCGGGTACAGGCCGAGGAGAGCCGGTCGAGGTGGTCCTCCCCCAGCGGCCCGGACAGCCGGAGGTGGTCGACGAGCTCGGGCGTGAGGGTGAGGCTCAGGACCTCGGTGAGGTCGCTCTCGACCGCCTCCCGGATCTCGCCGTCCACGTCCGGGGTCTCGAGCGACTGGGCCGCCGCGCCGGCCAGGATGAGGGCCGTGGCACCGTCGACCAGCCCACTGTTGGCGAGCTCGACCGAGGCCTCCGCCCGCCGCACCAGCTGCGCGTCGAGGGCCGCGACCGTGCCGGTGAGCCGGACGTGGAGCCGGTCGAGGCGGGCAGCGGTGTAGGTGAGGTACCAGGCGATCATGACGAGGACGAAGAGCGCCGCGAAGACCCAGGTGAGTGTCTCGGTCATCGGCCCAGTCCTCCGCGCAGGAACCGGCTCCACCGGCCGGCGGGCGGGGTGAGCGCAGCGCTGCGTCCCTCGATGACGGTCTCGTAGACCGCCATGATCTTGGCCGCGACGACCGACCAGTCGAACTGTCGGGCCCGCTGCCGGCCGGCCTCGGCCAGCACCGCGCGCCGCTCAGGGTCGCCGAGCAGGGCGAGGAGCGCGTGGGCCAGGTGGGCCGGCTCCTCGTTGCGGAACAGTGCCCCGGCCCGTCCGCCGTCGAGCACCCGGGAAAAGGCGGGCAGGTCGCTCGCGAGCACGCACGACCCGGCGGACATGGCCTCGATGAGGATGATGCCGAAGCTCTCGCCGCCGGTGTTCGGGGCGACGTAGACGTCGACGGAGGCGAGCAGGGAGGCCTTGTCCTCATCGGAGACGGCGCCGAGGAACTCGCAGGCGTCGGCGACACCGGGGGGCATCCCGTCGGTGACATGCTCGACGTCTCCGGGGCCGGCGACCAGGACACGCAGGCCCGGGAGCTCGCGCAGCACCTCGGGCAGGGCGGCGGCGAGGACGGGCAGGCCCTTGCGCGGCTCCGCCATCCGGCCGAGGAAGGCGATCGTCGGCCGCTCCGCCGTGCCGACCCACTCGGCTCGCTTCGGGGCGCGGGCGAAGCGGTCGACGTAGACGCCGTTCGGGATGACGACGGCGTCGCCCCCGATGTGGGTCGTCACGGTCCGGCGGGCGTCCTCGCTGACCGCGATCCGGCCGGCGATCTTCTCGAGGCTGGGGCGCACGAGCGGGTAGGCGGTCTGCATGGTGCGCGACCGGACCATCGAGGTGTGGAAGGTCGCGACGATGGGGCCGTCGGCCGCGAGCAGCGCAAGGACACTGACGCTCGGGGTGACCGGTTCGTGCAGGTGGAGGACGTCGAACTCCCCGTGGTCGAGCCACCGGCTCACCTTGCCCGCCGTGACCGGTCCGAAGTTCAGCCGCGCCACCGACCCGTTGTAGCGGACCGGGGTCGCCCGACCCGCCGAGACGACGTACTCGGGCAGCTCCGTGTCGCTGTCGGCTGGCGCGAGGACCGAGACGTCGTGGCCGTCGCCGAGGAAGTACTCCGCGAGGTCCCGGACGTGGAACTGCACCCCGCCGGGCAGGTCGAACGAGTAGGGGCAGACGATCCCGATCCTCACGTGACAGCCCCTCGTGCCGGCGCGCGGACGGGGTCGAGGTCGTCGACGAACACCCGCTGCAGCATGTGCCAGCTGCTCGTGTGCGAGCGGATGGTCTCCGCGAGGTGGTCCGCACACTGCTGCACGAGGTCCTGGGCGAGCTCGGCGGTGCCGCCGCTGACGCGCGGGGTGAGGCGCGGGCTCACCTCGACGAGCGTGCGGTAGCCACCCAACCCCTCGCCGTGCGGAGCCTTCTCGTAGTGGACGCGCGCGGCATACAGGGGGGAACCGGTCATCAGCGAGAGGAGGGCAGGGCCCTTCGCCATCCGTGCCCGGTGCCCGAGCAAGTCGACCTCCACGCCGTTGGCGGTCAGGTCGCGGTCGCTCGCGAGGGCGATGAGCCGGCCGCCCTTCTTGGCCGCCCGGAGCAGCTCGTGGAACGGGTTGTCCCCGCCCTCGAGGGGGATGATGTCCATCTGGATGCTGTTGCGGAAGGCGACGAAGTCCTGGAAGACCTCCTCCGGCTTGAGGCGCTCCGCGACGGTGGTCACCGGGGCAAGGTTGCGGGCCGACCAGGCCGCCGCCATGTCGAAGTTGCCGAGGTGCCCGACAAAGACGATCGCCGTGCCGCCGGCCCGACACGTATCGCGCATCTCCTCGAAGCCGGTGACCCTCGCCGCACGGTCGATCTGCTCCGGACGCAGGGACGGCAGCCGGAAGGCCTCGCAGTAGTAGCGCATGTACGAGCGCATGCCGTCGTGGACGAGCTCGTCGAGCTCGGCGGGCGTCAGCTCTGGGCGCACCCTGGCGTAGTTGCTCCGGAGCCGCTCGATGCCCTTCCCACCCCGCCAGACGGCCACGTCGGCGATCCGCGCGAACAGCCCGTATGCCGCTCGCTCGGGCATCGCGCGCACGGCCGACCAGCCGAGGCGGAACCCGAGCACGCTCGCAGCACCCGTGAGCCGACCGCCGAGGGGGGCACGTCTCACCGCGAGACCTCCCCCGCGGCCAGCGCCTGACGGCGCACCGTCAGCATCCGCTGGACGACCGTGACAAGGCTGGCGACGGCGAGCAGGCCGAGGACGGCACCGAGCAGGACCGGGACGTCGAAGACGTCGGCGAAGAAGGCCGCGACCAGGACAGCGACGAGGCGGTCGGCCCGCTCCGCGATGCCGACGTTGGCGGTGAAGTCGAGTCCTTCGGCCCGTGCCTTGGCGTAGGAGACGACGCTGCCGAGGATGAGGCAGGCGAGGGCGAGGCCGGCCATGAGCGAGCTGTCCCCGTCGCGGGTGAAGTAGAGGACGAGGCCGCCGAAGACGGCCGCGTCGCCGACCCGGTCCAGCGTGGAGTCGAGGTAGGCGCCCCACTTGCTCGACCGCCCGGACGCCCGGGCCATGATGCCATCGACGGTGTCGGAGAAGACGAAAGCGGTGATGACGAGCACGCCGATCCAGAGCTGCCCGCGGGGGAAGAAGACGAGAGCGCCGGCGCAGACGCCCAGGGTGCCGACGATCGTGACGACGTCAGGGCTGACGCCGAGCCTCAGGAGCACGTGCGCGATCGGGCTGAGCAACTTGGTGAACGTTGCCCGCAGCAGACGGTTGAGCATGGTGTCGTCAGCCTACTGACCGGCGCCGGGCCAGTTGGAGACGATCTGCTCGCGCGTGTCCTCGAGGAGCACGGGCAGCGCCTTGGTCTGCCCGACGATCGGCAGGAAGTTCATGTCGCCCGCCCAACGCGGGACGACGTGCTGGTGCAGGTGTGCCGCGACGCCGGCCCCGGCCACCGCGCCCTGGTTCATGCCGATGTTGAACCCGTGCGGCTCGGAGGCCGACTGCAGGGCCCGGATGGCCTGCTTCGTCAGGAGGGTGAACTCCGCCGTCTCCTGGTCGGTCAGGTCGACGTAGAGCGACACGTGGCGGTACGGGCAGACGAGGACGTGTCCGGGGTTGTAGGGGAAGAGGTTCATCACCACGTAGCAGTGCTCACCGCGGTGGACGATGAGCCCCTCGGCGTCGTCCTTGCCCGAGGCCGTGCAGAACGGGCAGCCGTGGCCGGCCTCATCCGTGGGCTTCTCCCCCGCGATGTACGCCATCCGATGGGGCGTCCAGAGTCGCTCGAAGCCGTCGTCCACGTGGACGAGGTCGTCCACGTCCTCGATGCGCACCGAGGACGGCGTCTCCCCGTTCTGGTCGGTCATGCCCGCGATCCTATGGGGTGCTCCTCCCTTGCCGGGCAGCGTGTCGATTCGGAGATCGCCGGGTAGGGCGTGTTCAATGGTCCCGGCCCTGCGATGTGTGAGATCGCAGGGCCTCACCATTCTCCGGGTCGGCAGCGGGACCGCCTGAGCCGGGATGGGCCGCCTCGAGCAGCCGCTCCACCTCATCGTCCGTGGTCGCGTCGAAGTCGTCGTAGGCGCCACCGACGGCCCGGAAGCCCCACGGCTTCTCGAGGCAGACGACCGCGTCGGCCTCGGGCATCCGGTCGTCGATGTCCGGTGGGCCGACCGGAACGGCCACGACGACCTGCCGCGCCCCGAGCGCCCGGACGACGAGGCAGGCGACCCGGGCCGTCGCGCCGGTCGCGATGCCGTCGTCGACGATGACCGCCGTCCGGCCGGAGAGCTCGGCGCGGGGCCGGCCCCGCCGGAGGCGGGCAACCCGATCCTGCAGGACTTCACGCTCCTGGTCCTCGACCTCGGCGAGGCGCCGCTCGTCGACCCGGGCCGCCCGCATGATCCGCGCGTCGACGACCCGCCCCCCTTCCTCACCGATGGCGCCCATGGCCAGCTCCGGCTGGCTCGGCACGCCGAGCTTGCGCACGACGACGACGTCGAGGGGGGCACCGAGGCGGCGTGCGACCTGGGCCGCGACTGGCACGCCACCGCGCGGCAGGCCGAGGACGACGGGGTCCCGGAGCGACAGGTCCGCGAGCGACTCCCCCAACCTGCGGCCGGCATCGACCCGGTCCCGGTAGACGTACACGCGGCACCTCCTGGTCGCCGGCCCGTACCCGATCAGGTTCCCGTTACCCGATCCTGCCCGCTCCTGCGCGATCTGGCCCGGCCCTGTGCACCGGCGCTGCGGCAGGGCGGCGGAGAAAGCAGACGGCCCTGCGGGTGTGAGAGCCGCAGGGCCGGTGCAAGACGGAAGGTGAAGGCCCGGGAAGTATGAGTTCCCGGGCCTTCTGTTCCTCATTCGCTACAGCGATTGAGGAATCCGATCCGCCGAAGCGGTTCGGTAGGTCTGATTGAACCCCCGTTCTCGTCCCCGCGCAAGGTTTTCGCGGAAAGTCGTCGCCGGGGGGCCGGTTCACACCTGGGCGCGGGACTCGATCGCCTGGAGGATCTCGGCGATCGCGTCGTCGACGGGGACCCCGTTCTTCTGGGACCCGTCCCGGAACCGGAACGAGACGGCACCCGCGGCCCGGTCCACCTCACCGGCGATGAGGACCTAGGGCACCTAGGACTTCGAGGCGTTGCGGATCTTCTTCGGGAAGCGGTCGTCGCTCGCGTCGAGCTCGACCCGCACGCCCTTGCGGCGCAGCTGCGCGAGCACCTCGCCCAGGTAGTCGGCGTACTCCTCGGCGACCGGCAGGCCGAGCACCTGGACCGGCGAGAGCCAGACCGGGAAGGCGCCGGCATAGTGCTCGACGAGGACACCGAGGAACCGCTCGATCGAGCCGAACTTGGCCGAGTGGATCATGACCGGCTCCTGCCGTGACCCGTCCGCGGCCTGGTACTCGAGGCCGAAGCGCTCCGGCTGGTTGAAGTCGTACTGGATCGTCGACATCTGCCAGGTCCGCCCGATGGCGTCACGCGCCTGGACGGAGATCTTGGGACCGTAGTAGGCGGCGCCGCCCGGGTCCGGCACGAGCTCGAGCCCGGTCTCGGTGGCGACCTGCTCGAGGATCCTGGTGGCGTCCTCCCACTGCTCGTCGGAGCCGATGAACTTGTCCTTCTTGTCGCCCTCGGTGTCGCGGGTGGACAGCTCGAGGTAGAAGTCGTTGAGGCCGAAGTCGCGCAGCAGCGACAGGACGAAGTCGAGCAGGTGGCGGACCTCCCCCGGCGCCTGCTCACGGGTGACGTAGGAGTGCGAGTCGTCCTGCGTCATGCCCCGCACCCGGGTCAGGCCATGGACGACGCCCGACTTCTCGTAGCGGTAGACCGAGCCGAACTCGAAGAAGCGCAGCGGCAGCTCACGGTAGGAGCGCTGGCGCGACTTGTAGATGAGGTTGTGCATCGGGCAGTTCATCGCCTTGAGGCGGTACTCCGCGCCCTCCATCTCCATGGGCGGGAACATCGTCTCGGCGTAGTACGGCAGGTGGCCGGAGGTGTGGAACAGGCCGTCCTTGCTGATGTGCGGGGTTCCGACGTACTGGAAGCCCTCCTCGATGTGCCGCCGGCGGACGTAGTCCTCCATCTCGCGCTTGATGACCCCGCCCTTGGGGTGGAAGACGGCCAGGCCCGACCCGAGCTCGTCGGGGAAGGAGTAGAGGTCGAGCTCCGCGCCAAGCTTGCGGTGGTCGCGCCGCTCGGCCTCCGCGAGCCGGTCGAGGTAGGCCTTGAGCTCGTCCTTGGTGGGCCAGGCGGTGCCGTAGATGCGCTGCAGCTGGGGGTTCTTCTCCGACCCACGCCAGTAGGCGCCTCCGGATCGCATCAGCTTGAAGGCGTTGCCGATGAGCTTGGTGCTCGGGATGTGCGGCCCACGGCACAGGTCGCCCCACGCGCGGGTGCCGTCGCGGCGGATGTTGTCGTAGATGGTCAGCTCACCGGCCCCGACCTCCACGCTGGCGCCCTCGGCCGCATCGCCGGCGCCGCCCTTGAGGCCCACGAGCTCGCATTTGTACGGCTCGTCGGCGAGCTCACGCAGGGCCTCGTCATCGGTGACGACACGCCGTTGGAAGGTCTGCCCCTCGTTGACGATCTTCTGCATGGCCTTCTCGAGGGCCTTGAGGTCCTCGGGCTGGAACGGCTCGTCGACGTCGAAGTCGTAGTAGAAGCCATCGCGGATCGGAGGGCCGATGCCGAGCTTGGCGTCCGGGTTGACCTGCTGGACCGCCTGGGCGAGGACGTGGGCGGTGGAGTGCCGCAGGACGGCGAGGCCGTCCTCGCTGTCGACCGTGACCGGCTCGACGACGTCGCCCTCGCCCAAGACGTGGAAGAGGTCGCGCAGCGCCCCGTTGACGCGCGCCACGACGATGTCGCGGTCGTCACGTCCGATCTGCTTGAACAGCTCGGCCGCCGTCGTCTGCTCCGCCACCGATCGCTCGCTTCCGGCGACGGTGACGGTGATCTCTGCAGACACGGGTGTGGCTCCTTGCGTGATGAGGATGGGGTATGCCGCCCACGGCGGCACCGCCCAAGCGTATCCACTGGGCGTGGCGGCCCGTGAAACCGTTCCGGCGAGGACGTACCCTGCTGGGTGACCCGCTCGTGCGGGTCGCTCTGTTGTCGGTTTGTGGAGGTCCTGCATGGGACGCCGTACGGTCGTCCTCGCTACAGCACTTCTCTCTGTCCTGGTCGCAGCTGGATGCGGCGATGGGCCGGGCGCGTCGCCGGGGGCGCATCCGTCCGGCCGGTCGACGACCGGCGCGCAGTCGAGTTCCACGCCGCCACCCGCTTCCCCTCTGCCTGCCAACTCGGGGACTGCGGCCCCTGCACCGGCGACCGCGGTGCAGCTGCCCCGGGGCGGCCGCGCCGTCTTCCCGCACTACCGGCTCGTCGGCTTCGCCGGCCGGCCGGGGTCCGCGGCTCTCGGACGGCTCGGCATCGGGAACCTCGACGACCGCGCCCGGGAGCTCGAGCAGGTGGGGCGGCCGTATGCGGGTGGCCGGGCCGCCCTGCCCGTCCTCGAGCTCATTGCGACCGTCGTCCAGGGCAGCCCCGGTTCCGACGGGATGTACCGCATGAGGAGCTCGGACTCGGTCATCGCCCGGCACCTCGCCGCGGCACGGAAGGTCAAGGGCATCCTGTTGCTCAACATCCAGCCCGGCCGCGCCGACTTCCTCACCGAGGTCAAGGCCTACGCGAAGTGGCTGAAGGAGCCCGACGTCGGCGTGGCGCTCGATCCGGAGTGGGAGATGGGTCCCCGAGAGGTGCCGATGAAGGTCTTCGGGCACACGACCGGCAAGGAGATCGACTCGGTCGCGCGCTACCTCTCCTCAGTCGTGCAGCAGCACGACCTGCCGGAGAAGGTCCTCGTCTTCCACCAGCTCGCACCTTCGGTGGTCCGGGGCGAGTCCGCCATCGGGAGCCACCCCGGCGTCGTCGTCGTCAAGTCCGTCGACGGGATCGGCACCCGGGGCATGAAGGAGCAGACCTACCGGAAGCTGGTCCGGAACCTGCCCAAGGCCGTCCACGCCGGCTTCAAGCTCTTCTACGAGGAGGACCGCCGCCAGGGCACGTTGATGACCCCGAAGCAGGTCCTCGCGCTCCAGCCGGAGCCCGAGTACATCCTCTACGAGTGAACCTCCGTCGTCGAGCGAGCGCCCAGTCCCACCAGCCCCAGCACTCCCCCGTCGAGTGAGCACCCGCTCCCACCAGCCACAGCACTTCCCCGTCGAGTGAGCACCCGCTCCCACCAGCCCCAGCACTTCCCCGTCGAGTGAGCGCCCAGTCCCTCCAGTCACACCGGACGGTGTTGCGCCTGAGGCGGACCGCTCACTCGACTGGGTAGGGAAGGGCTAGCGTCCGGGTCCGGCGCCGGCCCAGGTGTGCTCGAGGACGGCGTGGTCCAGTTCGCCCTTGACGCCCTCGAGGAGGGAGAGCGTGCGGTGGTCCTCGAAGGCGGTCCGGAGCCGGACCGTCGACGGCAGCCGGATCGGCTTGCGGAACCAGACGTGACTCGTGATCCCCGACCCGGGCAGGCGCGGCGCGAGAGCCCCGACGCAGCGCGAGTAGGAGTACATGCCGTGGGCGATCGCGGTCGGGAATCCCAGCGGCTTGGCCAGGATCGGGTGGACGTGGATGGGGTTCCAGTCGCCGCCGATACCGGCGAACATCCGGCCCGTCCCGGCCGAGAAGCGCCACGTCGGTCCCGACCGGACGCCCTCTAGCCCGTCGAGCGAAGGTGGCTCGGATGCCTCGGCGTCCGGGTGCTCCGCACCCCGGGCGAGGTAGGTGCTCACGCCTCGCCACGCGACGTCGCCGTGGGTGCTCACCTCTGTCACGAGGTCGACCTGGCGGCCCTTCGGGTGCGCGCGCAGGTTCTCCGCGTGAACCGCCACCTCGAGCGAATCCGCCAGCGTGAGGGACGTGTTGACCGTGATGACGTTCTCGACGTGCACGGACCCCACGAGCGGGAGCGGGAAGTCGCGCTGGCTCATCACGACCATCTGGAGCGGGAAGCCGAGCAGGTGCGGATAGGGCAGCGGCAACCGCTCGGTGAGGGTGAAGCCGCAGGCCCGGGCGTACCTGACGAGGTTGTCCGAGTCCACGCTGACGCCGGGCCGCACAACGCGCAGCTCCGGCAACCGGTCGCGGTCAGCCCCCCGCTTCAGCGCCGCCGTGGCATAGATCCGCCGCAGGTCCGGTGGCCCCTCGAGGACGATTTCGCGCGTCATCCGGTCACGCTCCGAGCATGCTCTGGCCGCAGACGCGGATCACCTGGCCGTTGACCGCCGCCGCTCCTGGCTGGACGAGCCAGGCGATCGTCTCCGCGACGTCCCGGGGCTGGCCGCCCTGCTGAAGCGAGTTCATCCGGCGGCCGATCTCCCTCGTGGCAAATGGGATCCGTGCCGTCATCTCGGTCTCGATGAAGCCGGGAGCGACCCCGTTGACCGTGATCGCCCGGTCGGCGACCGCCGCCGCGGTGGCGGTCACGAGGCCGATGACGCCGGCCTTGCTCGCCGCGTAGTTGCTCTGTCCACGGTTGCCCGCGATGCCGGCCATCGAGGACAGGCACACCACTCGGCCGCCGTCGCCGAGGCCGCCCTCCCCGAGGATCGCCTCGTTCATCCGGAGGATGGAGCGCAGGTTGACGTCCATGACGCTCTGCCACCTCGACTCGTCCATGTTGACGAACAGCTTGTCGCGAGTGATCCCGGCGTTGTGCACGACGATGTCGAGGCCGCCGTGCCTGGACCGGGCGTGCTCCACGATCGTCGCACCGGCCTCGGGCGAGGTGACGTCGAGCGGGAGCGTCGTGCCGCGGACCTGGTTGGCGACGGCGGCGAGGGCCTCGCCCGCGGCGGGCACATCGACCGCCACGACCGTCGCCCCGTCGCGCGCCAGGACCTTGGCGATCTCCGCACCGATGCCGCGTGCGGCGCCCGTGACGACGGCGACCTTGCCCGCGAGGGGCTGCTCGCCGGTCGGGTTGCTGCCCCTGGTCTCGTCGATGCGGACGACCTGGCCGTCGACGTAGGCGGAGCGGCCGGATAGGAAGAACTCGACCGCGGAACGCAGCCCGTCGCTGGCCGTGCCGCGTGCGAGCACGTGGTTGGCCGTGGCTCCGGCGCGCAGCTCCTTGCCGAGGGAGCGGACAAAGCCCTCCAGCGCACGTTGGGTCGCTACGTGGGCCGGGTCGGTCAGCGTCGTCGGGTCGGTTCCCACCACCACGACGCGGCCGTTCGTCCGCAGCCGCTTGACCGCAGGCCCGAGCGTCCTCAGCAGCTCGAGCTGACCGGGGTCGGTCGCGTCGCTGAGGTCGACGACTATGGCACCGATCTTGTCGGTCGCGGCGTCGTTCGCCTCGGCCAGCGCAATGCCGGCGGCACCGACCCACTGACGGAGCTCAGCGACATACGGGCCGCTTCCGGCCACGAGAACGGGGCCGTCACAGAGGGGTCCACCGGGCTCGTACCGGCGCAGGCGCGTGGGCTGCGGCACTCCGGCCATCTTGGCGACGGGCGAGGTGATGATCGTCGTGAACAGGTCTGTCATGGGTCAGGCCTCCAGGATCGCGGTGACGCCCTGCCCGCCGGCAGCGCAGATGGAGATCAGGCCCCGAACCGTGCGGTCCGGTTCCTGCTGCTTCTTCTCGTGCAGCAGCTTGGCGAGGGTGGCGACGATGCGTCCGCCGGTCGCGGCGAAGGGGTGGCCCGTCGCGAGGGACGAGCCGGTGACGTTGAGCCGCTCGCGGTCGATCGAGCCGAGCGGCGCGTCGAGCCCCAGGCGCTCCTTGCAGAACCGGGGGTCCTCCCACGCGCTGAGCACCGCGAGCACCGTGGACGCGAAGGCCTCGTGGATCTCGTAGAAGTCGAAGTCCTGCAGGCTCAGGCCGTTTCGTGCCAGGAGCCGGGGCACGGCGTAGGCCGGGGCCATCAGCATCCCCTCGTGGCCGTGGACGTAGTCGACCGCGGCGGTCTCGGCGTCGACGAACCAGGCGAGGGGGCTGAGGCGGTGCTCGCTCGCCCACTCCTCGCTCGCGAGGAGGACCGCCGATGCGCCGTCGGTGAGCGGGGTCGAGTTGCCCGCCGTCATCGTGGCGTCCGCGCCCCTGCCGAAGACGGGCTTCAGCCTGGCGAGCTGCTCGACGCTCGAGTCGGGGCGGAGGTTGTTGTCCCGAGTCAGCCCGAGGTAGGGCGTGACCAGGTCGTCGAAGAACCCGCGCTCGTAGGCGGCAGCGAGGTGCTGGTGGCTGGCTGCGGCCAGCTCGTCCTGCGCCTCTCGCGAGATCCCCCACTCCTTCGCCGTGAGCGCCATGTGCTCCCCCATCGACAGCCCGGTCCGAGGCTCGACGTTCTGCGGGATGGACGGGACGAGGTCGGTGGGACGCAGTCCGGCAAGCGCCTTGAGCCGGGTGGGCACCGACTTGGCGCGGTTCACGGCGAGGAGCGTCTCACGCAGCCCCTCGGAGACAGCGATGGGCGCGTCGCTCGCCGTGTCGGTCCCCCCGGCGATGCCCGCCTCGATCTGTCCGAGCGCGATCTTGTTGGCGACGAGGATCGCCGCCTCGAGACCGGTGCCGCAGGCCTGCTGGATGTCGTAGGCCGGGGTGTGCGGGTCGAGCTGGCTGCCGAGGACGCTCTCCCGAGTGAGGTTGAAGTCCCGGCTGTGCTTGAGGACCGCCCCGGCGACGACCTCGCCCATCCGCTCGCCGGCGAGGCCGAACCGGGCGACCAGCCCGTCGAGGGTGGCCGTGAGCATGTCCTGGTTGGAGGCCCGCGCGTAGGCGCCCTGGGCGCGGGCGAAGGGGATCCGGTTGCCACCGAGGATGGCGGCGCGCCGGGGCGGGCGCGGGCTGGTCTGCGGCATGGGGCACTCCTGACTGCGGGCGGGAGAATGGGTAACCGGTACTCACGGTAGCCGATACACCGAGTCCCTGCTACGTTCGGTGCTATGAGCCTGCCCACGCCCGGTGAGCCCCGGTCCGGCCCGTCCCGCGACGGGCGGGACACCCGATGGGAGCAGCACCGGGAGCAACGCCGGTCCGAGCTCGTCGACGCCACGATCCGCGCGATCCGGACCCATGGGGCCGGCGTCGGCATGGACGACATCGCCAGCCAGGCCGCGACGAGCAAGACCGTGGTGTACCGCCACTTCGGAGACAAGGCCGGCCTCTACCAGGCTGTGGCCGACCGGATCGACCAGCGCGTCTACCGGCACGTCGCCGCCGCGCTGTCCTCGATGGGCCACTCCGAGGACCTGCGCCTGGTCGTCGCCTCGACGGTCGAGGCCTACCTGTCGCTCGTGGAGTCGGATCCGGAGGTCTACCGCTTCGTCGTCAACAGGCCGCTGGTGGACCGCCCCCTCGCAGACGACCCCGTGGAGGCGACGACGAACCGAGTCGTCGACCTGCTCCTGTCGGCCGTGCCCTTCGCCGCCGATGCCCGGCGTGCCCGTGTCCGGGCCCTCGCGTTGGTCGGCTCGGTCCAGGCCGTCGCCGACGACTGGCTCTCGTCCCCGGACCGGCTGCCCCGGGCCGATGTCGTCGACGTGCTGACCGACCTCGCCTGGCACGGGCTCGGACCGATGCTGGCCGAGCCGCCCGCAGCTCCCGAACCAGACACCCGACCGACCTGACAGCATCCGTGGAGGATCCGATGACCGCACCCGCCACCTCGGCGCAGGCCCCCCGACACACCGAGCCCCTCGCCGATGCTGTCGTCGACGCGCTCCAGGCACTCCTCGACGGCACCCGCCGCGACGTCCGCGACCAGTGCCGACAGCTGGAGCCGGAGCTGTTCGCCCCGCCCGGGCAGCCTCTCGACATGGAGTCCCACCGGGCACGGGTGCGGCAGCAGCTCGCGCGACTCGCCGAAACCCCTTGGCCAGCTGGCGGATTCCCCGTCGAGCAGGGCGGCACGGCACGCTACGCCGACTCGGTGACCGCCCTTGAGATGCTGGGGCATGCGGACCTCTCGCTCCTCGTCAAGGCCGGAGTCCAGTGGGGGCTCTTCGGTGGGGCGGTCTCTCTCCTCGGGACCGAGCGCCACTGGGCGATGCTGCCCGACATCATCTCCGGACGGCTCCTCGGCTGCTTCGCGATGACCGAGACGGCCCACGGCAGCGACGTGCAGGGCCTGCTCACCACCGCCACCTACGACCCGGAGAGCGACGAGATCGTCGTGCACTCCCCCGCCCTCGGGGCCCGCAAGGACTACATCGGCGGCGCGGCCCGGGACGCGACGGTAGCCGCCGTCTTCGCCCAGCTCCTCGTGGGCGACGAGAACCACGGCGTGCACTGCGTTCTCGTACCCATACGGGACGACAGCGGCGCGCCCCGGCCCGGAGTCACCCTGTCCGACTGCGGTCCCAAGCTCGGGCTCAACGGAGTCGACAACGGCCGGATTCTCTTCGACCACGTGCGCGTCCCGCGCACCAACCTGCTGGGCCGCTACGGCGACATCGACGAGGAGGGCCGCTACCGCAGCCCGATCGCCAGCTCGGGTCGACGGTTCTTCACGATGCTGGGCGCACTCATCCGGGGCCGGATCAGCGTCGGCGGCGCCGCCGGCGCCGCCGCCCGGAGTGCCCTTACCTTGGCGATCCGGTACGGCGACGAGCGCACCCAGTTCGCCAAGCCGAACAGCTCCGAGGAGGTCCGCCTGCTCGACTACCGCACCTACCAGCGACGGCTGCTGCCGCGCCTCGCCCAGAGCTATGCCCTCGGCTTCGCCCAGAGCGAGCTCGTGTCCGCCATGGACGACGTCCTCAGCGGTCGGGCGACGACCGAGCAGGACCAGCGCCAGCTCGAGGCACGGGCGGCCGGCATCAAGGCCCTCATGACGTGGCACGCCGCCGAGACGATCCAGGAGTGCCGGGAGGCGTGCGGTGGCGCCGGCTACATGTGGGCCAACCGGTTCGCATCCCTCAAGGCGGACACCGACATCTTCACGACGTTCGAGGGGGACAACACCGTCCTGCTCCAGCTCGTGGCCAAGGGCCTGCTCGGCGACTACCAGGAGACGTTCGGCGACCTCGACACCCTCGGCATCATCCGCTTCGGTGCCCGGCTCACCACGGGCACCGTCCTCGAGCGCTCGGCGGTCCGTGGGCTGGTCCAGAAGATCATCGACGCGGCGCCCGGGCGCCCGGACGAGACGCCGTTCACCACCCGAGGCTCCCAGCTGCGCCTCGTCCGGGACCGCGAGGAGCACCTCGTCGAGACCCTAGCCATCCGGCTGCGCCGGGTCAGCGACTCCCACGCCGACGCCTTCAACGCCTTCAACCGGTGCCAGGACCACCTCGTCGAGACGGCCCGGGCGCACGTCGAGCGAGTCGTCCTCGAGGCGTTTGCGGCCGCCGTGGAGACGTGCCCGCCGGGCGAGGCTCGGAGCCTGCTCGACCGGCTGTGCGACCTGCACGCCCTCTCGACCATCGAGCGGCACAAGGACTGGTACCTCGAGCACGACCGGCTGAGCCCGGCCCGCACCAAGGCTCTGACGGCGACGGTCAACGACCTCTGCGAGCGGCTGCGGCCCGACGCGCGCCGGCTCGTCGACGCCTTCGGCATCCCCGAGGCGTGGCTGGCCACCGAGATGATGGCCGACCACGAGGAGGGCTACTGGTGACGGGACCGGTCGCCAACCCGCATCGGATGACCCCGCACCGCAGGACCCCGCGTTGTATGGCGCGGCCAGCGCTCAGTCGGAGGGCCTGAGGTAGCGCCCGCGGCGGTGCACGAGCGGCCGGTCCTCCTCGCCGACGGCCACGGTCTCGATGACCGTGTCGACCAGATCGGACCAGCCGGCCGGGCGTGGTGCGTAGTCGTCACCGGCGAGGCGCACCCCCGCCCACGCGGAGGCGGTGGTGAGCACCGGTCCCCAGTCGGTCTGCTCCCAGCTCCCCCGCCGGAAGGCGCCACCTGGAGCGGGGAAGAGGCCGGCGAAGACGTCCGCGAGCTCCCGGTCCCGCCACTCGAGCAGCTGGACCACCGCCGTGCCGGTCTCGAGGAGCCGCTCGAGCAGCTCCGACTCCGGGTGCAGCAGCCCGACGACGTGGGCCGGCTCCCCGGGCGAGACGAGGTAGGACGACACGGTGAGGCCGGCGCGCCCGGCCCCCGCACCCGAGGTCCAGAGCGACACCGTCCCGCCGACCCGTCCGCGCAGTCGACGGACCGGGTCGCGGTCGGTCTCTGGCGGCAGGAAGGGGTGGTCGGAGTGGATGGTCATCGGCGGCGCTCAGCCGTTGCCGACCTGGGCGCACACCCAGTCGGTCGGCATGGTGCCCGAGCGCATGAAGTCGCGCACCGCGTCCTTTTGGGAGTCGGTGAGCGCGGCGTCGGCCTGCGGGTAGATGATCGGCTCCTCCTTGCCGTTGTGCACCTCGAGCTCGTGCAGCAGCTGACGACACCTGTCCGGCACCGAGTCGGCGACCGTCCCGCTGCCCACCTCGAGATTGAGTGCATCGAGTGTCCGCCAGATCTCCCCGTGCTCGCGCTCCATGACGAGGATCGGCGCAAGCATCCCCTTGGCGCGCAGCGGCGGGAAGATGAGGGCCTCCTCGATGTAGATGTGTCGTTGGAGCAGGTCGGTCGCGCGGCGCAGGTCCTGGTGGCGGACGTGCCGCTCACGCAGTCCCTGCACGAAGTCCTCGATGGCTTCGTCGACGTCGTGGTGTTCGCGCTCCATGAGTGCCGTCAGGGTGGTGTCGTCCATGGGATCGCCTCCTGCGAGGCAGTTTAGGCGGCGACCCGCACTCCGGAGGGCCACCACGGTGCCCAGCTCTCGGTTCCCGGAACCGGCACACCTGGTGCGGGTGTTCGGACTGGCGCATTGCGGCGACAACCCTCTGGCGGGGCGAAGTACGACGCGGTGCTCGCCGGGCAGCGCGGCCGCGAGCGGTATGAACGACGGGCCCGAAAGCCATCCCTCGCTGGCAGCGGCGCAACCTCCGGGCGGGCGGTCCGGGTCCTCGCGGGATACCGGCCGGCGCCTCGGGCGCACTCCCACCGCCGGAGAGTGGACGTGAAGGGACTCGAACCCCTGACCTCTCGCGTGTGAAGCGAACGCTCTAACCAACTGAGCTACACGTCCAGGACGTCGCCCTTGTGGGGCGACGGAGGGAAACACTATCCAATCCACCGCGCGTTCCGGTAATCGGCCCGCCACCCCGCCCGGAACGCGCTCAGTCGATCCCCGGCACCTGCCGCAGCGAGTCCGTGGCCCAGCCCGGCAGGAAGCCCGGCAAGCCCATGACGACGAACGCCGCCCAGAGGATCGTCCAGACGAGCAGCAGCGTGGCGAGCGCGACGAGACCGCGGAGCCAGACGGGTTGCGCCATGACCCAGTCGTTCCACCTGCCCACCTGGCGACGGGCGAAGTCGAGCAGCCGCTGGGCGAACTCGAACTCGCTCGCGAAGATCATGAGGCCCAGGAAGACGACCAGCCAGCCGGGCCCGGGAGCCGGCACCATGATGAGCTCGGCGACGGTGACGATGCCGCCGATGACGCCGACCAGGGTGCGCCATGCGAGGTGGGTCGCGCGGTTCCATCGCAGCCTCGCTCGCCACGCCCAACGGTCCTCGTACGCGTCGAGCGTGATGTTGGCATCGGAGTAGTCGACGACGCGCTCGCGCCCCTCTGCGGTGACCTCGTCGCTCACGGGTCGACGGTCCGCTGGGTCCCGCTGCGAAACACCTCCTGCAAGCGGGTGGTGACCGGCCGCTCCGTGGGCAGCGCACGGCCGTCGACCGCGTGCACGGGGAGGATGTCCTTGGTGGAGCTCGTGATGAAGACCTCGTCCGCCTCGCCGAGCACACCGAGCGGGAGGGCGCTCTCGCGCACCGGTATGCCGCTCTCCTCCGCCCACTCGATGGTGAGCTCTCGGGTGATGCCGGGTAGCAGCCCGGACTCGACTGGAGGCGTGGAGACCTGGCCGTCGCGCACGACGAAGATGTTGCTGCCGGTGCACTCACAGAGCTCGCCGCGTGTGTTGCCGAAGACCGCCTCGATGCCGCCACGCTCCTTGGCGTAGGCGAGCGCGACGACGTTCTCGGCGTACGACGTCGTCTTCAGGCCGGCGACGGCGGACCGCTCGTTGCGTGTCCACGGCACGACGACGAGGGCCCCCGACTGGGGCGGACGCGGCTGGGGGCCGGCGAGGACGATGTAGGTGGGCATGGCCGAATCCCGGTCCGACCCGAGCGGTCCCGTCCCGCCGGTGACGCTGTAGCGCAGCCGCCCGAACTCGATGTCGCCGCCGGCCAGGACCGCCTTGATGCCCTCGTCCAGCAGGTCGAGGTCGATCGGCGGCAGGCCGAGGCCGGCCGCCGATCGCAGCAGCCGGGCGTGATGCCTCCGGAGCGCGAACGGCGCCCCGCCGTCGATCTTCGCCGTCTCGAAGACGCCGTCGCCGACGGTGATCCCGTGGTCGAGCGCCGGCAGTGCTGGTGCCTCGGCATCGACGAGGCTGCCGTTCACCCAGACGCGGATCTCCTCGCCGGTCATCCCTGCGTCCCTCCTGTCAGCGCGGTCACTCGCCTACCCTGCCGGACGCGAGGCCGATGAGTCGAGCCGCCTTCAGCTCCGTCTCGCGCCACTCCCGCTCGGGCTCGGAGTGCCAGGTGATGCCGGCGCCGGTGCCGAAGCGGAGCCAGCGTCGACCATCGCGGTCGTCCTCTGCCCAGAACGTCCGGATGCCGACCGCCAGTTCCGCCTCGCCCCGGTCGGCGTCGACCCACCCGATGGCGCCGCAGTACGGTCCGCGCGGTGCCGTCTCGAGCTCGTGGATGGTCCGGAGTGCGCTGGACTTCGGCGCGCCGGAGACCGAGCCGGGCGGGAAGGCCGCCGCCATGACGTCCGGCCACGTAGCGTCGGGCCGCAGCCTCCCGCTTACCGTCGAGACGAGGTGGACCAGGCCCGGGTGCGGTTCGAGCGCGCAGAGGGCATCGACCGTCACGCTGCCGGGCCGGCAGACATGGGAGAGGTCGTTGCGCATGAGGTCGACGATCATCACGTTCTCGGCGTGGTCCTTGTCGAGCATCTCGGCGGCGCTCGGCGCTGTCCCTTTGATCGGTCTCGTCTCGACGCGCTCGCCGCGTCGCGAGAGGAACAGCTCCGGCGAGGCGCTGACGACATCGAGCCCGGCCTCGGCGCAGCGAATCCGCGATCCGTAGGGTGACGGGTTGCCCCGGCGCACGAGCAGATCGAGTCCGTCGAGGTCTGCGTCGCGGGCGATCTCGTGAGACAGGACCCGGCAGATGTTGACCTGGTAGACCGTGCCCGCCGCGATCCGTTCACGGACCTCCCGCACCGCCTCGCGGTATGCCGCTCGCCCCAGGCTCGTCCGCCACCGCCCTCTCAGCGCAGTCCACTGCGGCGACCGGTTGCCGACGCCGCTGGGTGCGCCGTCATTCGGCCCGCTGGGCTCGACCGTCGCGAACCGCACGGCAGAAAGCTGCCCTTCGAAGGTCGCGACAACCGCCCAGAAACCCTCGCGGCCCATGGACTCGAGCGCGTCCGCTCCCCGGCGGACCTCGAGCACGTCCCGCGCCGAGCGGTCCCGGAACCGGGCATGGTCGACCACCTCGTGGGGGCCATGGTGCGGGAGGCCGCGGGTCTCCGGGAGGTGGGTGAGCGGCATACCCGTCATTCGTCGTCGGGCACGGGCTGGCCCTCGCGCTCGTCGCGGTCGGCCCACTCGAGGAGCGGCGCGATGTCGAAGACGGCCTCGTCGATGCCGGCGTGGAGGTCGCCGAGGCGCGCGAAGCGGTCGGGCATCGTCGCGATCGTGAAGTCGTCCGGCTCGATGTCGTCGACCTCGTCCCACGAGACCGGAGCGGACACCGTGCCGCGACGGTTGCCGCGCACACTGTAGGCCGCGGCCATCGTGTGGTCGCGGGCGTTCTGGTTGTAGTCGACGAAGAGGTCGGTCGGAGCCCGGTCCTTGCGCCACCACGCGGTCGTGACGTCGTCCGGTAGGCGCCGCTCCACCTCTCGGGCGAACGCCAGCGCGGCCCGCCGCACCGTCTTGAACCCGTGCTCCTGCTTGATCCGGACGTAGATGTGCATTCCCCGGCCGCCGGACGTCTTGGGCCAGCCGACCGCGCCCAGCTCCTCGAGCACCTCGTGGGCCGCGTGGGCCGCCCGCTGCACCGTCGTGAAGGGGCACTTCGGCATCGGGTCGAGGTCGATGCGCCACTCATCGGGCTCCTCGGTCTCCGGGCGCCGAGAGTTCCAGGGGTGGAACTCGACCGTCGACATCTGCACCGCCCAGGCGACATCGGCGAGCTTGGTGACACAAAGCTCGTCGGCGTGCAGCCCGTACCGCGGGAAGTGGAGCCGGACCGTCTCGACCCACGGCGGCGCCCCGGCCGGCAGGCGCTTCTGATGGACCTTGTCCCCGTCGACGCCCTTGGGGAAGCGGTGCAGCATGCACGGCCGGTCGCGCAGGGCGCCCACGATGCCCGGGCCGACGGACAGGTAGTAGTTGGCCAGGTCGAGCTTCGTCTCCCCGCGCTCTGAGAAGTAGACACGGTCCGGGTTCGTCAGCCGTACGTCATAACCGTCGACGTCGAGCTCGATCGCGGGGGTCCTGCTCGTGGCAGCCATGGGTCGATTGGACCACAGAGCGCACCGCCGGCCCGCGACTCAGCGACTCGCGGCCAGCGTGGCGAGACTCGACTGCCCTATCCAGCTCCCCAGCTCACGGCGCGCGGGAGCCGAGCCGTGGACCACAAGCTCGCCCTGCCGCTCCGCCCGGGTCCAGCGCTCCTCACCGCGCCAGATCCGGGTGAGCACGCGCAGCGGCAGCCGCGCCGTGGCGGTGACCTCGTAGCCGGGGTCCGCGTCACACACGTCCACGTCGTCGCCGGTCACGACGAGCCACCAGCGGGAGCGGCCGACCGGCACGTCGCCGAACTCGAACGCGACGACGGTCCGACCGCGGGGCCACCGGTCGACCGGAATCGTCCGGCGGATGTCCCACAGCAGCAGGTGCGGGTCGAGGTCCTCGTCGCCCAGCTCCGGGATCCAGCGCAGACCCCACACGCCGAGGGCGTTGACGACGTCGAACAGCTCCTTGCCGGACTGGGTCAGCGTGTAGGCCGTGCGCGACTCGTCGACCGTCCGGTTCACGATGCCGGCACGCTCGAGGGAGCGGAGTCGCTTGGACAGCAACGCGGGCGACATCTTCGGCACCCCGCGCCGCAGCTCGTTGAAGTGGGTGCTGCCGAGCAGGAGCTCGCGCACGATGAGCAGCGTCCACCGCTCGTCGAGAACCTCCATCGCCTTCGCGACGGGGCAGAACTGGCCGTAGAAGGTCATGTCTCCCACCTCCCCTGATCGGGCTCCCGCTGTCGATGCTGCCTCAGAAAGTGCGCCGGTGGTACAGAACTGATACCGCCGGTGCTTCAGAACCGGCACTGGATGGGCCGCGCGGGCCGCCTCGACCATGGAGCCGTCAGCACGCATGAACCGGTCGGAGGAGGACCACCATGACCCAGCAGACCAGCACAGACCCCGAGGAGCTCGCGCGAGCGGACCGGGAGCTCAAGTCCCGGCACCGCAGCATGTGGGCGCTCGGCGACTATCCGGCGGTCGCGAGCGAGCTCATTCCGAGCCTCGGGCCAGTCGTCGTCGGGGCGGCCGGGATCGGGCCCGGCCAGCAGGTCCTCGATGTCGCCGCCGGCTCCGGCAACGTCGCGATCCCCGCGGCGCTCACAGGGGCCACCGTCACCGCAAGCGACCTGACGCCAGAGCTGTTCGACGCCGGGCGCCGCGTCGCCGACGAGCAGGGCGCCTCGCTCACCTGGCAGGAGGCCGACGTCGAGGCGCTGCCCTTCGAGGACGGCCGGTTCGACGCGGTGGTCTCCTGCGTCGGCATCATGTTCGCCCCGCACCATCAGCGGGCCGCAGAGGAGGTCCTGCGCGTGTGCCGTCCCGGCGGCACGATCGCGATCGCCAGCTGGACCCCGCAGGGGTTCATCGGCCAGATGTTCGCGACGATGAAGCCGTATGTCGCTCCCCCACCCCCCGGTGCACAGCCGCCACCGCTCTGGGGCAGCGAGGAGCACGTGCGAGAGCTGTTCCGCGACAGGGTCGGCGACCTCAGCCTCGAGCGCAGGGAGTGCATCGTCGACCAGTTCGCGAGCGGCGCGGAGTTCCGGGACTACTTCAAGGCGAACTACGGGCCGACCATCGCGGCCTACCGCGGCCTCGTCGACTCCCCCGACCGCGCGGCCTCGCTCGATGCCGAGCTGGCCGACCTCGGCGACCGCGGGCTGGCACCGGACGGCACGATGCGGTGGGAGTACCTGCTCGTCACGGCGCACAAGCGATAGCGCGGGCCAGGGCTCGGGGGCTGGGCGGCATACCCCTGATCGGGGGGTATGCCGCGGAGCCGCTCCGCGATCAGTCGGAGGTCGCGTGGCTGAGGACGGCGACCCCGGCGAACCGTCCGTTCGACAGGTCGTCGAGCGCGGCGGGGGCCGCCGCGAAGGGGTAGGTCGTGACGGTGCAGCGGAGGCCCAGCCGCGCGGCGAGGGCGAGGAACTCCTCGCCGTCGCGCCTCGTGTTCGCCGTCACCGACGTCACGGTCCGCTCCCGGAACAGGTGCGCCTGGTAGTCGAGGGTCGGGATGTCGCTCACGTGGATGCCGGCAAGCGCCAGCGTGCCGCCCTGCTCGAGGCCGGCGAGGGCGGTGGGCACGAGGTCCCCCGCGGGCGCGAAGAGGATGGACGCGTCGAGTGGGACCGGCGGCATGCCGTCGGCGGGGCCGGCGGATGTGGCTCCGAGCTCGAGCGCGAGCCGCTGGGCCTCCTCGCCGCGGGTCAGGACGTGCACCTCGGCGCCCTGCGCGAGGGCGAGCTGGGCGGTGAGGTGGGCGCTCGCCCCGAACCCGTAGAGCCCCAGGCGGCCACCGGGCGGCAGACTGGCGCGGCGAAGCGCGCG
The DNA here is from genome assembly GCF_051961875.1 of Intrasporangium sp. GTDB lineage: Bacteria > Actinomycetota > Actinomycetes > Actinomycetales > Dermatophilaceae > Intrasporangium_A. The sequence continues at coordinate 77,918 of NZ_JBQCCV010000125.1, read as the reverse complement.
GTAGCCGATGATGCCGGCGCAGAGCAGCGGGGCCGCCTGCTCGGCCGGAAGGTCGTCCGGGATCCGGTAGGCGTAGGCCTCCGGCACGGTGGTGTAGTCGGCGTAGCCGCCGTCCTCGTCCCAGCCGGTGAATCGTGCTCGGGGACAGAGGTTCTCGCGGCCCGAGCGGCACCATCGGCAGGCACCGCACGTGCTGCGCAGCCAGGGGACGCCGACCCGGTCGCCGGGCGTGAAGCGTGATGTGCTCGGCCCCAGCGCCGCCACCCTGCCGACGACCTCGTGACCTGGCACCACGTGCGGCCGGTGTTCCGGCAGGTCGCCGTCGGTCACATGGAGGTCGGTGCGACAGACCCCGCAGGCCTCGACCGCGACGAGCACTTCTCCCGGGGCGGGCGACGGGACGGGCCGCTGGACACCACGGACGCGGCCGTGGTCCTCGCCGCCCACCGCCTCCCAGGCGCTCATCGACTCGGGCAGACCCGCCGGTGACATGTGTTCAGCCTCGCGTGCCGGTGCGCCACATGTCGAGGGACGGAACGTGGCGGCCCGTGAGGACCGGCCACCAGTGGGCAGATGCATCCCTGGGAGCACTCGACGGAAAGAGGCGATCAATGTGGTGGCCCTCGCAGCCGTGACAGCCCTGCCGGCACTCAAGATCGACTGGGCGAAGATGCCCACCTACAACACCGTCATGGCGGTCGCGGCCGGCGTCGGGCTCTTCAGCCTCGTCCAGTTCGGCCGGGAGCTGGTGGGGGCCCCGGACAGGGTCAGCACCGACGGGTGGGCGCTCAATTTCGGTGTGCTCGGGCTCATCCTGACGATGACCGGGCTGCACATGACCTTGACGTGGCCGCTTGCGGCCGGCGGCTTCCCGTTCGACAACATCATCTTCGGTGAGACGAGCCTGGCCTTCGGCGTGCTGCTGCTCGCCGCGGCTGTCTATCTCTGGTGGCGCGCGGCGCTGCTCTCGGAACCGCGTCAGCTCGTCCTGGGCTGGGCGCGGGTGGCGCGGCCCGTCAGCGCCTTCGTCGGCTTCATGGGCCTGGCACTCATCGCGATCGCGATCGCCGGCATCAAGTACCAACTGTTCGCCGCCCCACCACAGGAGCCGATCTCTGGCCTCTTCGCCTCCTATCCCCTCATCGAGGCGATCTTCATCTCCGCCCTGCTGGCTCTCGTCGGCGTCGGCGCCCTCCTCTTCCCGTTCGCCCTCACCGCGCTGCTCCGCAAGGGCACGCCGACCTCGCTGTTCACCGTCATCGGTTGGTGCTGGGGCATCGCGGGTGTCGTCTTCGCGATCTTCGGGGCGCTCAACTACTTCACCCACATCGGCCTGATCATCAACACGATGTAAGTGTTGGACGGCACCTGGCGCCGGTCGAAGGACCTCGACAGGAGGCTCCGGTGTCTGCCGCACGTGGACCACGGGCCGGGACGGGGCCGGTCAGAGCAGCGTGCCCAGCGGGCCGAGGTCGATGTTCAGATCCTCTGTAGTGAGCCCGTACTGGGCCTTGAGGGCCTCCATGGCCTCCTCCAGATGCATCAGGCCGTTGCCCAGGCCCTCGATCTGCTCCTCGGTCAGGTCGTCCTCATCGATCCGGCGCAGCGCCTGCTTCTCCATCAGCTGCCGGATGAGCTCGATGATGGTCAGGACGAGCTTGAGCAAGTCGCGTTCGACTCCTGCAGCATCGGTGTCCAGGCGCTGCGGCAGGATCATCCGTCCCAGTGCTCCGGCGCCGAGGGCACCTGAGCCCGTGTCGCTGTCGCTGGTGGGTGGCTCGTCCCATGGCCACTTGTTCATCCCCCTGACCCCTTCCTGCTCTCTGCCATCTCGGGGCGCACCGAGCTGATCAGGAGCTGCAGCCGGATCTCCACGAGGTCCACACCCGCGAGCGAGACCACCACATCGCCGGCCACCACGACTCCCGCCCCGAGCAACCGGTCCAGGAGATCGACGAGGCCGATGGGGGCCAGGTCTCGGGCCGGCCTGGGGCGGTCGTGGCCGCCGCCCAGCTCTGCGCTCGCTGACGTGCCGGCGTGGAGCGTCATTGCTCCTCCAACGTGGCGAAGGAGTAGGGAGGCCATGGGCCCCGCGAGTCGATGGACACCTCGGGGTGCTGCTCGGCGAGGCTCGCGACCAGGGCTGCGAAGTCAGCGGCGGCGTCGTCGGGGACCAGGTATGCGGCGTTGAGGACCATGGCACCTTGGTGGCCCGACAGCCGGGGGTCCTGCGCAGGCAGCTGCCGACTTGCCCTGGATCCACCCTTGAGCTGCTCGTGCACGAGGTGCGCGACCTCCGTCGCCCGCGCGTCGACCTCAAGCCGCTGGAGATTCTGGGCCTTCTTGCGCCGGAGGTACTCGGCACCGCTCGCGGGCCGATCGGGCGACCCAGCAAGCCGCTCGTCGCTGCTCGGGCGCGCGAGGACCTTGACGCTCCATTCCCCACATCCGGCCACCCGGTCCAGCACGCGACCGAGATCGGTGGACCACTCCCCGAGGCGGCGCCGGATCGCGTCATCGCTGTGGAAGACGGTGGCCAGCCGCATCGGTGCGGTGGGCGCGCTGACCGATGCCGCCTGGACCCCCGAGTCGTGCAACCGCGCGGTCCTGGCGAGCCAGTCGAAATCCTCGAGGTTCCGACGCAGCGCGTCCTCCCCGAACGAGCTCAACGGCACTGTGCTGACGACGGCGACGAGGCCCTCGTGCGGCACCAGCCGGAGCGGCTGGTCGTCGAAGCCACGCACCTCCTCGAGGTCAGCGGCGCGCAGACCTCGTGAGACGGCGTACATGTAGGTGGCCGTGGCCGGCAGGTCGTCGGACTCACCAACGGGACCCGGGGCGTCGGGAAGTGCCGTCGGCCCAGTCATTCGGCGTCCTCGGATTCTCCGGAACTCTCGGGCTGCGGGACGGTCTGGCCCTCCTCGTCCTCCCCCGAGTCCTCACCGTCGTCCGCACGCCCCTCCAGCTCCGCTATGCGCTCGCGCAGCTGACGGTTCTCCTCGTCGAGACCACGCTCGCGAACGGTCAACATCGGGTCGTGCCGCCACCAGTCGATACCCATCTCCTCTGCCTTGTCGACCGAGACGACCAGGAGGCGCAGCTTGATGGTGAGCAGCTCGATGTCGAGCAGGTTCACACGGATGTCTCCGGCGATGATGATGCCCTTGTCGAGCACGCGCTCGAGGATGTCGGCGAGCGTCGCAGGCTGCGGTCCTTCCAACCGGCTCGGAGCCGTGGGGAAGTAGCCCCGTGCCGGGTCTGTCCCTTGCGGAACCCGCTGCGTGCTCTCCGTCGGGGCGTCCGTCAACTGCGTTCCTCTCCGGCGTTCCCGCGCACGTACCGCGCGACGCGCTGGTAGCCGACCAGCTCACCCTCCGCGTCGAGGGACACCTCGTAGACGGCGAGCACGTCTGTCGTGCTGGGTATCCGCCGCATCTCGAGGGCCTCGATCTCGACCTTCCACGAGTCGCCGTCCCTGCGGATGCCGATGACGCCCTCGAGGTCCTTGCTGGTCAGCTCCACCAACTCCTGCGCTGCTCGCCGTGCGGCCTGCGCGCCGGTCAGAGCACGTCTCTCGTGGTCATGGGAAGGTCGGGCGCTTCGACCGTCCGCGTTCCGGCTCGCCTCTGCATCCCGCTCCGACCCTCTGTCGTGGTCTGCCACGCCGTGCCTGCCGGGCCTGCCCGCGGCCTTGCTGCCTGACTTCGGGCGAACTGCCTTCTTGGCGCGTGGTGCCGATGACGTGCGGGACCGCTCGTGGTCTTCCTCGCTCGGGGCCGCCTCGTCGTGGGCGCCGCTCGGGTCAGCCTCAGCCATGGCCCGTCCTCTCCTGTGCCGCCATCAGCCGCTCGATGAGGTGCTCCTCCATCGCGGTTGCGGTCGCGTCGTCCAGCTCGCCCGTCTGTCGCAAGTGGTTCACGTCCTCGAGCTCGCGCCTGATCGCGGCAGGGTCGTAGTAGACGTCCTCTGCCTGCCTACGGATCTGCTCGGCCACAGCGACGACTCCCCGCAGTGGGGCGAGCGGCAGTGTCAGGATCCCGGTGATCAGTCCCATGAGGCGTCTCCCACGAAGTCGAACGGCGCGAGTGGCCCGAGCAGTGTCATCTCGATCGTCTCGTGCACTGCCTCCGCAAGCTCCTCGAGGCCGCCCACGAACTCATCGGACCGGTCCCTGTCCACGAGCAGTGCCACATCCAGGACCTGGGTCGCGGACGGGAGGGCCCGTACTCGGTGGGCAGCGGCGAGCGGGACCACGACGTCCATCAACAGGTTCGCGTCATGGGTGCTGCGCTCCTCCAGAGCGCGGGAGACCAGCTCACCGAGACGGACCCGTTCCCGGTACGACACCTCTTCGGGCACGTCCTTGGTCCGCTCCCTGAGCTCGCGGATCTCAGGGCTGCCGGCGACGACGTCGGCCAGCACTGCGTCTTCGACGGGGACGGCCCGCAGGTTGAACTGCTGATGTCCACGCAGGCTGGCGAGCAGCGCGGTGAACTGCTCGCGCCGCGGCAGCACCAACTCCGCCACCAGTCGCTCCAGGTCAGGCATGACCGTGCCGAAACGCACGGGCACAACCGGCCACTCCTCGGCCAGGTCACGGAGGACGGACTCGTAGGCCAGAAGGTCGGCGCGGCGGCTCGGCGGTCGATCTGGATCGACCACCGAGACCGCCGTTGCCAGGTCACCGAACAGCACGAACTGCACCGGCTGGTCGGCGACTCCGATGAGGTCGGGAGCAGGGGGGCCGCTGGTCCCAGAGGCGTCTGCAGCGCACAGGACCGCATAGACGAACAGCTCTCCGTCTTGGTCCGCGCGAAGAGGTGATCCCCCGAGGACAACCGGTTCGCTCGACATGTGCGGCCTCAGTGTGATTCCTCTGCTTGCTTCTTGGACGTCCGCCTACCCTCATCGTCGCCGTGCCCGCGAAGGGCCCGCTTGACCCCTTCCACGGCACCTTGTGTCTTGCCCGAAGCCCCGCCGCGCTGCAGGTCCTGGACCATCTCGCCGAGGTCCTTGCCACCCTTCTCATACAGGTCGAGCCGGTTGGTCGCCTCGGCGAACCGAAGGTAGGTGTCGACGCTTGCGATGACGATCCGAGCGTCAATGGTGAGCAGTTCGATGCCGACCAACGAGACCCGGACGTAGGCGTCGATGACGATGCCCTTGTCGAGGATGATGTCGATGACGTCCGCGAGCCCGCTTGGAGCCGGGCGAGTCAGATATCCGCCGCCGCGTCGTTGTGCCTGGACCGTCATAGCTCAGCCTCCCCGTTGCCTGCGCGCGTCATGATCACGACCTTTCTCATCTGGCAGGCTGTCGCCGCCGTGGGCGCCGCTGCTGCGAGCCCTCGTCCTGGGTGGTGGAGCCTTCCTGACGGCTTCCACCCGCGTTCTGTCCGTTTGCCCCCTCCGAACCGGCCGGTTCCTCGTCGCCGGCGGCCTCGCCCTGGTCGGAGTCCTCGTCCTCGTACTCGTCCTCGGGCGCAGCCGACTCCTCGTCGTACTCCTCATCCTGGTCGGAGCCCTCGTCCTCGTACTCGTCCTCCGGGGCGCCCGAGTCTTCCTCGCCCGAGTCCTCGTCGTACTCCTCGCCCTGGTCGGCGTCCTCGTCCTCGTACTCGTCCTCGGGCGCGGCCGACTCCTCGTCGTACTCCTCGTCGCCGCCGTCCCCCTGCTCTTGCTCCTGCTCCTGCTGTTCTTCCTCGGCCACGGCATCCTCGTGGGACGTGACGACCTCGCCGTCCTCGATGGTGCCGCGCCAGCCCTCGAGCTCCTCCGGATCGAGGATGGTCCGGGTCATGACGTGCCTCTGGAAGTGCTTCAGCTCGACGCGTGTACGCCGACCCTGGGCCCGCCACAGGTTCCCGGTCCGTTCGAAGAGACCCTGGGGGTAGTACTCGAGGACCACGATGATCCGAGTCAGGTCGGGGGTGAGCTCGTGGAACGTCACCGCCCCGTCCGGATGGCCCTTCGGCCCCTTGGAGCGCCAGACGATGCGCTCATCCGGCACCTGCTCGAGGATCGTGGCCTCCCACTCCCGGTGCGACCAGAAGATCTGCGCCTTCCAGTCGAGCTTGGTGTCCTCCTTGGCGTCGACGTTCTCCACCTTCTTCATGAAGGAGGGGAATGCGCCGAACTCGGTCCACTGGTCGTAGGCGACGCGGACCGGCACACCGACGTCGATCACCTCGACGATGTTGGTCGCCTTGGTGGCCTTGGGCGACTTCCTGGAGCCGCCTCCTGACTCGGAGCCTCCGCCCAGCCCGGAGATCTTGTCCTTGATCGCCGAGGCCGCACCCTTCAGTGCGCCCCCGATCGGGCTCTTCCCCTCGGCCACCGCCTTGCCTGCGCCGAGGGCGGACTTCGCGCTGGTGTTGCCGGTCGCCACGTCCTCGAGCCGGTCGGTCAGACTGGTGACCCGGTCACCGACGGAGCCCACTGCTCGCTGGCCGAGGGTCTTCATCAGGTCACCGGTTGCCGACTTCAGTCGGGCACTGCCCGGGTTCGGAGTCATGACCCTGACCTCCCTGCTCGTGTACGGGGTGCCGGCGACCGCTTGCCGGACCTGCCGGGCATGCCCTTGGCGGCCTTTGCGGCCTTCGCCGCAGTCTTCTTGGTCGAGGGGGTCGACTGTGAAGGGGAGCCGCCGAAGCCCGATCCCGACGAGCCGCTCTGCCCGGCACGGTCACCCTCGTCGCTGTCCGCGCGACCGCCGGCGGCTTCGTCCGTCTCCTCGGACTCGTCCTGGTCCCCCATCTGGTCGGTCTCGTCCCGGCCGCCCATCCGGTCGTCCGCCTCGTCAGACTCCTCCTCGTCCCCCATCCGTTCGTCGGCCTGTTGCTCGGGCTGCTCCTCCGCCTCGTCGCCTTCGGCCTGCCCTTTCTGCGACTCCGCTTCCGGACCCCGCCCGCGCCCCGGGAGCGACTTCGTCAGAGTGTCGATCGGTGAACCCGATTCGCCACCCTGCTCCTCGCCCTCGCCGGCCCCCGACTTCTGCCGGGGCTGGATCGACTTCGTCAGCGCCTCGACCCTCGTCGCCACAGCGACGAGCGCAGCCTCGCGGGCGACGTCGACGAGCCGGCCCGTGAGCTGGCTCTGCAACGCCTTGAGCTGTGGATTGCCTTCGAGGAGCTTCGAGCCCTGTGCCAGCAGGTCCTCTCGGTTGTTCACGAGCCGCTGGCCGGCGAGCATGCTCCCCAGGGTCAGGGCGAGGCGGAACTTCTTGGTGCGTCCGAGCAGGTATCCACCCAACACTCCGACGACGATCTTAGTTTGTGCAGCCATGTGCCCAAGCCGCGATGCGTCCGTTCTGGGCGGCACGTCGCGGCCACCTCCTTCGCGATCCCGGGTACCCCCTCTCCAAGGTCATGAAACCCTGAAGGGTTGGTAAAGCCCGGTCATCCAGGACGTGCTTGTGGACCCGTACGGAGCACGGATCGGCATGGGTACGGACGTCCGTCAGCGAGCGAAGCGACGGCCGACGGACGGGTGTGGTTCAGCCCAGATGCAGCCGCCGCCGGACCCTGGTCGTCCATCTGGGCCGGAGCGTCTCCGAGATGGCTGTGCTCGCGCCGCTCGCCGCGTCCGCCGTGGCGTCGACACTCCGTCCCGCCGAGCGGCGGGCCGAGCGGGTGATGCGGCGGGCTGAATCCTCCAGACCCTCCACGGGGTGCCGTGCGGCACGGGGCACGACAAGGCGCCCGGCAAGCTGCATCAGTCGTCTGGCCAGGGCGAGGACGGGGATGCCCAAGGGCAGCAGGATGACGGTGACGCAAAGAAGGAGCCCCACCAGTGCGAGCAGGCCGGAGAGCAGCCCGAGCAGGCTCGCCGCGGCCCAGCGCAACGTCTTCATGAGCCGCGCCTCAGGCAGGTCCCAGCAGCGCTGTGACACGCCGCATCATTCCGACGCTCGGGTAGGCGTCGTCCTGCATCTTCTCCATGAGCACTGCTACGTACGCCGCAACCTCATCGGGCTGAAGCAGCTCCTCGATGAGGTCCATCATCATGCCCGAGGGGTAGAGATCCTCGGCAACCTTCTCCAGCAGCATGTCCAAGAGTCGCGCCCGAGAGTCCGTCTGCCCGTCGTTCGCCATCATTCACCTCCGGTGCCCAGTTTCCTTTGGCGGGCCCCTTACCCCCTCGGGCCGGAGGTCATTCAGACCTGCGATGGACCTGTGCTCCTGACGTCAGCGTCGGCCGCGGCGGCCGGCTCGGTTGCCCTGCGGCGAGACAGTGGCACCAACGGAGCGGCCTGACCCGCCGGAGCTGGTCGAGTAGACGGTCGAGGACCCTGTCCGGGGACTGTCGCCGCCGCCGCTCCGCCCGCGGCGAGGTTACCGTTGCCTGGCTGCTTGGTCGGACTGCGTGCCCGCGCCAGCAGCTCGTCCGCGCCCGCCGCCAGCACCACCCCGGCCGCCGGCGCCCCGTCCAGTGCCCCGCCGACCGACGGCTCCCTGCCTGGGGCCGCCGTCGGACTGAACCGGCTCGCGAACGAGGCCACCGGCATAGCTGCGCTCCCCCGGTGCCAGCTCGGACAGAATGGGGTGGCCCGGCTGCACACGGGTCGTCGTCGGCTTGATGCCCGCCTTGCGGGTCAGGTCACGCACGTCCCGGACCTGGTCGTCGAGCATCATCGTGACGACCGTTCCCTCGGCGCCGGCCCGGGCCGTCCGGCCGGACCGGTGCAGGTACGCCTTGTGCTCGACCGGCGGGTCGGCGTGGATGACGAGGGAGACGTCGTCGACGTGGATGCCCCGAGCCGCGATGTCGGTCGCGACGAGAGTCTGCGCGCGGCCCGAATGGAAGTCGTCCATGTTGCGGGTTCGGGCGCCCTGGCTGAGGTTGCCGTGCAGCTCGACCGCCGGCACTCCGGAAGCGTTCAGCTGCCGGGCGAGCTTCTTGGCGCGGTGCTTTGTCCGGGTGAAGACCACCTTGCGGCCGGGTGCGGCGGCGAGGTCGACGATGACGGGCAGGTGCGAGTCGGGCGACACATGGAGCACGTGGTGCTCCATGGTGGAGACGGGTGACTGCGCGGAATCGGCCTCATGCGTCACGGGATTCGTGAGGAAACGCTTGACGAGGACGTTGATGGCGCCGTCGAGCGTGGCCGAGAAGAGGAGCCGCTGCCCGGAACGGGGGGTCTTGTCCATGATCCGGCGTACCCCGGGCAGGAAGCCGAGGTCGGCCATGTGGTCGGCCTCGTCGAGGATCGTGATCTCGACGGCGTCGAGCGAGACGTGCCCCTGGCCCATGAGGTCCTCGAGGCGGCCGGGGCAGGCGACGACGATGTCGACGCCCGCGCGCAGGCCCTGGATCTGAGGGTTCTGGCCGACTCCGCCGAAGACGGTCTGCGACTTCAGGCCGAAGGGCTTCGCAAGGGGGGCGAGCGCGGTCTCGATCTGGGTGACGAGCTCACGGGTGGGCGCGAGGATGAGGGCCCGGGGCCGCTGCGGCCGACGCTTCTGGGCCGACTGCGAGAGCCGGGTCACCAGGGGCAGCAGGAAGGCGTAGGTCTTGCCGGAGCCGGTCCGGCCGCGGCCCAGGACGTCGCGCCCGGCGAGCGAGTCGGGCAGCGTCGCCGCCTGGATGGGGGTGGGGGCGGTGATGCCCTTGTCGGCAAGGATGGTGACGAGTGCGGCGGGCACCCCGAGGGCGGGGAAGGTGGTGTCAGTGGACACAGGTGGTGAACTCCAAGGGAAAAGGGTCGTTCTGCCCGGCGCGAAGGCCTCGTCTGTGAGGGTCGCGGCGCAAGAGCGAATCGACTGGAACGGGAGCGATGGGTCCCGCCACGAAGAGGCGACCCGAGGCAGAACTGGCGGGCCGCTGGCTGAAGCCTAGTCGAAGCCGGGGCGTTTTCGGGACACGGGCGGCGCGAGCACTTCAGGAAACAGCCCCTGACCGGCAGTTCCGCGGGTCAGGGGCTGTTCCCAGGAAGGGTGGTCAGGACCGGGTCAGCGATCGGTGATTGAGAAGTCGGTGAAGTTCCAGGTTGCCTTGCTGCCGCCGGTGTCGACGACCTCGACCCCGTAACCGACCTGGTCCACCGTCGAGGTCGCGGGCAGGCGACCCTGTGCGACGAGCCACTGGAGCATCGCCTTGAGGTCGACGGTTCCGGACGTGAGGACCTTGCCTCCGCTGGGGACGAAGGCGATGTAGCCGTTCCCGGAGGTGGCGTAGACGTCCCAGCTCACCCCGGAGATGGTCACTGTGGTGAACTTCGAGCCGGCGGGGTACTGCTTGTGGTTCTCGGTCCAGACCATCACCTCGTCGTTGGGGACGCCGTTGAGCCACATGTCATACGCGACGTTGTAGATACCGCTGTTCGGGGAGACCTGGGCGAACGTCGACGTGAGCTGCGTGAAGCTGTTGATCGTCCGGCCGGAGTAGTCCTTGTGGACGTTCGGGTAGGTCTTGACCTCGCCGGTGCCGCTGGCGTTGCTCGCGTACGCGGTGTGGTTCCAGGAGTGGTAGGAGCAGACCTCCGTGGAGCCCGTGGTCCCCGGGTACTTCGCGGCGTTCCACAAGTTGTTGTGCACGTAGTAGCCACCGTCGGAGACCCCGCCGTTGGCATCGCTCGTCTTGTAGTACGGGTTGGTGCAGACCTGTCCCGGGACTGAGCTCGTCGTGGGTACCGGCGCCGTCGTGGTCGTCGTGGGTGCCGGCGCCGTCGTGGTCGTCGTGGTCGTGGGTGCGGGCGCCGTCGTGGTCGTGGTGGGTGCCGGCGCCGTCGTGGTCGTCGTGGGCGCGGGCGCGGGCGCCGTCGTGGTCGTCGTCGGCGCCGGGCACTTCTTCGCCGGATGGCACGTCTTCTGCGCCATCAGGGCGGCGCCGACTGACGTCGCCGACGGGGCGTCGGCTCTCGGCGCGCCCTGGCATCCAGACAGAACCAGGGCGGCTAGCAACGTCGCCCCGCCTGCCGCTCCGATCCGCTTGATCATGTGGTGCTGCTTGTTCATAGTTTCCTTGAATCGGTTCATTTCTTGCCGACTCGGTTGATCCAGTTGTCCGCTCGCGCCGTGCACTCGGGCGGAAACCACCGCAGCGCCAGCGGCGACACGAGCCCGGATCAATCGAGACGACCAAAAAAATGAACCGCCCCTGAGCCGCGTTGTCGCAGATCAGGGGCGGTTCAATTCGTAACGTGGGCGATACTGGGTTTGAACCAGTGACCTCTTCCGTGTCAAGGAAGCGCGCTACCACTGCGCCAATCGCCCGGGGTTGTGACCGAGAGGTGGAGACGGGATTTGAACCCGTGTACGCGGCTTTGCAGGCCGCTGCCTCGCCTCTCGGCCACTCCACCGTTGAAGGCAAGTTGCCCTCCGAGCGGACGACCGGGCTCGAACCGGCGACCTCAACCTTGGCAAGGTTGCGCTCTACCAACTGAGCTACGTCCGCACGAACACCAACCGTGTAACTTCCCGCTCGGTGCTTGGTAGACATTAGCGGATCACTCCATGATCCACAAAACCGGCCTCGGACGGCGGCTCGGACGGTCGAATCAGTCCCTGTCAGAGCCGAGCCCGTGCCGCAGTTCGCGCTCGATCGCCTCCGCCAGGGCCGAGCGCTCACGGTGCTCGAACTGCTGCTCCCGGGCCCGTTGCACGTCCTCGGTATCCGCCTCCTCCTCGCCTCTCTCGGCGGCGGTTTCGCCCATCGTCGAGCCCCGCGCATCCTCGACCGGAGCCTCGGTGACGCCCTCGGCGGCCTCGTCGCCCCGGGCGAGGAGGTTCTCCGCCCCGTCCCGCGCCCAAGCCATGATCCGGCGCCCCGCCCCGTCGCGCAGCGTCACCGGCCAGAGCACCCGAGTGGCGGCGTTGAGGCCGGCGCCGATGAGGATGGCGATGGCGAGGACATAGAGCCAGATGAGCAGGACGATCGGCGTGCTCAGCGGGCCATAGATCGACGCCCCGCCGAGAGATGCCTCGATCGAGATCCGCACCACCACCGACGCGACGATCCAGATCGCGAAGGCCAGCACCGCTCCCGGGATGTTGCGCCACCATGGCGCCCGCCGCGGTGTGGCGATGTGGTAGATCGTCGTCAGGGTCGCGATGGTGAGGACCAGGACGAGCGGCCAGTAGGCGACGGTGACGAGGCGGACCTTCTCCGGTAGCCAGCCGCCGATGATCTCCGGGCCCAGGAGCGCGAGCGGCATGATGATGACCGCCACGACGACCCCGACCGAGTAGAGCGAGAGCGACAGCGCCCTGGTGCGGATGATCCCGCGGACCCCGCTCTGGCCGTACATGATCGAGATGGTGTCGACGAAGACGTTGAGCGCCCGGGAGCCTGACCACAGCGAGAGCAGGAAGCCGACCGAGATGAGGTCGGCCCGTCCCGTGTGGAGCACGTCGTCGACGGTCGGCAGGAGCAGCTGGTCGATGGTCTCCTGCGAGAGGAACTGGGCGGCATACGTGCTGACGGCCTCCACGACGCGCTCGACGGTGTCCGGGCCGAGGAGGGAACCGATGTAGCCGACCCCGCCGAAGAGCCCGAGGACGAGGGGCGGCAGCGACAGAAGCATGAAGAAGGCCGCTTCCGAGGCGAGGCCGGTGACGCGGTAGCGCAGGCAGGCGCGGACCGTCTCCAGGGTGAGGCGCGCCGTGGTCATCGCCCCGGGCACGTGGACGAGGGCCCTGCGGACCCGCCTCTTGACCTCCATCACCGCTGAGGCTATCCGGGTCAGGACGTGACACCGACGACCTAGGCTCGGGTCGTGCGCACGCATCTCGTCTCCAACCAGGTCCCGCCCTTCGTCGGGCACCACCTGCTCGAGCAGGACCGGCCCCTCGCCGAGGCGGTGGAGCGGTGGGTCGAACCTTCTGACATCGACGGCCTGCGCAAGCTCGGCCGGCTGGGCGGCACCGCGGAGGCGCTGGAGCACGGTCGGCTCGCGGAGGCCAACCCGCCGATCCTGCGGACGCACGACGCCAGGGGCAACCGGATCGACGAGGTGGAGTTCCACCCCTCGTGGCACTGGCTCATGGGCCAGGCGGTCGGCGCCGGTCTGACGGCAGAGCCGTGGACGGCGTCCCCGGGCACCGCGGCTCACGCGCGGCGCTCCGCCGGCTTCCTCATCTGGTCACGCGTCGAGGCGGGCCACGGCTGCCCCATCTCGATGACGTATGCCGCTGGGTCGGCCCTCCGGCATGACGCACGCCTCGCCTCGGTCTGGCTCCCCAAGCTCGCGAGCCGTGAGTACGACTTCGGGATCCGGCCCGTCGCGGACAAGGAGGGCGCGATCTCCGGGATGGGGATGACCGAGAAGCAGGGCGGCAGCGACGTGCGGGCCAATACGACGCAGGCCGTGCCGATCGAGGGCGGCCCCCTCGCCGGCGACACCTACCGGCTGCGCGGTCACAAGTGGTTCTGCTCGGCCCCGATGAGTGACGTCTTCCTCGTCCTCGCCCAGGCGCCCGGTGGGCTCACCTGTTTCGTCGTGCCGCGCGCGCTCGACGACGGCACGCGCAACCCCTTCGCGATCCAACGCCTCAAGGACAAGCTGGGCAACCACTCGAACGCCTCGAGCGAGGTCGAGCTCGACGGCACGTGGGGCAGCCGCCTGGGCCCAGAGGGGCGCGGCGTGCGCACCATCATCGACATGGTCGGTGCCACGCGGCTCGACTGCATCCTCGGGTCCACATCCACGATGCGCGACGCCCTGGCCCGAGCCCTCCACCACGCCCGCCACCGACAGGCGTTCGGCCGGGCCCTCGTCGACCAGCCGCTCATGCGCAACGTGCTCGCCGACCTTGCCCTCGAGGCCGAGGCGGCGACCGTCCTCGCACTCCGGCTCGCCCACGCCGTCGACAACGGCGAGAGCGACCTGGTCCGGCTCGGGGTCGCGGTCGGCAAGTTCTGGGTCTGCAAACGGACCGCCCCCATGGTCGCCGAGGCCCTCGAGTGCCTCGGCGGCAACGGCTACGTCGAGGAGAACGGCCTGGCCCGGCTCTACCGTGAGGCGCCGCTCAACTCCATCTGGGAGGGGTCCGGCAACGTCAACGCCCTCGACGTCATCCGCGCCGTCACTCGCGAACCGGCCAGCCTCGAGGCGCTGACGAAGGAGCTGCACGTCGTGCGGGGCCGCAGCGCGGAGCTCGACGAGTTCACCGACTCCGTTCTGCTGCAGGCTCGTTCGCTCGACGCGGACTCGCCGTCGGCCGCCTTCGTGGCACGTTCGGTCGTCGAAGGACTGGCGCTCGCGTTTCAGGCGGCCCTCCTCGTCGAGCACTCCCCCGGTCCGGTCGCCGACGCGTTCCTCGCGAGCCGGGTCTCCGGGCGACGCGGCGGCACCTTCGGTTCCCTGCCGGTCGACCTGGCAGGCGCCGTCGGCCCGATTATCGACCGGGCCGGCTGACCCCGCCTGAACCGACCTGAACCCGCTTGAGCCGACCCGGCCGACGCGCCCGACCGCAGCCGCTCAGGTGGCGGCGAGACGCGCCTTCTCCGCGGCGACGTCGAAGTCCGCGGGCGGCCAGGTCGGGTCCATCTCTCGGAGGGTCTCGAGGAGCAGCTGCTGGACCGCGAGCCGCGCGTACCACTTGTGGTCGGCCGGGACGACATACCAGGGAGCGGTGTCCGTCGAGCACCGCGCCAGCGCGGCCTGGTATGCGTCCATGTACTCGTCCCAGTGCTTCCGCTCGTCGACGTCACCGGGGTTGTACTTGTAATACTTGTCCGGGCGGTCGAGCCGCTCCATGAGCCGCGCCTTCTGCTCGGCGTTCGACAGATGCAGCATGACCTTGACGATCGTCGTGCCCGCGTCGACGACCTCGCGCTCGAACCGGTTGATGGTGTCGTAGCGGGTCGACCACTCCTCCTCGGGGACGAGGTCGTGCACCCGGACGATGAGGACGTCCTCGTAGTGGGAGCGGTCGAAGACACCGAGCTGGCCGGCGGCCGGCAGGGCGTTGCGGATCCGCCAGAGGAAGTCGTGCGCGCGCTCCTCCTGGGTGGGCGCCTTGAACGCGGTCGCCTCGACGCCCTCGGGGTTGACTGCGACGACATGCCGCATCACGCCCCCCTTGCCCGACGTGTCCATCCCCTGCACGACGAGCAGGATCGCCCGCTTCGAGCCGCCCGTCGACTCCGCATAGAGCCGCTCGAGCAGCTCGGACAGCTCTTCCTCGGCCCGGGCCAGGTCCTGCTTGCCGTCCCGCTTCCCACCGTCGTAGTTGGGCGTGGCTCCGGCGTCCACCTCGTCCAGCGCGAAGCCGTCGCCGACCCGGAGGGCCTCCCTGAAGCCGCCCAGCCGGCCCGGCCCATCCGCCGGAACCGACCCGTGTCGATCGCCCGTCCTGGCCCGGTCCTTGCCCTTGGTCTTCCCCATGTCTCGCCATCCTGCCGTGCGGTCGACGTCGTGTCCTGCGGACGCGGCACGGCGGCTCCCCGATGCGCTGCGGCTCAGAGCTCGGAGAGGAACTCCCCCACGACGCGCTCCCATCGTTCGGGGTCGTAGTTCCACTCCCGACAGTGCCGGGCGATCTCCCAGCGCTCGAAGCGGACGATATCCGGCCGCCTCCGGGCGAGCTCCGCCGCCGGTCCGATCGGCACGAAGTCGTCCCCGTCCGAGTGCATGACGAGCATGGGCCGGTCGAGCTCCGCCGAGCGGCGCACCCAGTCCGTTCTACCCACGTCGATCGGCTCTCGGATCCCGACGAGGCCGCCGGCCCGCGACATCCCCATCAGGGCCGTCGTCACCCCCACGAGCCACCCGGGCACCCGCTGGAGGTGCGCGTGGTGCCGCATGACCGCGGCCCAGTCCACGACCGCCGAGTCGAGGACGACGCCGGCGATGCGGTCCGCCAGGGCCGAGTTGTCGAGTACCTGCAGCGCGATCGCCCCGCCCATCGACCAGCCGAAGAGGACGACACGCCGAGCCCCCCGGCGCACCGCGTGGCGCAGCGCGGCGTCGACGTCGCGCCACTCGGACAGCCCGAGGGTATAGCGGCCGTCGGGCCCCCGCGGGGCGTCCCGGTCGTTGCGGTAGCCGACGACGAGGGAGGTCACGCCCTGCCGGCGCAGCACTGGGACGGCCCGCAGCGTCTCCTCCTTGCGGGCCCCGCGCCCGTGCACCAGGACCGCCCACGTGCCGGTCGCCCGCCCGGACTCGGGTCGGACGATCCAGGCGGGCACCGGTCCGAGCTCGGTGAGGATCATCGCATCCTCGTCCGGGATGCCCATGCTCATGCGAGGACGGTCCCAGTACCAGTACTGGTCCCAACGGGCCGGCCCTGGGCGCACCCGTCCGCGGTCGACGCCGAGCAGCTCCCTCGTCACCGACCCCCCGTCGAGACGGAGGATCTGCCCGAGGCGGGCATGCCCCGCACCTCCGTCGAGCCAGAGCCCGTAGCGACCGGGCACGATCGTCTCCGGGGTCAACCCGAGCGTCACCTCACGGCCGCGACAGGCGAGGACGACCACGTCGTCGGGCTGCTCCTCGTCCGGAGTCAGGACCTTCCGCGCGAAGTAGGCACCTGCCGCGAGCGAGCCGCCCGCGGCCCCGACGAGTGCACTACCGCCGGCGACCCCCGCCACGAGGAGGGGCCGTGAGACGAGCTTCGGCAGCGGCACGCCTCATCCTCTCAGGAGGGCGTGCCGCGTCGAGGGGACATTCCGGACGTATCAGGACGCTCCCAGCCGGCTCTCATGGACAGAAGCCGCCACCGAAGGCACCTTCTCCGGGCCACCCGGCCCGGGCCTGCCGTCCGCGCTCGCGGGCCATTGTGGGCCTGCATGGGCGTGCGGTCGTCCATCGTCACTCCACTCGGAGGTTCCGCATCATGCCAACCACGCTGCGCCGCAGTCTCCTCGCCGTCATCGCGACAGCACTGCTGGGGACTGCTCCGTCGATCGCCACGGCGGGTGTGCGCCCGTCGACCGTCGACGAACACCTCGACCCCGGCACCAGCATCCACGTCACGAAGACCATCTCCACACCGGCGATCCCGCCCCGTCCCGACGTCGTCCTCGTCGTCGACTCGACGGGCAGCATGGGTCCGGCCATCGCGAACGTCCAGTCCGAGATGAAGACGATCGTCTCGACGGTCAAGGCAGAGCAGGCAGACGCCCAGTTCGCCGTGGTCGACTACAAGGACGTGGTCGACGGGGCGGGCGTCTTCCGCGTCCGGACGGACCTCACGGACAACCCGACCACCGCGCAGGCGGCGGTCAACGGGATCTCCGCCGGTGGCGGCGGCGACCTGCCCGAGGCGCAGCTGAACGCGCTGTGGCAGATCGGCAGCGGCGGAGGCGCGATCACCTTCCGGCCCGGCTCGTCTCGGGTCGTCGTCTGGTTCGGTGACGCGAGCGGCCACGACCCGAGCCTCGGGCACACGCTGGCTGACGCCATCGCGTCGCTGCAGGGAGTGAGCGCCAGGGTCGTCGCGATCAGCGTCAACTCGGGAAGCGGCGACGGTCTCAACGGGACCGGTCAGGCGACCGCCATCACGTCTGCCACGGGAGGGCGGTTCTTCTCCTCCGTCTCTGCGACTGGTCTCTCCACGGCCATCCTCGAGGGCCTCACGAACCTGCCCGCGACGGTCACGGCCGAGACCGTCTGCTCGCCCGGACTGACCCTGGGCTTCAGCCCGGCTCTGCCCCAGACGGTCACGAGCGGCGCCGACGTCGTGCTCGGCGAGACGATCTCGGTGGCAGCGGACGCTCCCCAGGGCAGCACCCTCACCTGCACCACCCGCTTCAAGATCAACGGTGCCGACGCGGGTGACGACTTCGTGCAGACCGTCTCGATCGGAGTCAACGACGTGACCCCGCCGACGGTGGCCTGCGGCCCCGGTGTCAACCCGGCCGGCAAGACGCCCGCGGGCTGGCAGCAGGCCGGCTTCTTCCAGCTGGTCGCGGACGACAACCTGGGCGAGGTCACGGTCAGCATCCGCGACAACGGGACGGGCACGACCTTCGGCCCGTACGCCGCCGGGACCTACTTCAAGCTGACGCAGGCACCCGGTGCCTCGACCTCGACGACGACCCCGTTCAGCGGCGCGGTCGACTGGCACTTCACCTTCCGGGGCGATGCCACGCTGACGGCCACGGACCCTGCCGGCAACACCGCCACCACGACGTGCACGGTGCCGCCGAAGCAGAAGTGACCGCTAGGAGGCAGGGACCCTCCGACGGACCCTGAGGGACCACGCCACTGGTGGGAGGTCCGCGGACCACGAGGCCCGCGGACCTCTCGGTCGTCTGAGGACGTCTCAGCGCGTCTCAGGGCCTCTCAGGCTGACTCGGGCCGCCCGGCGCCCCACCGCGGCCGGGGCACAAATCGGAGCGGCTCGGCGTTGCCCATGACATGGGCGACGAATCGCAGAAGACCTATGGGCTGAACCTCACCGAGGACCAGTGGCGGCAGCGCCTCACCCCGCAGGAGTTCCACGTGCTCCGGCAGGCCGGGACCGAGGCCCCGTTCCGGGGCGAGTACACGGACACGAAGACGGCCGGGGTCTACTCCTGCCGTGCCTGCGGGTCGGAGCTGTTCCGGAGCGACACGAAGTTCGAGTCGCACTGCGGCTGGCCGTCCTTCTACTCCCCGCTGGCAGGTGACCGCGTCGAGTACCTCGAGGACATCTCGCACGGGATGCGCCGCGTCGAGGTGCGATGCGCGAACTGTGGCTCCCACCTGGGCCACGTCTTCGAGGGCGAGGGGTACGACACCCCGACCGACCAGCGCTACTGCATCAACTCGATCAGCCTACGGCTCGCCCCCGACACCGTGTAGGCACGCCGCACGGGCGGATAGGGTGCGCGCATGAGTGACGGGGAGATCCGCATCGGCCACGAGGAGCGCGAGGCCGCCAAGCGCCTGCTCAAGGAGCACTTCGACGCAGGGCGGCTCGACGCAGACGAGTACGAGGACCGCCGCGGCCGCGCCGGTGACGCCGTCACGAGGGCCGACCTCGACGGGCTCTTCACCGACCTGCCCCACCCGGCCGACCGACTACCCGTCGAGAACCGGTCGGCGACGCCAGCCGCGACCTCGGAGGAGGTCAAGGACCCGTGGGCGGCCCGTCGTGGCGCCCTCATGGGCCTGATCTCGTTCGGCGCGGTCGCCCTCTTCTTCGTGACCCACCAGTGGCAGTGGTTCCTGCTCATCCCCCTGGCCGCAATGGTCTGGACGCTCTTCACCGGCCGCGACAAGTAGCGGGCCGGCGAAGAGGCCATCCGGGGACTCAGCGGAGCGTGGCGACGAGCTCGTCGGGCGTGACGCGGGGCCCGGTGAAGAAGGGGATCTCCTCGCGGACGTGGAGGCGGGCGCGGGCCGCGCGCAGCTCACGCATGAGGTCGACGATGCGGTGCAGCTCGTCCGCCTCGAAGGCGAGGAGCCACTCGTAGTCGCCGAGTGCGAAGGCCGCGATCGTGTTGGCCCGCACGTCGGGGTACTCGCGCGCCATCCGGCCGTGCTCGACGAGCAGGTCACGCCGCTCGGCGTCGTCCAGGAGGTACCAGTCGTAGGACCGGACGAACGGGTAGACGCAGACGTACTTGCGGACCCTCTCGTCGGCCATGAACGCCGGGATGTGGCTCTTGTTGAACTCGGCCGGCCGGTGCAGGGCCGCCGAGGACCAGACCGGCTCGAGCGTCTCGCCGAGGCCGGTGCGCAGCAGCCCACGGTAGGCCGCCTGCAGCTGCTCGATCGTCTCCGCGTGCCACCACACCATGAAGTCGGCGTCACCACGCAGGCCCGCGACGTCGTAGAGACCCCGGACGGTGACGCCCTCCCCCTCGACCTTCTCGAGGAAGGCCTGGAACTCTGCCACGATCGTCTCGCGGTCCTCGCCGAGGGGGGCAACGGAGCCGAACACCGACCACATCGAGTAGCGGATGGTGTCGTTGATCTCGCGCATCTGGGAAGGGGTCAACCGGTCACTCATGTCCCCCATCATCACCCCCGACGTCGGTCGGCTCCCAATCGGGTCATCCGGTGAGCAGCCGGCGGGCTGCCGCTCGCCCGGACCCGATGCACGCAGGGATCCCGACCCCGTCGTATGCCGCCCCGCTTGCTTCCAGCGTGGGTGGCAGGCCCGCTCGTACCTCGCCGACGAGCCCGCGGTGCCCGACGCCGTACTGCGGCAGGCCGCCGCCCCAGCGCTGGACGTGCACGTCGACGGGGGCGGGCAGGGCGACGCCGAGGACGTGGCCGAGGTCGGCGAGCGCCAGGCGCGCCAGCTCGGCGTCGGGTCGCTGCAGCGTCGCCTCCTCCCCGTGCCGACCGAGCGAGGCCCGGACGAAGGTGAGGTCCGGCCGTGTCTCGGCGAGCCACGGCCACTTGACCGAGCTGAACGTCGAGGCCTTGATCGAGAGCGGCTCGGTCGGTGGCACGAGGAACCCGCTGCTGCCGGCGAACGGCTCGTCGACCGGTCCGGGGAAGGCGAAGGTGACGATCGCCATCGAGGCGTAGTCGATCCTCGAGAGCGGGGCCGCCGCGTCGGGCGCGACGGTCCGGAGTAGCCGGGCGGCCGGTGCGCCGGGAGTGGCGACGAGGACCCGGTCGAAGGTCCAGCTCACCTCGTCGATCGTCGGCCCGGTCGTGAGGGTCCAGGCGCCCGGACCGCCGCTCAGCCGGCGGACCATCGTCCCCAGGTGGATCTCGACGCCCTTGGCGACCAGCGCCTCGGCGAGCAGGCCCGGCAGCGAGCCGAGCCCGCCCTGGAGCGTGGCGAACACCGGACGCGGGTCGGCCGTGGCGCCCTGCGACGGCGCGACCGCCTCACGCGCGGCCTCGAGGAGGGACGTCCCGGCCAGCCCAGCGGCATACAGGCTGGGGACGGCCGACTCGGCGGAGATGGCGCGGGAGTGACCGGCGTACACGCCCGCCAGGAGTGGCTCGACGAGCTTGTCCGTGACCGCGGGACCGAGCCGCTCCTCGACGAGTCGGCCGATCGCCACATCCCCGCCGGTGGGGCCGGTGATGACCTCGTGGCGGGCCCGCTCCACCTCCGCGGGGCTGAGCAGCCCGGAGACGGAGTCGGGGTCGGCGGGGATGCCCATGAGGGTCCCCTTCGGCATCGGCCAACGCGCGCCGCCGGACACGATGGAGGCACCGACGGGTGCGGGGTGGGTGAGCCGGTCGCCCAGACCGAGCTCCTTGATGAGCTGGACGGCCTCGGGACGTCGAAAGAGGACCGACTCTGCGCCGACGTCGACGAGCGCCCCCGCCACAGGGGCCCGTCGGAGCCGACCCCCGAGCTGCGGGGATCCCTCGAAGACGGTGACCGACGTGCCGGGGTCGGCCTGGACCAGCTCCCAAGCCGCCGCGAGCCCGCTGATCCCACCACCGACGACCCCAACACGCAGACTCATGTCGCCACTCTTTCACCCGGGCCCGGGCAACGATCGAGCCGCCCTCGGTGTCTGCACGGGTGAAGGGCCGCCACAGGGCGCCCGGGGATGGAGGCAGGACGATGACCGTCATCCGTCGAGGTCCGAGCGGTTTGCCCCGCTCGCGCGCAACATGGGCGGCGGCGGTGGTGGTGCTCGTCGCAGTCGCGTTCGTCATCGGGCTGCAGTTCCGGGTGGGCTCGGATGCGAGCAGCGCCGGCAGCAGTAGCGGTTCCGCCCCAGCGCTGCGGCAGCCTGCACTGGGTGGGGGCGCGGGCCAGGAGGGCGCGCCGGGGACCACTGGCGATGTGACGAAACCGGGGCCGACCCTCTCGCAAGGGTCGGCGAACGGTGCGGCCGCGGCTCCCGTGGTCGGACCCAAGCTGGCGCGCTCCGCCTGGCTCGGCATCAAGGTGACCGATCTCGTTGCGGCGAGCGGCAGCGTCCGGTCGGTCACCGCCGCGGCTGGTGGACAGGTGCTCTCGGAGAACGTCGTCACGGCACCCGACCCGACCGGCGGGCCGCCGGCAAGTGAGTCCGGGGCGGGTGTGTCGGTGCCGGCGGTCGCCGTGAACGAGGCACGCCTCACGGTCCGGGTTCCCGCCGAGAAGCTGGACGGTGTCGTGGCGGAGCTGTCCCGGATCGGCACGGTCTCGTACCGGTCCTCGGAGAGCGAGGACCTGACGGACAGCTACGTCGACACGTCGGCGCGGATCGGTCCCATGCGTGACGCCGTCGCGCAGGCCCGCGCCCTGCTGGTCAAGGCCACCAACGTGTCGCAGATCATCGCGATCGAGAACGAGGTGACCCGGCGACAGGCGGACCTTGACTCGCTCGAGAGTCGGCTCGCGACGCTGGAGCGGCGCACCACGACGTCGGACGTGACGGTGAGCCTCTGGACGAGCGCGACCCAGCCCGCGCCGGCCACGAGCGGCTTCGTCGCCCAGCTGCACGCGGCCTGGACCGCCATGCTCGACTCGCTCGCCGTCATCGTCACCGGCCTCGCGGTGCTGCTCCCCTGGCTCGTCCTGCTGCTCGTCGCCGGCGTGCTCGGGCGTCGCTGGTGGGTGCGCCGCCGCGCCACCGCCCCTGGTCCGGCTGCCGGGAATCCCGCGGACTGACGCTATTGCCGGGTGCGGACGGTCTTGCGGCGGGCGAGTGCGGCCACCTCACGGACCTCGGGGACCTGCAGGACCGCCGCGGCGCCGAGGTAGACCACGACGAACACGAGTCCGGCCAGCGCCAGCACGAGGCCGTTGCCGAAGACCCGCTGCCACGTGCTCATCTCGGCGAGGTCGCCGACGATGGGCGAGACAACGGCGAAGGCCCCACCGCCGAGGAGGGCGGCGGCGACGGCCGCGACACCGATCCGGGCTGTCGACACCAGGACCTGCGTCAGGCCGAGCGGGCCGAGGCGGCGCCTGAGCAGCACCAGGCCGGTCCCCGAGCTGAGCACGTTGCCCACGGTCATGCCCGCGGCCACGATGCCCAGCGCCCACTGGGGTGGCGCGAGGTAGGTCAGCACGCCGGCGACGGCAGTCGCGCCGGTCAGGACGACCTGCATGAGGAGAGGGGCCCGGCCGTCGTCGAGGGCGAAGAAGGTCCGGTAGCAGAGCAGGTCGATGCCGAACGGGATGATGCCGAGGACCATGACCGTCAGGGCATAGCCGCCGAGCTCGATCGACACCGTGTCGATGCCGGGGTTGAGCAGCGCGACGAGCGGCCGCGCGCAGATGATCATGAAGACCATGACCGGCAGGTTCGCAACGAGCGGCAGCGTCAGGCCCCGGCGGAAGTCGCGGAGCAGGGCGGGCGTGTCTCCATCGGCCGCGTCACGGGAGAGGCGGGGGAAGAGCGCCGTGATGATCGAGACCGCGATGAAGGCGTGCGGCAGCATGAAGATCGTGAAGGCCACCTGGTAGAGCAGTGGCCCGCGGATCGGGTGGCTCGCCGTGCCGAATCCCGCGGCGTGGTTGAGGACCGCGGTGTTGATGAAGAAGCCGAGCTGCGACACCGCCAGGCCGCCGAAGGCCCAGAGGGCGAGCCGGCTCACCCCGCCCAGCCCGACGCCGCGCAGGCCCCACCGCGGCCGGTATGTGAACCCGGCGCGGCGCAGCGCCGGGACGAGCCAGAGCGCCTGGGCGACCACCGACAGCGTGGCCGTGCCGGCGAAGAGCCAGATCATCCCGCCGGTCCACGCCTCGGGCGGCCGCGGCAGGCGCCGCCCACCGCCGTCGACCTGGTGCGGGTCCGGGTAGATGACCATGAAGACGACGAGCCCCGCGATCGCGACGACGTTCGCCACGAACGGCGCCCAGGCGAAGGCCCCGAACCGCTCACGGGCGTTGAGGATCTGCCCGAGCAGGGCATACACGCCGTAGAAGAAGACCTGCGGCAGGCACATCAGGGTGAAGGCCAGCGCCAGGCTGCTGAACTGCGGGCCCCGGTCCCCGCTCAGGAGCCAGACGAAGAAGCCGGCACCGAGCATGATGACGCCGGTCAGGACGGCCATCCCGGTGAGGGCCACCGTGATGACCCGGTCCGTGAACTCCTGGCCACCGTCCTCGAGCTTCATGGCCCGCGACAGCGCCGGGACGAGGACGGCGTTGAGGATGCCGCCCGCGGCGAGTAGGTAGAGGACGTTGGGCAGGGTGTTGGCGAGCCCAAAGGCGTCACCGGCGGCGAGGGTGCCGATGATCGCCGTCATCAGCGCCCCGCGCACGACGCCCAGGGCGCGTGACGCGAAGGAGCCGCCGACCATGACGAGGCTCGATCGGGCGAGGGACCCGCCGGCCATCAGCGCGTGGACACCTCGTGGACGAGCTCGGTGACGCGGGTGAGGACGTCCGGGTCGACGTCCGGCAGGACTCCATGGCCGAGGTTGAAGATGTGGCCGGGGGTGCGCCGTCCCTGCTCGACGATGTCGACGACGATGTCGCGCAGCACGTCCCAGGGCGCGAAGAGCAGCGCCGGGTCGAGGTTGCCCTGCACCGCGTGGTCGGGCCCGATCCGGTCGCTCGCGTCCGTGAGACTGACCCGGTAGTCGACGCCGACGACCTCGGCGCCCGTGGCGCCCATGAGCGGGAGCAGCTCGCCGGTGCCGACGCCGAAGTGGATCCGCGGGACGTCGAGGTCGGCGACGGCCGCGAGCGCCTTGGCCGAGTGCGGCTGGACGTAGCGGCTGTAGTCGGCCCGCGACAGCGCCCCGACCCAGGAGTCGAAGAGCTGGACCACGCTCGCGCCGGCCTCTGCCTGGACACGCAGGAACGCGCCGGAGATCTGGGCCAGCCGATCGCAGAGCGCGTGCCACAGGTCGGGGTCGCCGTGCATCAGCGCCTTGGTGCGGACGTGGTTCTTCGACGGCCCGCCCTCCACGAGGTAGGACGCGAGCGTGAACGGTGCCCCGGCGAACCCGATGAGCGGGGTGTCGCCGAGCTCGGCGACGAGGAGCCGGACCGCGTCGGTGATGTACGGGACGTGCTCACTCGTCAGCTCCGGCAGCCGGTCGAGGTCGGCGCGCGAGCGGATCGGCTCGGCGACGACCGGACCCACGCCGGCGACGATGTCGAGGTCGAGTCCCACCGCCTTGAGCGGCACGACGATGTCGCTGAAGAAGATCGCCGCGTCGACGCCGTGGCGCCGGACCGGTTGGACGGTGATCTCCGCGACGAGCTCGGGGCGCGTACAGGCCTCGAGCATCGTGGTCCCCTCGCGGACGGCCCGGTACTCGGGCAGGGACCGTCCGGCCTGACGCATGAACCAGACCGGCGTCCGCGACACCGGCTCGCGGCGGGCTGCACGCACGAGGTCGCTGGACCGGGTACGAGGAGGGGCTAGTGAGGGCACCGCCTCATCCTGCCACGCGCGGGGAGCGCACCGAGCCACCCGCTCGGCGTGGCCTCCGGACAGAACCGAGGTGCGCGGCATACCCTCGTCAGGTGCACACGAGGACGCTGCCGGGCGCGCACGGCGCGGATTTCGCGAGGGTGCTGGCCGCCCTCCGCGATGTGCGGCTGCGTCCCGAGGTGCGGCTCACCGAGGTTCCGGCGCCCAGCCGGATCGCCCCGCATGCGGCGGCGCTGACCGGCGACGTGCTCGACCCGACCGACCCCGAGGGCGAGCTCGCGACCGGGCGCTTCGTCCTGCTCCACGACCCGTCCTTTCCGGACGCCTGGGACGGGGCCTGGCGGATCGTCACGTTCGCCCGTGCGGAGCTCGAGCCCGAGCTCGCCTCCGACCCGATGCTCGGTGCCGTCGGCTGGTCCTGGCTCGTCGACGGTCTCCAAGGACGCGGCCTGCACTGGACCGCCGAGGCCGGCACGGTGACCCGCGTGGTGAGCGAGGGTTTCGGCGGTCTCGCGGACCGGGGCGCCAGCGTCGAGATGGAGATCCGCGCCTCGTGGACCCCCACGGACGAGGCGCTCACCGACCACCTGCGCGCATGGGGCGACATGCTCTGCACGATCGCCGGCATCCCCCCACTGCCCGACGGCGTCGTCCCGTTGCCGGGCCCGCGCCGGTGAGTGGCGCCGACCAGCCGACGGGCGTCTCGGAGCAGCTCGAGCTGCGCGCCGCTCCCGTCGAGGGGGTCCCCGACATCGTCTCCGACCCGTCCGGGCTTTCCGAGGCTGCCGACGCGGTGCGCTGCGGGCGCGGCCCCATCGGGCTCGACGCCGAACGGGCCTCCGGCTACCGCTACGGCCAGCACGCCTACCTCGTGCAGCTGCGCCGCAAGGGGTCGGGGACCTGGCTCATCGACCCCGTCGCCTGCCCCGACCTCACCGTCGTCGATGCCGCGATCGGGGACGGCGAGTGGATCCTCCATGCCGCGACCCAGGACCTCGTGTGCCTCGCCGAGGTCGGGCTGCGGCCCCGGCTGCTCTTCGATACCGAGCTCGGCGGGCGCCTCGCGGGCCTGCCCCGCGTCGGGCTCGGCGCCATGGTGGAGCACTACCTCGGCTTCCGCCTCGCCAAGGAGCACAGCGCGGTCGACTGGAGCTCACGGCCACTGCCCGAGCCGTGGTTGCGGTATGCCGCCCTCGACGTCGAGGTGCTCGGTGACCTTCGCGACGCCGTAGCGGAGGACCTCGAGCGGCAGGGCAAGCTTGGCTGGGCTCGGCAGGAGTTCTCCCACCTGCTCTCCTTCACGGGTCCGGAGCCCCGAGTGGACCCGTGGCGGCGCACTTCTGGAGTGCACAAGGTGCGCACCCGGCGCGGCCTCGCGATCGTCCGAGAGCTGTGGCAGGACCGCGACGCCCTGGCGCAGCGCCGCGACGTGTCCCCCGGGCGGATCCTGCCGGACGCCGCCATCGCGGAGCTCGCGCTCGAGCACCAACGCGACACCCGACCGCCCCTCGCCGTGGCGTCGAAGGAGCCGCGTCTCGCGCGGTCGATCCGCCGCAACGAGGACCTGATCGTCGACGCCATCCGGGCCGCCTTCGCGCTCCGCGAGGACGAGCTGCCGCAGCTCAACCTGCCGCACACCGGTCCACCACCACCTCGGTCCTGGGCAGACCGCGACCCGATCGCGGCGGCGCGGCTCGCGCGGTCCCGTGAGCTCATCGGTGCGGTGTCGGAGGAGCTCGCCGTCCCGGTCGAGAACCTCCTGACGCCTGAGCTGCTGCGCCGGTACCTCTGGGAGGCGCCGCCCGCGCCCACGACCGAGGAGGTCGCCCAGGCGCTCCGGACAGCGGGCGCCCGGGAGTGGCAGGTTACGATCACTGCGCCGCTCATCGCCCTCGCCAGCAACGAGAACCCCGTCCCGCACGCCGGCTGAGCACCCGCCCGTCGACTCGCTGGTAACTCATATATGAGTTACTCTTCCCCCGTGCCACATCAGCGTTATCTGAAACGGATCGGCGGCCTCATCCGGGACGCCCGACGCCACAAGGGCCTCACCCAGGCCGAGCTCGCCGAGCTGCTCGGCACGTCTCAGAGTGCGGTGACCCGCATCGAGGCCGGCAAGCAGAACATGAGCCTCGAGATGCTCGCGCGGATCGGTGACGCGCTCGACTCCGAGTTCGTCTCGGTCGGCTACCCAGGAGCGCAGCACCTTCGCATCGTCGGTGGCCGCAAGCTCTCGGGCTCGATCGACGTCAAGACCTCGAAGAACGCGGCAGTGGCCCTGCTCTGCGCCGCGCTGCTCAACCGGGGTCGCACCACGCTGCGCAACCTCGCCCGGATCGAGGAGGTCAACCGGATCCTCGAGGTCCTCGCCTCGATCGGTGTGCGCACCCGGTGGCTGCCGGACAGCAACGACCTCGAGATCGTGCCGCCCGAGCACCTCGACCTCGAGGCCATCGACGTCGACGCGGCCCGCCGGACCCGCACGGTCATCATGTTCCTCGGGCCGCTCCTGCACGAGCACCCGAGCTTCAAGCTGCCGTACGCCGGGGGCTGTGACCTCGGCACCCGCACGGTGGAGCCGCACCTCGCGGCGCTCCGGTACTTCGGGCTCCACGTGACGGCGACCCACGGCGCCTACGAGGCCACCTGCGATCCCTCGGTCCGCCCGACCCGCCCGATCATCCTCACCGAGCGCGGCGACACGGTCACCGAGAACGTCCTCATGGCCGCCGCCCGCAACCCCGGCACCACGATCATCCGCAACGCGAGCCCCAACTACATGGTCCAGGACCTGTGCTTCTTCCTGGAGAGGCTCGGCGTCACCATCGAGGGCATCGGGACGACGACGCTCACCGTCACCGGCGTCGCCGACATCGACGTCGACGTCGAGTACTCCCCCAGCGAGGACCCGATCGAGGCGATGAGCCTCATCGCCGCGGCCGTCGTCACCGACTCCGAGATCACCATCGAGCGGGTCCCGATCGAGTTCATCGAGATCGAGCTGGCGACCCTCGAGGGCATGGGGATGAAGTACCGGATCTCGGACGAGTACCGGTCGGCCAACGGCCGCACCCGTCTCGTCGACGTGACCACGATCCCGGGCCCGCTGCACGCACCGACCGACAAGATCCACCCGATGCCGTTCCCAGGCCTCAACATCGACAACCTGCCGTTCTTCGCCCTCATCGGGGCGGTGGCGCAGGGATCGACGATGATCCACGACTGGGTCTACGAGAACCGTGCCATCTACCTCACCGAGCTGACCAAGCTCGGGGCGCGCGTCCAGCTGCTCGACCCGCACCGCGTCATCGTCGAGGGGCCCACGCGCTGGCGGGCCGCCGAGGTGGGCTGTCCGCCGGCGCTGCGCCCGGCCGTCGTGATCCTCCTCGCCATGCTCGCGACACCGGGCACGTCGGTGCTCCGAAACGTCTACGTGATCAACCGGGGCTACGAGGACCTGGCCGAGCGCCTTAATGCGCTGGGCGCGACGGTCGAGGTCTTCCGCGACATCTGACGAGGATGCAGCGGAGGTTGGGGGCCGAGCTTGCTCCGTGCTGACGAAGATGTAGCGGAGGTAGGGGGCCGAGCTTGCGAGGCGCCCGGCCGCAGCGGAGTCGAGGAAGCGCGGCAAGGGGAGGCGCCCGGCCGCAGCGGAGTCGAGGAAGTGTCGCCGAAGGCGCGACATCTGACGAGGATGCAGCGGAGGTTGGGGGCCTTGGTTCCGCCTCGTCCTGAGAGGCGTGACCGCCCACATGGATCCGGTCGGAATGTGTCGGGTCACCACATGAGCACGGGGTCTGGCCGTCCTTAGTCTTCCCGCATGGCCGACGCCCCCCTCTCCGCACACCTACCCGCGCTCGACACGGTCGACCTTCGCAACCGGACCGCGTTGGTGACGGGCGCGGCGAGCGGCATCGGTGCGGCCATCGCCACGGCCCTCGCGCACGCCGGCGCCCGGGTCCACGCCGTCGACCTCGACGCGGCCGGTCTCGAAGCGCTCACGCGCGAACCAGGCATCGAGCCGGTCGTCGCGGACCTGTCAGACCTCGACGGCCTCGGCGCCCTGCCGACCGACATCGACATCCTCGTCAACAACGCGGGCATCCAGCACGTGTCCCCGATCCAGGACTTCCCGCTCGAGAAGTTCGACTTCATCATCGCCCTGATGCTCGCCTCGCCGTTCCGGCTCATCCGGCAGTCGCTCCCCCACATGTACGCGCGAGGGTGGGGCCGGGTCATCAACGTCTCCAGCGTCCACGGGCTGCGGGCGAGCGAGTTCAAGTCGGCCTACGTGACCGCCAAGCACGGACTCGAGGGCCTGTCCAAGGTCACCGCGCTCGAGGGTGCGGCCCACGGGGTGACGTCCAACTGCGTCAACCCCGCCTACGTCCGGACACCGCTCGTCGAGAAGCAGATCCACGACCAGGCAGTCACGCACGGCATCCCGGAGTCCGAGGTCGTGGAGACCGTCATGCTCTCCCCCGTTGCCGTCAAGCGGCTGGTCGAGCCGAGCGAGGTCGCCGCCCTCAGCCTCTTCCTGTGCGGGCCTGCGGCAGCGTCCGTGACGGGCTCATCGTTCACGATGGACGGCGGCTGGACCGCCCACTGATGCCGGACGGACCCGACCACACGCGCCCCGTGACCCCGGGCCCTCCTAGGATCGGCACCGTGCCGGACGCTGAGGAACGAGACCAGCTGCTGCATCTGCTGGACCTCGTCGCCTCCGGTGCCTCGGTCGGTGACGTCGTCGCAGCTCCCGCCCCGACGAGGGCCCGTGAGCTGGCGCTGCGGATCACCCACGAGCGCGACGCACACCTCGACCGTGAAGCCGCACTGTCGGCCCTGCTCGACATCGCCCGCGAGCTGGCGACCGAGAGCGACCCCGCCGGGGTCCTCGACGCGATCGTCCGTCGCGCCCGGATCCTCATGCGGACCGACCTCGCCTACCTCACGCTCTACGATCCGGAGCGCGGCGACACCTTCATGCGAGCCACCGACGGCTCGATCTCGGCACGGTTCCAGGCGCTCCGCCTCGCCCTCGGGGACGGCCTCGGCGGTCTCGTCGCCTCGACGCACAAGCCGTACTGGACGGCCGACTACACGAACGACGAGCGCTTCGCCCACACGGCCAGCATCGACTCCGGCGTGGGCGACGAGGGCATCATCGCGATCTGCGGCACCCCGCTCATCGTCGAGTCGCACTTCGTCGGGGTCCTCTTCGCCGCAAACCGTTCCCCCCGCCCGTTCACCCGCGAGGAGGTCGCCCTCCTCGGCAGCCTCGCCACGCTGGCCGCCGTGACCCTCGTGCAGACCCGCGCCCGGGCGGACGCGGAGCAGGCCGTGAAGGCCCTGTCCCAAGCACACGAGACGGTCCGGCAGTATGCCGCCGGTGTCGAGAAGGCTGCGGCGGCCCACGACCGCTTCGCCTCCCTCGTCCTCGAGGGAGGCGGCGTGGATGGCATCACGAAGTCGCTGTCCGAGCTGCTGGGCGGCTGGGCGGTGCTCGCCGACGAGACCGGCGAACGGCGCAGCCAGTCCGGGCCGGTCCCCGAGGACCTCGGCGTGCCGACCGAGGAGGCCTGGGGCACGGGGCGGCTCTTCGAGGTCGACGGCGTCTATGTCGCTCCGGTGAGCGCAATGCGCGACCGGCTCGGCACGCTCCTTGTCGGCGGCGTCGAGTCACTGAGCGATCCGGACCGTCGCACCGTGGAGCGCGCCGCGGTCGTCACGGCACTCGTCCTGCTCTTCGAGCGCGCGGCGGCCGACTCACGTCAGCAGGAGCGCAACCGCCTTGTCTCCGACCTCGTCAGCCCCCGCGGGACGGTCGACGACCGGGTCTCTCTGGCGCGGTCGGCCGGCTTCGACCCGCACCGCCCCTTCTGCCTCCTCGTGGTCCGCGGGGATGTCGGCACGACGACGCGCAGCCTCCTGCTCTCGACGAGCACCCTGGCCGGCGAGGACGCCCTCGTCGGAGCCCACGACGGGGCGGTCGTGGCCCTGGTGCCCGGTGAGGACCCCGATGCTCTGGCGAAGTCGATGGCGGCCCTGCTGAGCCGTCGTTCGGAGACCACGGTGGCGGGCGTGGGGCCGATCACCGGCGTCACGGCCGTCCCGGAGGCGCATGCCGAGGGCGTCCGGACAGTCCGGGCGCTCCTCGCGCTGGGACGCCGGGGCATGGGTGGCGCGGCGACGGAGCTCGGGTTCGCCGGGCTCATCGTGAGCTCCGAGCCGGACATCGGAGAGTACGTCGAGCGGGTGCTCGGCCCCATCGTGGACTACGACGAGCGCCGGGGGACGGACCTGCTCGGCACGCTCACGGCATACTTCGCGGCGGGTGCGAGCCCGCGCCATGCGGCCGGGCAGCTGCACGTGCACGTCAACACGGTCTCCCAGCGGCTGGAGCGGATCTCGGCGCTGCTCGGGGACACCTGGCAGCGGCCCGACCGCGCCCTCGAGATCCAGCTCGCCCTCCGCCTGCGGGACCTGCTCCTCACGCCTCGCTGAGGGGCGGGACGGCCGCGAGCCGGCGGTCGATCGCGTCCGCGATCGCGGTCACGCCGGGCTCTTCCAGGATGACCGTGTAGTGGTTCGCGTCGACGTCCTGCACGGTGACCTCGTCCGGCACGCCGAGGGCAGCGAGGCGGTCCTTGTCGTAGAGGCCCTGGGCCTCGTCGAGCAGTCCGCGGTGGGCCCAGACGAAGTCCATGCCGGTGCCGTCCGCGGCGGCGCGTGCCACGGCACCGTGGGTCTCGGCGTCGGTGAGGACGTCGGCGCCGTCGGCCCGGACCGCCTCGATGACGCAGCTGCTGCGCCACTGCCCGTCGGCGGGCACGAGGTCGTGCTCGAGATAGGCGCGCAGGGCGTCCCCCGCCGGGCCGTGCAGCGCCGGCCCGAGCGCGGGGTGCTCGCTCCAGAACTCGACGTATGCCGCGGGGCTGGCAAACCGCATCGACAACCGGTCCATAGCCGGGCCGATGACGGCCTTGAGGGCCGCGTCGATGTCGAGCCCCTCGGGGGCCGGGAAGGCGAGGCCGCCGTCGACGAGGACGGCTCCCGCGAAGCGATCGGGATGGGTGGCGACGGCGAGCCCGGCGATGAAGGCGCCCATCGAGTGCCCGACGAGCACGGGCTGGGCCCCGAAGATGGAGGCGATCGTGGCGAGGTCGGCCACGTGCGTCTGCAGCCCATAGGGACCGGCCGCCGCGGCGCTCGCCGCCCGGCCTCGGAGGTCGGGCGCGAGGAAGCGCACCGCGGAGCCGTGGCGACGGTCGACCTCGTCGGCCACCTCACGCCAGGACAGGCCGTTGGCGGTGATGCCGTGCACGGCGAGCACGACCGGGGCGTCGTCGGCCGGTGTGCCGACGGTGAGGTCGTGGATCGCGACACTCCCGACGGGCAGTTCCATCACGAAGGCGGGTTCGGTGGTCATCAGGCACGTCCTTTCCGGAACAGACGGGCGCCCAGTCCGGCGAGGCCGGTCGGGGCGAAGTACACGACGACGACGAAGAAGATGCCGAGGATGAAGAGCGGCTGCGCCAGCACCCGTCCCACGACGTCGGGCAGCGACTGCAGCAGCGACGAGCCGCTCACCTCGACGAGCCGGGCATCCGCGTAGTGGTAGAGGAACCCGCCGAGGAGGGCGCCCCACGTGCGGCCCGCGCCGCCGAGGACGACCATGACGAGCAGGCCGAGGGTGAACTCGGTGGTCGTGAGGTGCGGGTTGGCGCCGCCGAGGACGAGTGCGTGCACGATGCCGCCCAGACCGCCGAGGAAGGCGCCGACGACGATCGCGAGCAGCTTGACCCGGTAGACCGGCAGCCCAAGGACGGCGGCGCGGCCCTCGTTCTCGCGGACGGCGGCCATGGCGTGACCGGCCCGGGACCGGACGAGGAGCGTGACGACGACGGCCGCGAACACGGCGAACGCGAGCGCGAGCCAGTAGCGGTAGGGCGCGTTGGCGACACCGACGAGCAGGTCCGGGATCGCGTGCCGGTTGAGGCTCTTGCCCTCCTCGCCGCCGGTCACCTCGCCCGGGTTGCGCAGGACGATGATCGAGGCCGCCTGCGCGAAGGCGAGGGTGACCATGGCGAAGGCGATACCACCGACGCGCAGTGCGACCGCGCCCACCACCAGGGCGAGGAGCGTGGTGAGCCCGAGCGCGACCGGGATCGAGGCCCACAGGGGCAGCGACCACGTCGAGAGCGCGATCGTCAGCAGGTAGCTGCCGGCCGCGACGAAGAGTGCGTGGCCGAAGCTGAGCAGCCCCGTCCGCCCGAAGATGACGTCGTAGCTGAGGGCGATGCCGGCCATGACGAGGCACGTGGCGAGCAGCTGCATCGACCCCGGGCCGTTGACCCGGCCGGGCAAGAGCCCGGGCAGCTCGGTCGGCACATAGGGCAGGTAGGCGAGGACCGCGACGATGACGACGGCCGGGAGCAGCCGGAGGACCAGTCGCCTCCTGTAGCTGTGCAGCGGGTGGCGCGCGGCGCCGCTCGTCGCGGTCTGGCCCGTCTCTGCCGTGCTGGAGAGGGTCGGGGAGCTCATGCTCATTGTCGCGCCCCTTCCGTGCGCTCCGGGCCTCACTCGTTCCTCGTTCGTGTCCTCCCTCCAGTCGGCGCTCATGCCATCGCCCCCTTCATGGCGCTGGGCCGCAGGAGCAGGACAAGGGCGAGCAGGAGGACGACGGACAGGTCGCCGACCCCGCTGGCGGCGTAGTAGTTCGCGAGCTGCTGGACCAGTCCCACCGCGACGGCCGCGACGGCGGTGCCGGGTAGCGATCCCATGCCGCCGATGACGACGACGATGAACGCGTAGATGAGCAACGAGCCACCCTGGGCGGGCGAGACGGTCCCGCTGTACTGCGAGTAGAGCAGGCCGGCGACACTTGCGGCGGCACCCCCGATCGCGAAGACGATGGTGAAGGTGCGTCGGACGTTGATGCCGAGCGCCTCAACCATGGTGCGGTTCTCCACGCCCGCGCGGATCACGAGGCCGAACTGAGTCAGGTGGAGCAGCGCGAGCAGCCCGAGGAACAGCGCGAGGGCGGCGAGGATGAAGACGAAGCGGTCGTTCGGGAGGCGGGCCCCGAACAGCTCCGTGGTCTGCGTCATCCACTGCGGCTTGGGCAGGGGCTTCGGGTCGGCTCCCCAGATGCCTTGGGCCGCAGCGATGCTGGCGAGGGAGAGCCCGACGGTGACGAGGACCTGCTGGATGTGGTGTCGGTAGAGCGGTCGGATGAGGACGACCTCGACGAGGAACCCGACGAGGGCGCCGACGAGGAGGGCGACGGCGATGGCGGCGGCGAGCCGCGCGGCGACAGCCGTCGACGCGGGCAGCAGCGAGGTCATCGTCCACCAGCCGGCGTAGGAGCCGGCCATCATGAACGCGCCGTGGGCGAAGTTGAGCACACCCATGAGGCCGTAGATGAGGCTGAGCCCGCTCGCGGCGAGGAAGTAGAGCGCCCCGAGGCCGAGCCCCGTGGCGACGAGCAGGAGCAGGTCGTTCACGCCGCGCCCTCCTTGCGCATGGAGACGCCGAGCAGCTCGCGGGTGCGCTCCGCATCGGCGATCAGGTCCGCGGCCGAGCCGCGGTGGACGACGCGGCCCGCGTCGAGGACGACGACGTCGTCGGCGATGCGCCGCACGAGCGGCAGGTTCTGCTCGACGAGCAGGATGGGCGTCGAGCGGGCGACCTCGGCGAGCACGTCGGCGACCTCGGTGACGAGCTTGGGCGCCAGGCCCTTGGTCGGCTCGTCGATCAGCAGCAGCCTGGTCGGCCGGAGCAGGACGCGGGCGAGCGCGACCATCTGCTGCTGGCCCCCGGAAAGGGTGCCGGCACGCTGGCCGCGGCGCTTCACGAGGTCCGGGAAGAGCCGTCGGACGGCCGGCGTGTCGATGCCGCGCTCGCGGTCGACGAGGCGCAGGTTCTCCTCGACAGTCAGGCCTGCGAAGACCTCCCGGTTCTCGGGGACGTAGCCGATGCCATCGCGCACGATGCGCGTCGTCGCCTGCTTCTGGATATCCGTGCCCGCCGCGACGATCCGTCCCGTGCGCGGTGCGAGGCCGAGGATCGCCTTGAGGGTGGTCGTCTTGCCGACGCCGTTGCGCCCGAGCAGCGCGGTGACGCCCGTCGACGCGACGTCGAACGAGACGCCCTGCAGGATGTGTGACCCGCCGTAGCGCACGTGGAGGTCCTCGACCCGCAGGATCGCGGCTGGCTTGTCTGTGCTCACAATGCCTCCCCGAGGTAGGCCTGCTGGACGCGCTCATCCGCGGTGACCTCGTCGGGCGACCCTGTCGCGAGGACCTGCCCGTGGTGCAGGACCGCGACCCGGTCGGCGAGGCCCAGGACGACGTGCATGTGGTGCTCGACCATCGCCACGGCGACCCCCCTGTCGCGGACCTCGCCGATGATGTCGGCCAGGCCGTCGACGTCCTCGGCCGAGACACCGGCCATGGGCTCGTCGAGAAGGAGGACCGAGGGGTCGGACGCGAGGGCCATGGCGAGCTCGAGCTTGCGCCGGTCCCCGTGCGAGAGGTCACGCGCGAGGGTGCCCGCGCGGCCCGGCATACGGACCCTTGTCAGGAGCGCGTCGATCTGCTCGGCCCCGTCACCCGCGGCGCGGCGGAAGGGCGAGAAGGGCCGCTCGCCGGACGCCTGGATGGCGAGGCGGACGTTCTCGCCGGCGGTGAGGCCGTCGAAGAGCGCCGACGTCTGGAACGAGCGGGCCAGCCCCATACGCGCGCGCTTCGTGGCGCTGGTCCTCGTGACGTCCCTGTCCCCCAGCGCGATTCGCCCCGTGGTCGGGCGGCGCACTCCGGAGAGGATGTTGACGAGGGAGGACTTGCCCGCCCCGTTCGGGCCGATGATGCCGAGCAGCTCACCGGCCCCGACGGACAGGCAGACGTCGTCGAGGATCCGCGCCCCGCCGACCCGCCAGCCGACTGCGGTTGCCTCGATCACTTGAACGGCGTGACCGGCGGGGCGACCGTGGCGGCGTCCAGCGTCTTGCCGAGGACGGGGACAACATTGTCGCCCTCCTTCTTGAGGCTGGCGGTGAACATCGGCTGGAGCAGGGCGTGGTCCTCCGCGCGGATCTCCATCTGCCCCTTGGGGCCCTCGAACTTCCAGCCCTCGAGGGCCGCCACCATCTTGTCGGCGTCGTCGCCGCTCGCCTCGAGCGCGTGGACGATCATCTGACCCGCGACGAAGCCGTCGTTGGTGAACAGGTCGACGGATGCGTTCTGCGCCTTCATGCCCTTGTCGAGCGCCTGGTAGACGGCGTTGTCGGCTGCGCCATCGAAGAAGTGGGAGAGGAAGTCGATCTTCGTTCCGGCCGCACCGAACAGTGGGTGGGTCGGCTTGATGTCGAGGCCGGTCACGACCTTCGTCGCGTCGAAGACTGCCTGCTGTTCGAGCGTCGTCCACATCGCCGTCGCGTTGGTGCCGGCCCAGGCCACGAACAGCAGGTCGGGCTTGGACTCCTTGATCTTCGTCGCGAACGGCGTGAAGTCGGTGGCGGCGGCCGGGACGGCGACGGAGTCGACCTTGCCGCCCTTGCCGCCGAGCACTGCCGTCACCGCGGCGATGTTGGCCTTGCCGAACGCGCTGTCCTGGGCCAGGACGGTGATCCTCTTCCCGCTGACGTCGCCCAGCATCGCGCCGGCTGTCGCGACGTCCTGCCAGGTCTGGCGGCCGGAGCGGAAGGTGTACTTGTTCGCGCCCGTGACGGCGTCGACGGCCGCGGGACCGGAGATGAAGAGCACCTTGTTGTCCGCGGCGATCGGTGCGACCTGGAGGGCGACGCCGGAGGCGGTGGAGCCGGCGATGATCTTGTTGCCCTTGCCGATCAGGTCGGTGGCGGCGGCGACGGCCTTGGCCGGGTCGCCCGCGTCGTCCTGCTCGCTGATCTCGATCTTGTGGCCGCCCACCGCGCCGGCGCCCTTGGTGGCGTAGTCGATGCCGACGGTGAGCGCCTGCCGGTACTGCTCACCGTAGGTGGCGAGCGGTCCGCTCTTCGAGTAGACGAGGCCGACCTTGTAGGGCTCGCCGGAGGCGGCCCCCTGGCCGCCCCCGGGCGTCTCGTTGGCGGCGCTGCCGGGCTGGCCGGGGCTGCCGCAGGCCGCGAGGGACAGGGTGATCAGGCTGCTCGCGAGGGCGAGGCTCCAACGCTTCGACACGGACGTCCTCCAGCTCCGGCCGGGTGCTCGCGCCCTTGCTGCAACGAGATTCCGTTGTCACCCAACCGCTGCCGGTGACCGTAGTTCCGGCCACTGGCGGTATCCGTAGTGGTGCACACCACAATGGCGGATCGCGCATGTGGGCCGCCTCCACGCCGGAGCGCCCCGCCCATCGGGGGGCGCCGGTGTCAGGAGAGCCGCCGCTGGAGGTCGGCGACGATGGCCTCGGCCGTGAGGCCGAGCTCCTCGAGCAGCTGGCCCCGGGAGGCGTGGTCGAGGAAACGCTTGGGGATGCCGTGCAGGTGGACCGGCACGTCGCGTCCCGACTCACGCAGCGCGTGGGTCACGGCGGCCCCCACTCCGCCGCTGACGAGGTTGTCCTCGATGACGGTCACGGCACCGGCATGCCCAGCGAGGTCGACGACCGAGGGGCTGACCGGCAGGACCCACCTCGGGTCGACGACGCGCACGGAGTGACCGAGCGCGGCGATCTTCTCCCCCACGTCGACGGCCAACCCGGCGAAGGCGCCCACTCCGACGACGAGAAGGTCGACGTCGTCCGTGCCGGTCTCGAAGAGGACGTCGACGTCGCCCTCCTGGCGGACGGCCCGGACCGGCTCGGCGACATCGCCCTTGGGGAAGCGGATCACGGTCGGGCCGTCGGTGACGGCGACCGCCTCGCGCAGCTGCTGCCGGACCTGGTCGCCGTCGCGGGGGGCTGCGAGCCGCAGCCCGGGGACGACCGACATCAGGGTCATGTCCCACATACCGTTGTGCGACGGGCCGTCGCTGCCGGTGATGCCGGCCCGGTCCAGCACGAACGTCACGCCGGCCCGATGCAGCGCGCAGTCCATCAGCATCTGGTCGAACGCGCGGTTGAGGAACGTCGCGTAGAGGGCCACCACGGGGTGCAGTCCGGTGTAGGCGAGTCCGGAGGCCATGGTCACGGCGTGCTGCTCGGCGATGCCGACGTCGAAGACCCGCTCGGGGTAGGCGGCGGCGAAGCCGTCCAGCCCGACGGGGATGAGCATCGCCGCGGTGAGCGCCACGAGGTCGTCCCGCTCGGCGCCGAGGCGCACCATCTCGTCGTTGAACTCATCGGTCCAGATCCGACCGGCGACCTCGAACGGCAGGCCCGTCTCGGGGTTGATCTTGCCGATGCCGTGCATGTGGTCGGCCATGTCGTCGAGCGCGGGCTGGTAGCCGCGGCCCTTCTGGGTGATGACGTGGACGATGACGGGGCCGCCGAACTCACGTGCCTGGCGCAGCGCCCGCTCGACGGCCTGCTCGTCATGCCCGTCGACCGGCCCGTAGTACTTGAGGCCGAGGTCTTCGAACATGCCCTGCGGGGCGACGATGTCCTTGAGCCCCTTCTTGACCCCGTGGAGGGTGTCGAACACCGCATCGCCGACGAGAGGGGTGCGCGCGAGCGAGCGCTTGCCCCACGCGAGGACCCGCTCGTAGCCGCGGGTCGTCCGCAGCGTCGCGAGGTGCTCGGCGAGCCCACCGATCGTCGGGGCATAGGAACGCTCGTTGTCGTTGACGACGACGACGAGCGGGAGGTCCTTGTCCACGGCGATGTTGTTCATCGCCTCCCACGCCATCCCGCCGGTCAGGGCCCCGTCGCCGATCACCGCCACCGTGTGCCGGCCGCGCTCGCCGCGCAGCCGCCTTCCCTTCGCGATGCCGTCAGCCCAGGAGAGGGCGGTCGACGCGTGTGAGTTCTCGACGATGTCGTGCTCGGACTCCGCCCGGCTCGGGTAGCCGGAGAGCCCTCCCTGCTTCTTCAGCTTGCTGAAGTCGTGCCGGCCGGTGAGCAGCTTGTGCACGTAGGACTGGTGGCCGGTGTCGAAGACGATCGCATCGCGCGGCGAGTCGAACACCCGGTGCAGCGCGATGGTGAGCTCGACGACCCCCAGGTTGGGTCCGAGATGGCCCCCGGTCTTGCTCACCTCGCCCACCAGGAACGCCCGGATCTCCTCGGCCAGCTCCGGCATCCGCTCCGCGGGCAGGGCCCGCAGGTCCGCCGGGCCGGTGATCGTCTCCAGCAGGCTCACGCTGTGCGTCGTCCTCTCGTGCATGTCATCGGTCGAGTCTACGGCGTCCCCCATCCGCCCCGGGGGTCACACCGTATGCCGCTCAGCCGGGAGCCGCGTGACCCACCGGTCACAGGCGGGGTGCGAACACCTTGCCCTCCAGCGCCTCGAGGAGCAGCCGGACCGACCGCGACGCAGCGAGCAGCCGGATCCCCTCGGCCTCGATCTGCGACATCACCTCGGGCAGCGCCTCGGGCGGCAGGTGCGGACCGAGCGCGACCCGGGCCTCCCGCCACGCCACGCGCATCGCCTCGACCTGGCCGTCGAGGTGCTTGCCCGCCAGCCACGCCAGGGCGATCGGGTGACGCCGCCAGGCATCGTGAGCGCGGTAGTCGGGCGGGCACTGGTCGAGCAGCCAGAGGACGGCCCGGTGCTCCCACCCCGGGGTGTGGGCCGGGGGGACGCCCTCGGGCCAGCCGGGAGGGACGTGGGCGGTCATGCCACCAGTGTCGGGCACGTCAGCCCCAGTTCGGCTCCGGGGTCGGCGCCGCTGGCAGGGACACGTCCCGCGGGTGGATGACGTAGGCGATGCCGCCGCTGCCGGCCCACCAGGCCTGCTCGAAGGCCTCACGCGGGAACACGATGCGCACCGCCTCGGGGCTCGCTTCCCCGCGTGACCCGGGGTCGTTGCAGACGACGTCGCCGTCGGGGGTGAACCCGATGATCGTCAGCAGGTGGCCCTCCGTCCGGTACACCGCGCCCGGTAGGTCCTCCGGCGTGAACCGGACGGACACCGCGAGCGGGATCCCGGCCCGGAGGAACTGCTCCGCCTCCCCCAGCCCGCGGAGGCGGGTCACATAGCCGCGCAGCCCGCGCTCGGCGGCATACGCGATGTTGAATGCCCAGTTGCCCGCGCCGCCGTACGCGTCGTCGAAGACGGAGCGCACCGCGTGGACGACCTCGGGGTCGACGTCGTGACCGACCCAGGCCGTCTCCTCGGCGCTCGGTGTGCGCCCCCAGTACCCGAGCAGCATCGTCGTCGCGGTCGGCGAGCACCAGGAGCCGCCCCCGCCGTCCCAGTGCGGGAAGGTGCCGGCGTGACGTCGTTGCGACAGGGGCGGGACACCGAGCTCCGTCACGGTGGGCGACGGCGGGGCGCTGTCCTCACCGACCGGGTCGGGAGCACTGACGAGGGCTGCGACGAGCCTGACATCGGGCCACTCGTCAGGGCGTCCGGTGTAAGCGCTGACGCGAACCTGGAACTGGCGGAAGGGGTTTCGGGCAATGAAGGTGTCGGTGTCGACCTTCCCCTCGGGCAGGTCCTGGCCGAGCAGACTGGTCCGCCGCACCGGCGACCCGGCCTCCGGGTCGCCGGCCGACCACCGCGCGAGGGTGAACCAGGCCGACCACGCCTCGTCTCCGAGGACCCGGCCCTCGACCACGAGCCAGGCACAGAGCGGTGTGGTGGCATTCCACGAGGCAATGAGCTCGGTTGCAGCAAAAGGTGATTCCGTCACGGGTGAGGTCCAGACCCGGCTGGCGACGGGCACGCCGTCGACACTCTCGCTGGGCGGCTGCGGGGCCCAGTCCTCTGGGGGCTCCCAGATCCACAAGCGGGGACGCGTCACGGGCACAGGATGTCACGACGGACTCCTCGCCGTCGCGGCGACCAACGAGAACGACCACAGGTTGGAACGTCGCTGCCTCACGGCGCCGCAGCCGGTGGCATCCAGCCTCAGCGCGGCAGCCGGTGCAGCTCGACGTCGGTGAGCTCGCCCGCTGTCGCGAACGCCGTCAGGTAGGTGCAGTGCGGCTGCCGCCGCCGGTCGGTCGGCGAGCCCGGGTTGAGCAGCCGCAGGCCGCGCGGCGTCACCGTGTCCCACGGGATGTGGCTGTGCCCGAACACCAGCACGTCGGCGTCGGGGAAGGCCGCGTCGCAGCGCTGCTCGCGCCCCGTGGCCTGGCCCGTCTCGTGCACGACGGCGAGGCGCACCCCCGCCAGCTCCTCCCGGGCCACCTCGGGCAGCCGGGAACGGAGCTCAGCACCGTCGTTGTTGCCCCAGACCCCGATCAGCCGGCGCGACCTGGCCTCGAGCTCGTCCAGCAGCGCGACCTCGACCCAGTCGCCGGCGTGCACCACGGCGTCGGCCGCCTCGGCCTGCTCCCACAGCTCCGCCGGCAGGACCCTGGCGCGCTTGGGCACGTGCGTGTCCGCCATGATGACGAGCCGTATGCCGTTCACTCCGCCACGCTAGCCCGCCACATGCCGGACCGCGCGGGCGAGCATCGGCCCGCTGACCGCCATACCGGGGACCGGAAGGGCCCCGAGCGATCGCCAGCGCGATCGCCCGGGGCCCCCGGGTGTCCGTCAGGCCTTCACGCCTTGGCTCCGACGAGTGAGCGGAGGACGTACTGCAGGATCCCGCCGTTGCGGTAGTAGTCCGCCTCGCCGGGGGTGTCGATCCGGACCACCGCATCGAACTCGACCGTCTCGCCGGACCCCTTGGTCGCCGTCACGTGGACCGTCCGCGGCGTCGTGCCCTCGTTGAGGGCGGTGATGCCGCTGATCGAGAAGGTCTCGGTGCCGTCCAGGCCGAGCGAGTCCGCGCTCTCCCCCGCCGGGAACTGCAGCGGGATGACGCCCATGCCGATGAGGTTGGAGCGGTGGATGCGCTCGTAGCTCTCGGCGATGACCGCCTTGACGCCGAGCAGGGTCGTGCCCTTGGCCGCCCAGTCGCGCGACGAGCCCGAGCCGTACTCCTTGCCGGCGAGGACGACGAGCGGCACACCGGCGGCCTGGTAGGCCATCGACGCGTCATAGATGCTCGTCTGCTCGCCGCCTGCCAGGAAGTTGCGGGTGAAGCCGCCCTCGACGCCGTCGAGGAGCTGGTTCTTCAGGCGGATGTTCGCGAACGTGCCGCGGATCATGACCTCGTGGTTGCCACGGCGCGAGCCGTAGGAGTTGAAGTCCTTGCGCTCGACGCCGTGCTCGGCGAGGTACTTGCCCGCGGGGCTGTCGGCCTTGATCGAGCCGGCCGGGCTGATGTGGTCGGTCGTCACCGAGTCGCCGAGCTTGGCGAGGACCCGGGCGCCGTCGATGTCGCAGACCGGGGCCGGCTCCATCGTCATGCCCTCGAAGTACGGGGGCTTGCGGACGTAGGTCGACTCGCCGTCCCACTCGAAGGTGTCACCCTGCGGGGTGGGCAGCGACTGCCAGCGCTCGTCGCCGGCGAACACGTCGGCGTAGTCCTCGCTGAACATCTCCGTGCTGATGCTCGCCGCGATGGTGCGCTCGACGTCCTCAGGGGAGGGCCAGATGTCGCGGAGGAAGACGTCGTTGCCGTCCGAGTCCTTGCCGAGCGCGTCGGCCTCGAAGTCGAAGTCCATCGTGCCGGCGAGGGCGTAGGCGATGACGAGCGGCGGGCTCGCCAGGTAGTTCATCTTGACGTCCGGGTTGATCCGGCCCTCGAAGTTGCGGTTGCCGGAGAGGACCGACACGACGGCGAGGTCACCGTCGGCGACGGCCTGCGAGACCTCCTCGATGATCGGCCCGGAGTTGCCGATGCACGTCGTGCAGCCGTAGCCGACGAGGTGGAACCCGAGCTTCTCGAGGTAGGGCCACATGCCGGCCTTCTCGTAGTAGCCCGTGACGACCTTCGAGCCGGGCGCCATCGAGGTCTTGACCCAGGGCGCGACACCGAGGCCCTTCTCCACGGCGTTCTTGGCGAGCATCGCGGCCGCCATCATCACCGAGGGGTTCGAGGTGTTGGTGCAGCTCGTGATCGAGGCGATCGCGACGTGGCCGTGGTCGATCGCCACGTCCTGTCCGTCGAGCGTCACCGACACGGGGTTGCTGGCCCGGCCGTTCGTCGCGGCGGGCGAGCGGGTGGGCTTGCCGGCCGCCTCCGAGACCTGGTCGGCGTCGTAGGTCGGCGCGTCCGACGCCGGGAACGTCGCCATGAGCTCCCGGTCGAGCGAGCTCTTCTCGATCGTGTTGCCCTGCACGACGTAGTTCTTGAGGTCGTTGCGGAACTGCTCCTTGGCCCGGGAGAGCTCGATGCGGTCCTGGGGCCGCTTCGGCCCGGCGATCGAGGGCACGACCGTCGACAGGTCGAGCTCGAGGCGCTCGGAGTAGCGGGCCTCGCGGGACGG
Source organism: Intrasporangium sp. (assembly GCF_051961875.1). Lineage (GTDB taxonomy): Bacteria > Actinomycetota > Actinomycetes > Actinomycetales > Dermatophilaceae > Intrasporangium_A. Next base: position 34,373 of record NZ_JBQCCV010000125.1, on the reverse strand, counting down.
GTCGAGCCACATCCCCTGCTCCTTGGCGTACGCCTCGACGAGGGCGACCTGCTCGGTGGAGCGGCCGGTGAGGCGCAGGTAGTCGAGGGTGACGTCGTCGATCGGGAAGATCGCGCAGGTCGAGCCGAACTCGGGGCTCATGTTGCCGATCGTCGCGCGGTTCGCGAGCGGCACCTGGGCCACGCCCTCGCCGTAGAACTCGACGAACTTGCCGACCACGCCGTGCTCGCGGAGCATCTCGGTGATCGTGAGGACGACGTCGGTCGCCGTCGCGCCGGAGGGGATGGAGCCGGACAGCTTGAAGCCGACGACGCGCGGGATGAGCATCGAGACGGGCTGACCGAGCATGGCCGCCTCGGCCTCGATGCCGCCGACGCCCCAGCCGAGCACGCCGAGCCCGTTGACCATCGTCGTGTGCGAGTCGGTGCCGACGCACGTGTCGGGGTAGGCCTGCACGACGCCCGCATCGCCCTCGCGGGTCATGACGGTCCGAGCGAGGTGCTCGATGTTGACCTGGTGGACGATGCCGGTGCCCGGCGGGACGACCTTGAAGTCGTCGAAGGCGGTCTGGCCCCAGCGCAGGAACTGGTAGCGCTCGCGGTTGCGCTCGTACTCGATCTCGACGTTCTTGGCGAACGCGTCGGGACGGCCGAACACGTCGATGATGACGGAGTGGTCGATGACGAGCTCGGCCGGAGCGAGCGGGTTGATCTTCTTCGCGTCGCCGCCGAGGTCGGCCATCGCCTCGCGCATCGTCGCGAGGTCGACGATGCACGGCACACCGGTGAAGTCCTGCATGATGACGCGGGCCGGGGTGAACTGGATCTCCGTGTCCGGCTCGGCGCTCTCGTCCCAGGAGCCGACCGCCCGGATGTGGTCGGCGGTGATGTTCGCGCCGTCCTCCGTCCGGAGCAGGTTCTCGAGGAGGACCTTGAGGCTGTACGGGAGCGTCTCCTGCCCCTCGACGCCCGCGAGGCGGAAGATCTCGTAGGACCTGTCCCCGACCTCGAGCGTCCCCTTGGTCTTGAAGCTGTCAACACTGCCCACGTCGGGCTCCTTCCAGCGTCAGGATCGATTTATCTTGATATCAAGATATCTAACCACATGGGCCATCGCTTGTCAGCCCCGGTGGCGCCGTGGGTCCTCTCCCAAACGAGGAGGTATGCCGCCCAGCGTGCTTCCGCACGGCGGTTGGCTCAGGCGGGGGCGAGGGCGCGGCGCAGGGCCGGGTCCATGTCGGCCTTGGCCCCCGTGTCCGAGTCGACCCAGACATAGGTGATGACGCACGTCGCGGTGAGGATGGGGTCGGCGCCGGCCCGCCAGATCTCGTGGCACAGCGTGAACGAGGACGCCCCGACGCTCGTGACCGAGACCCGGATCTCGGCCCGGTCGAGCGGCTGCAGGCTGGCCACCCAGTCGATCTCGGCGTGGCGGACGAGGGCGTTGGCCCGTTCCTGGGCGAACCGGTACGGGCCGAAGCCGACGCTGTCGAGGAAGGCCCACTTCGCGTCCTCGCACCAGGTGAGGTAGTGCGAGTTGAAGACGACCCCGGCCATGTCGATCTCGGAGAACTTGACCGCGACGGGATAGCTGAACGACACGTCGGTGTCCTCTCGACGACGAGGTGGGGCTGCGGACAGGAACGTACCAGCCCGCGAGCCCGGGCTACTCGGCCGGTTCGAGCACGGCGATGCACTCGACGTGGTGCGTCATCGGGAACGCGTCCCACGCCTCTAGATGCGACATCCGGTAGCCGTGCGAGGCGAAGGCGTCGACGTCCCGGGCCAGGGCCGCGGGGTCACAGGCGACGTAGACGACCCGGCGGGGCGTCATCGCGGCGACCGAGGTCACGACGTCCTTGCCCGCCCCGGTCCGTGGCGGGTCGAGCACGACGAGGTCGGCGGTGATGCCCTGCGCCACGAGCGAGGTCAGCTCACGGTCGACGCGGTTGGCCCGCCACTCGACCGTCGTCAGGTCGGCGCAGTTGTCGATGCCGTTCTTCACGGCCCGGTCGTCGCCCTCGATGCCGAGCACGGCACCGGCGGGGCCGACGAGCTCGCCGAGCCGCAGGGTGAACAGGCCGGACCCGGCATAGAGGTCCAGCACGTGGTCACCGGGCCGCACATCGAGGTGGGCGACGACCCTCGTCAGGAACGTCGTCGCCGCGCCCGGGTGGACCTGCCAGAAGCCGCGCGCCGCGACGACGTACTCCCCCGTCCAGTCGCCGTCCCGGGCCAGCTCACCGACGAGTCCCCCGTCGGCGGCCTCGCCGCCGGCGACGGGCACGAGCACCGGTTCCTCCGGATGGGCGGCGTCGACCACGTCGACGGAGTCGACCCCGGTCCAGTCCGTGTCGAGGACCCCGGAAGCGAGCACGCCGTCGGTGGCGATGAGGCAGTCGTCGATCGCCACGACCCGCCGGGACCGGTACTCCCGCAGGCCAGCGCGTCCCGACTCGTCGACCGCGAACTCGACCCGGGTGCGCCACCGGAGGCCGTCCCGGTCCCCTGGGACGGGCCGCACCTCCACGTCGACGTCGAGGTGCGCGATCCGGGCGAACTGCTCGCGAACGACCGCCGCCTTGAGCTCGCGCTGGTGCGGCATGGCCACGTGCTGGAAGTCGCAGCCGCCGCACTGCCCGGGGACGGCATACGGACACGGCCGCTCGACGCGGTGTGGCGATGCGACGAGGACCTCCACGGCATCCGCACGCACGAACCGGTCCCCGACCCGGCCCTCGGTCACTCTGGCGCGGACCCGCTCGCCGGGCAGCGTGTGCCGGACGAAGACCACCTGGCCCTCGTGCCGCGCCACGCAGTGGCCACCGTGGGCGACCGGCCCGACCTCGAGCTCCCACTCCGAGCCGACGAGCGACGGTGCGTCACCCTGCCGCGGGCGCGGACGCCGGCCCTGGGCGCTCATCGCCCGCCCCCACGGACCGAGCCACTGATCGGCGGCTCGTCGATCCAGGCCCGCTCGGCCCCGGCGGAGGACGCGAGCTGCCACGGCACGCTCACGACCATGACGCCCGGGGTGAAGAGCAGCCGGGCCTTGAGGCGCAGGGCGCTCTGGTTGTGGAGCAGCTGCTCCCACCACTTGCCGAGCACATACTCGGGCAGGTAGACGGTGACCACGTCCCTCGGGCTGTCGCTCCGGATCGACCTCACATAGTCGAGGATCGGACGGGTGATCTGCCGGTAGGGCGAGGCGAGGACCTTGAGGGGCACGGGGATGTCGTGCCGGGCCCATTCGGCGAGCAGCTCGCGCGTCTCCTCCGGGTCGACGTCGACCGTCACGGCTTCGAGGAAGGAGGGCCGGCTGGCCCGGGCGTAGGCGAGGGCGCGCAGGGTCGGCTTGTGGATCTTGGAGACACAGACGATGGCGTGGACGTGCGAGGGCAGGATGGGCCGGTCCGACTCCCAGTCCACGGCGAGCTCGGTCTGCACCCGGTTGTAGTGCCGCTTGATCCCGAGCATCAGCACGTAGAGGACGATCATCGCCGCGATGGCGTACCGCGCGCCCGCCTGGAACTTCGTGATGAGCACGACGACGAGCACGGTCCCCGACATCACGGCGCCGATGGAGTTGATGATCCGGGAACGCTGCATCCGGTGCCGGACCTTGGCGTCGCGCTCGAGGCGCAGGTGCCGCGTCCAGTGCCGGATCATGCCGATCTGGCTCGTCGTGAAGGAGACGAAGACACCGACGATGTAGAGCTGGATGAGCGCGGTCACGCTGGCCCGGAAGACGATGACGAGCACGATCGCGGCGCCCGACAGGATGAGGATGCCGTTGGAGAAGGCGAGCCGGTCGCCTCGGGTGTGCAGCTGCCGCGGCAGGTAGCCGTCCCGGGCGAGGATCGAGGCGAGCACCGGGAAGCCGTTGAAGGCGGTGTTCGCCGCGAGGATGAGGATCAGGCCGGTCACGATGGAGACGAAGGCGATGCCGATCGGGAAGTTCGCGAAGACCGTCGTGGCGAGCTGGCCGATGGTCGTGTCCTGGACGTAGCTGTCCCCGACCGGCACACCGTTCCGCAGCAGCTGCCTCGACGGGTCGTCGGCGATCTTGACGCCGGTCCAGTGGCTGAGCGCGATGATCGAGCTGAGCATCACGACCGAGAGCGTGCCCATCATGAGCAGGGTGGTCGCGGCGTTGTGGCTCTTGGGCTTGCGGAAGGCCGGCACCCCGTTCGAGATCGCCTCGACACCGGTCAGGGCGGCGCTCCCCGACGAGAACGCCCGCAGGATGAGGAAGAAGGCTGCGAAGCCCGTGAGCTCTTGGCTGCCCTCGGGCACGAGCGTGAGCGACCCGCTCTCGGCCGCGGGGAGCGTCCCGGTGAGGTGCTGGACGAGCCCGTAGAGGCCCATCCCGATGATCCCGAGCATGAAGGCGTAGACCGGCACGGCGAACGCTCGGCCCGACTCGCGCACCCCCCGCAGGTTCATCGCCGTCAGCAGGGCGATGAGCACGACCGCGACGATGACCTCCCGGCCGCGGACGAAGTCGAGGACGGTCGCCGCGTTCGCGACCCCCGAGGAGATCGACACCGCGACGGTCAGGACGTAGTCGACGAGGAGGGCGCTCGCGACGGTGAGCCCGGCCTTCGGGCCGAGGTTGACGGTCGCGACCTCGTAGTCCCCGCCGCCCGAGGGATACGCGTGCACGTTCTGCCGGTACGAGGCGACGACGACCACCATGACGGCGATGACGCCGAGCGTGACCTGCCAGCTGTGGGTCGTCGCGAAGGCCCCTCCGGCGACCCCGAGGGTGAGGAGGATCTCGTCGGGGGCGTACGCGACGGACGAGAGCGCGTCGCTCGCGAAGATGGGCAGGGCGAGGCGCTTCGGCAGGAGCGTCTCGCCCAGCCTGTCGCTTCGCATCGCACGTCCGACGAGGACGCGCTTCAGCAGCGAACCTGAGCCTGGCACGCAGGACACTGTATGCCGCTCAGCACACGTTCGCGCACACGTGAGCCGCGTGCGTGGCTGGTGTAGCGTCGCGATCGTGCACTTCGTCATCATGGGCTGTGGCCGTGTGGGGTCGACCCTCGCCCGCACGCTCGGTCGCATCGGCCACGACGTGGCCGTCATCGACGCCGACCCGTCGGCCTTCCGGCGCCTCGGCGCAGAGTTCGAGGGCCAGACCGTGACCGGGATCGGCTTCGACCGGGACACCCTCGTCGCCGCGGGCATCAAGGAGGCCTACGCCTTCGCCGCCGTGAGCAGTGGCGACAACTCCAACATCCTCGCCGCGCGCGTGGCACGCGAGACGTTCGGCGTCGAGCACGTCGCGGCGCGGATCTACGACCCCCAGCGCGCGATGGTCTACCAGCGCCTCGGCATCCCGACCGTCGCGACCGTCCGCTGGGCGGCCGACCAGATGATCCAGCGGCTCCTGCCCCAGGGGGCGATGCCGGAGCTGACCGACCCGAGCGGCAAGATCGTCATCGCCGAGGTCCCCCTGGCCGACGAGTGGGTCGGCCTTCCGCTCACCGACGTCGAGCAGCTCACCGGCAGCCGCGTGGCCTACCTGACCCGGCTCGGTGAGGGCGTGCTCCCCGAGCCGGAGACGGTCGTCCAGGCCGGCGACCTCGTCCACCTCGCCGTGCGCCGCACCGAGATGGCGCGGGTCGAGCGCATCTGCGACCAGCCGCCCGTCACCACCTGAGTCTGAGGAGTCCGATGCGTGTCGTGATCGCCGGGGCCGGCAGCGTGGGCCGGTCCATCGCCAGGGAGCTGCTCGCGAGCGGCCACCAGGTGCTGCTCATCGACAAGGACGCCGACGACGTCCAGGCGTCGCGGGTCCCCGAGGCCTCTTGGCTGCTCGCCGACGCCTGCGAGCTGTCCGCGCTCGAGGAGGCCCGGCTCGAGGAGTCCGACGTCGTCGTCGCCGCGACCGGCGACGACAAGGCCAACCTCGTCGTGTCCCTGCTCGCCAAGACCGAGTTCGGGGTGCCCCGGACGGTGGCCCGCGTCAACAACCCCAAGAACGAGTGGATGTTCGACGAGTCCTGGGGTGTCGACGTCGCGGTCTCGACACCGCGTCTCATGACGGCCCTCATCGAGGAGGCCGTCAGCATCGGCGACCTCGTCCGGATCTTCGAGTTCCAGCAGGGGCGGGCCTCGATGGTCGAGATCACCCTGCCCGATCGCAGCGAGTTCGTGGGCCGGCGCATCGGTGACGTGACGTGGCCGGAGGACACCGTGCTCGTCGCGATCATCCGGCGGCAACGACCGATCGCGCCGACGCTGGACGACGCGATGGAGGGCGGCGACGAGCTGCTCTTCATCACGACGAGCGAGCAGGAGGCCGACCTGCAGCGGCTCCTCGCCCCCGACGTCCGTCCGCGCACGGCCCACGCCTGACCCGTCCCGGCCGGCCGCCCCGGCCTGACGGCCGAGACGGTCGGCTCAGGAGCCGGCTGCGGTGGTGTCGATCGGGGTGCGGCCCCGCACGAGGATCGCCCCCATCGCGGTGAGGGCGACGAGGTAGGCGGGCCAGCCGAGCGCGACCTTCGCCACCGCCAGGGCCGCGACCTGCTCCGCGAAGTAGAGCGGGACCATGATGCCGAGCCTCACCACGTTGAGCGCGACGAGCACCCAGGCGAGCCGGCAGGCGACGGTGATGATCCCCCGGTGCTTGCGCCACCAGGTCGGATCCTGGGCGAACACCTCCGGCTCCGCCACGCCGACGACGAAGCCGAAGACGGGCCAGCGGAGCAGGTTCGTCACGACGAGCAGCACGAGCAGGCCGGCGTTCTGGATCATGCCGGGCAGGAAGGCGTCCTCGGCGCGACCGGAGCGAAGCGCGAAGAACGCGGAGATGCCGACCCCGGCAGCGGCATACAGGATGAAGCGGACGTCCTGGCGCTGGAGGACGCGGAGGACGAGGAAGACGAGTGCCGCCGCTCCGGCGGCGAGGAGCGCCTCGCGCAGGTCGCGGCGCACCGACCACACGACGGCGAACAACAGCGTCGGTATGGCGCTCTCGACCGCCCCGCGCCAGCCGCCGATCGCTTCCGACAGCTTCTCCTTGAGCAGCTCCTCGACGGTCGAGTAGCGCCGCAGGTCCCGCGTCTCGGGTCGGCCCTCAGCGTCGCCAGAGGCGGGCTGGGGTGCGAGCGGATCGGCCGGCTCCTGCTCAGCCGCCATGGTGGCCATCCGGGCCGATGATCTCGTAGGACGGGTTGAAGATCGTCAGGACCTCGTGGTGGCGGGTGACCCGTCCGGTCGCCTGCAGCTTCACACCCGGCGCGATGCCGGGGATGCTGCGCCGCCCCAGCCAGATGAGGTGCAGGACGTCGGTGCCGTCCCACAGCTCGGCGTCGAGCGCCGCCACCTCGTCCGCCGGGCGCAAGGTGACGGACCTGACCTCGCCGCGCACGCTCACGAGCGTGCGCGGCGCGAGCTCACCGATGTGCTGCAGACCGACGTCGCTGCTCTCCTGCGCTAGGGCATCGGAGTCGATCTCGGCGGAGCTACGGAGCATCCGCTTGGCGAGGCGCCCGAGCGCGTTTCGGGGTTCGGGCGTCATGCCTCACCGGACCTCGGTTATCTCAGGACCGCGCTCGAACGGGTTGAGGTCGTCCAGGCGCGGGGCAGCAGCCGGGTCGACCCGCACGTCGGTCGTCGCCGCGTCCGGGAGCCGGAGCGGGAGCAGCTCACGCGGCGGCATCGCCTCGTCGCCCCGGTCGACCACGACCGTCCGGACCACGTCGTGGATGGCATCGGCGGCGGCCGGCTCGATCGCCGCACGACCGCTGACGACCGCCCGGAGGAACCAGCGCGGGCCGTCGACGCCGATGAACCGGGCCGGCACGAACATCGTCCGGCCGTCGGGTCCGGCCTGTGGCATGCGGGTCTGCAGCTCCTCACCGAACTCGCCCGTGACGACCTCTGCGGTCCCACCCGAGTCGGTGATCGTCCCTGCGATCTCGTTGCGGATCTCGATCCAGACGCCTTCGGTGCGCGGGGCGGCGAAGGCCTGCAGCTGGACAGCCGACTCACCGAGGACTGCCGTGACGCCGGTGATCTGCTGCTCCTGTTCGTTGACCTCGAGCCGGAGCTCCATCCCGGGCACACCCTTGAGCCAGATCGACCCGAGGTTGAGGTACTCCGACGTGTCGGAAACCTCGCCGCGGTCCCACGGTCCGTGGCTCGACGGCGCGTCGCTCGTGACGTCCGAGCCGACGGGGCTGTCGTCGAGCCGCTCCTCCGGGGCGAGCGCGTCGTCCTGCTGCTGGCCCGCGGACTTGTCTCGCTTGAAGAGTCCCACGTTGGTGTTCCGTCCTTTGTGTTACGCGTGTGTGGTCGTGGTGGCGCCGAAGCCGCCCGTCGACCCGTGTCCAGTGTCGCCCCGCTGGGTGGCGTCGAGCGAATCCACCTCGAGGAAGCGGGCCCGGACGACCGGCTGGACGACGAGCTGGGCGATGCGGTCGCCCCGACGGATCGTGAAGGTCTCGACCGGGTCGAGGTTGATCAGGTTGACCATGATCTCCCCCCGGTACCCCGCGTCGACCGTGCCCGGCGCGTTGACCGTGGTGACGCCGTGCCGGGTCGCGAGGCCCGACCGGGGCACGACGAAGCCGACGTGCCCGTCCGGCAGGGCCAGCGCCACCCCCGTCGGCACGAGGGACCGCTCCCCCGGCGCGAGCGTGACGTCCACCCGGGAGAGCAGGTCCGCGCCGGCATCACCCGGATGGGCATACGCCGGCAGCGGCAGCTCGGGGTCGATCCGGAGGATCTGCACGTCCTGCTCCGAACAAGCGCAAGGGTCGGTCACGGGGACCGACCCTACTGCTTGTGCTGTGGCGCTCAGGCTGCGCAGTCCGTGCAGATCATCTGGCCACCGACCTCCTTGGCCAGCTGGCTGCGGTGGTGGACCAGGAAACAGCGCGAACAGGTGAACTCGTCCGCCTGCTTCGGCAGGACCCGGACCGACAGCTCCTCACCGGAGAGGTCCGCACCGGGCAGCTCGAAGCCCTCGGCCTGCTCGGTCTCGTCGACGTCGACGCTCGAAGAGCTCTTGTCGACGCGACGGGACTTCAGCTCCTCCAGCGAATCCTCGGAGAGGTCGTCGTCGGTCTTGCGGGGTGCGTCGTAATCAGTAGCCATGGTCGCCTTCTCACTCCCTCAACTCATGCGTGGGAGCAACGTCGCATCCCCCACCTTTTGTTCCCGCCGCGTGGGCAGCAAAACACAGTGTTTCGTGGGCGGATTGTGCCCCAAAGCGGACCCGGTGTCACATCCGTTTCACCGGCCGTCATCACGGGTCGCTCAGCGGCCGGTGAACAGCCTGCGGACCGGCTCGACAAGGGCGGGTCCCGCGGCGACAGTGAGCTCCGGCTCCGGGTGGTCCCCGACCCCGACCACCCGCCCTCCGGCCTCCTCCACGACGAGCCAACCCGCCGCCATGTCCCAGGCCTTGAGGCCCGACTCGGCGAAGGCATCAACGGTACCTTCGGCGACGCGAACCAGGTCGAGCGCGGCGCTCCCGATCCGGCGGAGGTCACGCACCTGAGGCAGGACACCGAGCAGCACCTCGGCCTGACGGGCGCGGACCTTCGCCTCGTAGCCGAAGCCGGTGGCTAGGAGGGCGCGGGCCAGCGCGTCCTCGGTGGAGACAGCAAGACGGCTCGGCTCGCCGGGTACGCCGCGGTCCGGCCGGGTCCAGGCGCCGCCCCCGCGGCGGGCGTGGTGGACCGTTCCCCGGCAGGGGTCCGAGACCGCGCCGGCCACCGGCCGCCACTCGCCCGGCACACTGGGGTTGCCGACGACGACGGCGACGGAGACGGCATAGGCCGGGATGTCGTAGAGGTAGTTGACGGTGCCGTCGATCGGGTCGACGACCCAGGTGAGGCCGGACCGCCCGGACACCTGCGCGCCCTCCTCGCCGAGGATGCCGTCGTCCGGCCGCGCCGCCCGGATGAGGCCGTGCAGCAGCTCCTCCGAGCGGCGGTCCATGACGGTCACGACGTCTGTCTCGCTCGACTTCGTGTCGGCGACGCGAACCCGCTGGGGCCGCTCGTCGTGGATGAACCGCCCTGCCCGAGAAGCGAACTCGACGCAGAGCCGCTCGAGCTCGACCAACGCGTCAGGGTCGATCATGCCCTCCATCCCGTGCCCCCTCAATCCCGCCCGCACAGGGCGGGCCGGGCCGCGCGGAGGTTCGGGCAGCATCCGGGAGCGCAGACCGACGGCATCCGGCCGGGGAAGTCGGGCACGGCCTCGCCGCGCGCCTCTGCGGCACGGTCCTCGACCGCGTCGACGAGGTCATGCACGAAGGTGGGCAGCGTCCCGACGGTGGGGACGCGGACGAGGCGGACGCCGGCTCCCTCGGCGGTCTCGGCCGCCTCCGTGTCCAGGTCGAAGACGACCTCCATGTGGTCGGACACGAACCCGATGGGGGCGAGCACGACGGTGCGCACCCCCTCCCCGGCGAGCTCCTTGATCCGGTCGTTGACGTCGGGCTCGAGCCAGGGCTGGCTGGGCGGCCCGGACCGGGAGCAGAAGACGAGCTCGCCGGTGAGGTCGCGACCGAGGATCTCGTTGCTCTCCTCGGTCAGCGCCGACGCGAGAGCCAGGTGCTGGCGCTGGTAGAGGTCGCCATCGCCGTCACCGGGACCGGAGGTCTCGTCCATCGCCGTCGGGATGGAGTGCGTGACGAACAGCAGGGCGACCTCGGCGTCGGGAGCGCCGTCGATCGCGCGTATCGACTCGACGAGCCGCTGGAGGTTCGCCTGCTTGAAGCCGGGGCGGGGGGCGTAGGGCGCGATCTTGTCGACGGTGATCTCGATGCCGTCCTCGGCGAGCTGCGCCACCGCGTCCGCCAGGTTCTCGCGGTACTGGCGGCACGAGGAGTAGGAGGAGTACGCGCTCGTCGTCACCGCGACGACGCGACGGTGCCCAGCGGCATACGCCTCGCGCAGCGCGTCGGTGATGAAGGGGGCGCTGTTGCGGTTGCCCCAGAGGACGGGGATCTCCTCGCCGCGGGAGTCGAGCTCGGCGCGGAGCGCGGCGAGCAGGGCGCGGTTCTGATCGTTGATGGGGCTACGACCACCGAAGTGGTAGTAGTGCTGGCCGACCTCGACGAGCCGCTCGTCCGGGATGCCTCGCCCGCTCGTCACGCGGCGCAGGAAGGGCATGACCTCGTCGGGTGCCTCGGGGCCACCGAAACTGACGAGGAGGATGGCGTCGTAGGGGTCCATGACCTCACTGTCTCAGGCCGCGTGCAGGCGCGAGAAACCGGTCCGGTGCGGCGTGGACGCTTTCTCGGGCCGGGGCCGGGTGGCATGCTCGGTGGGGCATGGACCTGACGACCGACCCGGGAGACCCATCGATGCAGGACCTTCGGCTCATCGGAGTCCACGAGGACGGGGCGCACCTGATCCTCGGGGACGACGGCGGCAACCGCTACCGGGTGCCGCTCGATGAGCCGCTGCGGGCAGCGGTGCGGCGGGACCGGCCCCGCCTCGGGCAGCTGCAGATCGAGATGGACGGAGGGCTGCGCCCCAAGGACGTCCAGGCCATGATCCGCGGCGGTCTCACGGCGGAGGAGACTTCGGAGCGCGCCGGCTGGACGGTCGAGAAGGTGCGCCGTTACGAGGGGCCGATCCTCGCCGAGCGTGAGCACGTGGCGATGCTGGGGCGGCAGGTGCGGCTCCGGTCCGCCGGCGGCGGGCCCAGCGCGGGCCTGCTCGGCAGCCGTGTCGACGAGCGCCTCCGGTCTCGGCAGATCGACTCGAGCACGGCCCGCTGGGACTCGCGGCGCGACCACAAGGGCCGCTGGACCGTCATCGTCTTCTTCAACGCCGGCGGGCGGCAGCGGCAGGCGGAATGGTCCTTCGACCTGCTGGCGCGCACGGTGCAGGCCCTCGACGACGAGGCACGCTGGCTCAGCGCCGACGAGGACGTCGAGCCCGCGGGTCCGATCCCGGCGCCGCACCTGCGCGACGCCCGCCCGAGCGAGGTCTACGACGTCGAGGCCGAGGGTGGGCTCGACGCTCCCGACCGGCGCCGGCGTGACGGCGAGTCGATCGACCTCATGGCGGCGATGCGCGAGCGGAGTGCACGCCGCGGCCGCCGGCGCCGACCGCGCGCGACGGACGCCCCGGGCATCGACGCCGCCCCCGACGAGGCACTGCCACTCACGCCGCTGGCCGTCTCCCTCGAGGAGGCGGGCGACCCGCCGGCCGCGCACCCGCACCCCGAGGACGACCCCGACGCCGTTTTCGCGGAGCCGGCCGAGGAGGACCGGCGCGGCGAGCTGACCGGCGGTGACGACGACCTCCCGGAGACAGCCGCCTCGGCGCCGGACTCCCTTGCGGCCGCGGAAGCCGAAGACGCCCCCGACCCCTCGCCGCAACGGGAGGCGACGCCCGACCCCGCGCGGTCGCGGGACCCCGAGCCGGAGGCGACGCCGGAACCCGTCGCGACCCGCAACGGCAGCCAGCGCCCCTTGACGGAGGTGGCCACGAAGGACCTGCCCACCGCCAGCGGGAACGACTCGGACCAGGTGGCGGCCCCCGAGCCGCGACGCCCGGGGCCGGCTCAGAAGCGACCTGCGGCCCGCAAGTCGGGTCGGCCCAGCGTGCCGAGCTGGGACGACATCATGTTCGGCAAGAAGCCCGACTGACCCGAGTCGCGACGATCGAGCGAGACGGGTTCGAGCGGCTCAGTCGGAAGCTGCGCCCGGCTGCGTGACCGGCTGGGGCGGCAGCGGGCAGACGTCGAGGTCGAAGGGCAGCAGCGCGGGCGAGGGGGAGGCCGCGCGGGCGGCGTGGGACGTCATACGGCGCATGTAGTGCCGGCGGCAGAGCACCTCGTACTCGACGATCCCGACCTCGGCGGAGGCCACGTCGCCCACGACGACCTGCTCCCCCTCGACGACCATGGTCCCGTCGACGACGCGTGCATTGATGGTGGCGCGGCGCCCGCACCAGCACAGGGCCTCGACCTGGAGCACCTGGACCCGGTCGGCGAGCTCGACGAGACGCTTGCTGCCCGGGAACAGCTCGGTCCGGAAGTCGCTCGTGATGCCGAAGGCGAACACGTCGATGTCCATCTCGTCGACCACCCGGGCCAGCTGCTCGACCTGCGCCGAGCTGTAGAACTGGGCCTCGTCGCAGATCAGGTAGTCGATGTGCTGGCCCGCGGTCGCGCGCTCGACGATGACCTCCCAGAAGTCGAGGTCGTCATCGACCTCGATCGCGCCGGTCGAGAGGCCGAGTCGTGACGAGAGCATGTTGGCGCCGGCGCGGTCGTGCTGGCTGAAGATGAGCCCGGTGCGGCCACGAGCGGCGTGGTTGTGGTCCATCTGCAGGGCGAGGGTCGACTTGCCGCTGTCCATGGTCCCGGTGAAGAAGAGGAGCTCAGCCACGAGGCGGCAGCCTAGCGACCCAGTGCAGCCCGGCGGGGCGGCACGACGATGACGGGCACGGCGAGCTCTTCCTCGCTCGTCGAGCCGTGCACCCCGAGCAATGCGAGGATCTCCTTGCGCATGAGGCCCGAGTGGACCACGGCGAAGCGGTCCTGCATCGTCACCACGAGGTCCCCGATCCGCGGCAGCACCTCCGGGACGGTGGCACCGAACCAGCCCTCGTCGACGGCCTGCTCCCTCGTCATGACCCGGGCAAGGCTGCCGAGCCGCTCCCGCCAGGCCTGCGCCACCGTCTCGGCGGTGCCCGGTCGCAGGTAGAGCTGCAGATTGCGCGGCTCGCCACCGAGGTGCCGTATGCCGTCCATGAGCTCGGGTTCGTGGGCCAGGTCGAGGCGCTGGTCGAACGGCACGTCCACCATGCCGTGGTCGGCCGTGATGACGATCGACGTGTCGTCCGGGACCCGTTCGGCGAGGGAGGCCAGGGCCCGGTCGACCGACTCGACCTCGTCGCCCCACTGCCAGGACTGGCAGCCGTGGACGTGGCCGATCTTGTCGACGTCGCCCCAGTAGAGGTAGACGAGTGATCGGCGGGCCGCTGCCACCCGCTCCACGCTGGCGGTCACCCGCTCGCCGAGGTGCCGCGCCGCCACGAACCGGCCGCCGCGCAGCGCCGCGTTCGTCAGCCCGGACCCGTCGAAGTAGTGCGGGCCGACCCGGGTGACGCTGACGCCGTCGTCCTGCGCTGCCTGGAAGACGGTGCGCCGGGGCTGCCAGCGAAAGGGATCCGGACCGTCCTCCCACGACAGCTCGTTGAGGAGGCGGTCGGTGGCCGGGTCGAGCACCTGGAAGCCGACGAGGCCGTGCGACCCCGACGGCAGGCCGGTCCCGAAGGAGCCCATCGAGGTGGCCGTCGTCGTCGGGAAGCCGCACGGGATCCGCTTGGCTGCCGCGAGGTGCTGGCGCAGGAAGGGGGCGTGGCCGCTGCGCTGGGCGAGCAGGTCGTAGCCGAGCCCGTCGACGAGGACGACGACGCTGCGCGGCGCGGGCGGCAGCCCGAAGCGGTCGGCTCCGGCGAACCCTGACACGCCGAGCGAGTCGGCCACCGACGGGAGCACCGACGCGAGCGTGGCCGCCGACCAGTCGGGCACGCCCGGCCCGGACGTCACCGCCGGGCCACCCCACCACCGATGCTGGCGGACAGGGTGCGGGCGAACGCGAGCGCCGCGTCGACGGCACTCTCGCCGTCCGCGGCCGCACTGATCCGCAGGCTGATGTCGTCGGAGGCCACGGTTCCCTCGAAGCCGTGGTCGGCGGTGCACTCCGGGTCGGCGCACTGCGCGGGCAGCAGGTCGACCCGGCTGACGGCCCCCCACCCGATCGTGAGCGTGATGTCGCGGCTGTGCGTGCCCGGGGTGAACGACTCGGGGTGTGCGACGACGTGGGTGACCATCACGCCGCGCAGTGCCGCGAGCGGCACGGTCTCGGTCGTCGCAGTCGCCGTCGCGGGGGCGCCCGGCTCGGAGAAGTCGTCGGCGTGCGCGATGACGAGCCGCTGCGGTGTCACGACCAGGACGGTGACGTGGCGCCGGACGGTCTCGTCGTCGAAGGTCGTCTCCTGGTGGACCAGGTGGGAGATGACCTCGTCCCCCGCGACGGCCGACTCGACGACGTCGCAGACGAGGGACGGGTAGTACCCGGCGTGGGTGACGGCGAGGGTGAGGTCCTCCGGAAGGGCCCGATCCTGCTCCTGGGAGACACGGCGCATGGGCCCCATCCTTGCACTCCTGCTCACGTCATCCGGCGACGACCGGGATCCTTGCGGACGAGGGCGGGGCGCACCACGATCTCGGCACCGAGCGTGTCGACCCCACCCGTCCACGCGTTGACCGGGTTGAGCTCCACGGTGGCCAGCTCGGGGTGGTCGTCGGCGAGGACGGACAGCCGGGCGACGAGGTCGCGCAACGCGGCCCGGTGGACCGGGGCGGCGCCACGGTGACCGGCCAGCAGGGGTGCCGCCTTGACCCCGGAGATGAGGTCGCGCACGTCGACGTCGGTGAGCGGCGGGATGCGGTGGGCGATGTCGTCGAGCAGCTCGGTCGGCGGCCCGGCGACCGAGAAGCTCACAACCGGACCGAAGAGCGGGTCCTCCTGCGCGGTCAGCACGCACGACACTCCCGGCACGGCCATCCGCTGCACCACGAAGGTGCCCTCCCCCAGGGCCCCGAGACGGTGGCTCAGCGACTCGTACGCGTCGCGGACGGCCTCGGCGTCGCCGAGGTCGCCCCGGACTCCGGCGATCCCCGGTTGGTGCCGCACGACGGGCGACGTCGACTTGAGGATGACCGGGTAGGTCAACCGCTCGGCGGCCGCCACGGCCTCGTCGGCGGACTGGACGGCGACGGCGGGCCAGAGGCGGATGCCGTAGCTCTCGAGCAGCTCCCCCGACTCGTTCCGGGTGAGGGGCCGGCCCTCGGGACTGCCGGCGAGGATCCGGTCGATGAACGCCTCCGCGCGCGGGCGGTCGATGCCGGACGGCACCACAGGGGCGCCACGGTCCCGCGCCCGCCACTGCGCATAGCGGGTGACCGCGTTGAGCGCCCGGATGCCGTCCTCCGGCATCGTGTACGAGGGGACGATCCGCTCAGTGCCGTCGGCCTCCTCGTAACCGAGACCGCCTTCGACCCCTCGCATGCCGAGGAAGGTCGCGACGCAGGGCTTCTGGTGCCGGGCGACCACCGACCGGACCGCGGCGGTGACGTCCTCGTCGAGGGTGAGCAGCGGCGGGATGAACCCGGCGACGACGCTGTCGACGTGCGGGTCCGCGAAGGCCGCCTCGAGAGCCGTCGCGAACTCCTCGGCGCTGGCCTGTGGGAGCAGGGAGACCGGCCCGTGAGTCACCTCGAGGCCCCAGCTGAGGCAGGCGGACGCGCTGATCGAGCCGAGCGCGTCGGAGTTGCCGACGATCGCGACGCGCTGGCCCGCCGGCAGCGGCTGATGGAGGGTCAGCTGGGCCACGTCGAAGAGCTGGTGGATGTTCTCGACGCGGATGACGCCGGCTTGCCGGAGCAGGGCGTCGAAGGCCTGGGGCGGCACGTGGGTCCGCCGCGTGCGATGCCCGGGCGGCGCCGCGAAGCTCGACACCCCGGACGAGACGACGACGACCGGCTTGACCATGGCGAGCTGGCGGGCGATGCGGGAGAACTTGCGCGGGTTGCCCATCGACTCGAGGTAGAGGCCGACCGTGTGCGTGTCGGTGTCGTCGATCCAGTACTGCATGAGGTCGTTGCCCGAGACGTCGGCGCGGTTGCCGGCCGAGGCGAACACGGAGATCCCGAGACCCCGCCGGGCCGCCGACGCGAGGACCGCGATGCCGAGGGCGCCGCTCTGGGCGAAGAGCCCGAGCCGGCCGGGCGGGGGCACCACGGGGGCCAGGCTCGCGTTGAGCCGCACGTCCGGGTCGGTGTTGATGAGGCCGAAGCTGTTCGGGCCGACGAGGCGCATCCCGGCGAGTCGCACCTCTCGGCGCAGCTGCTCCTGGAGCCGGGCGCCCTCTTCACCCGCTTCACCGAAACCGGACGAGAGCACGAGCAGCGCCTTGACGCCTGCACGTCCGCACGCGCGGACGACACCGTGGACCTGCTCGGCGGGCACCACGACGACGGCGAGATCGATGGGACCCGGGGCGTCCTCGATGGAGCGATAGGCCGGCACGCCCTGCAGCTCGTCGACCTCGGGGTGGATCGCGACCAGGTCCCCCCGGAAGCCGGATCGCAGGATGTTGGCCAGGAGCATGGCCCCGACCGACCCTTCCCGGCGGCTCGCGCCGACGAGCGCCACGCGCTCCGGGAAGAGGATCGTGTGCATGCTGCGCGACTCGGCACGATGCTCCCGGGAGAGCCCGACGGCCTTGGAGTGCTCCGTCGGCTCGATCGCGAAGGACAGCTCGACGACCCCGTCCTCGACCCGGTGGGCGACCTCGTAGCCGGCGTCCTTGAAGACCATGAGCATCTTGCGGTTCTGCGGGAGCACCTCGGCGGTGAACTTCTCGATGCCGAACTCACGGGCGATCGCGGCGAGGTGCTCCAGGAGCACGGACCCGATCCCCCGGCCCTGGAACCGGTCGGAGATGTTGAACGCCACCTCGGCCGAGCCGCTGCCCTCGAGTCGGTCGTACCGGCCCACGCCGATGATGTCGTCGCCGACCGTGGCGACGAGCGCCACCCGGTCCTGGTAGTCGACGTGGGTGAAGCGGTGGACGTCCCGGTCGCTCAGCTCCTTGAGCGGGGCGAAGAAGCGGAGGTAGATCGACTCCGCCGACTGCGCGTTGTGGAAGCGGCGCAGCGCGTCCGCGTCGTCGGGCGTGATCGGCCGCAGGTGCGCCACCGACCCGTCCCGCAGCACTACGTCGGCCTCCCACTCCTCGGGGGGCGCAGGCACGAGCGTGCCGACCTGATCCGCAGCAGACCTCGTCTCGGCGTCGGGCATGGCGCCATCGTGTCACGCCGCGGTGTGGGCGGGGCGGCATGCAAGGGTGTGCCCATGGAGTTCCAAGAGGTGGTCCGCCGTCGCCGCATGGTGCGCCGCTACGACCCCGACCGCCCCGTCCCCGACGACGTGCTCGCGCGTTGTCTCGACAACGCAGTCCGCGCCCCCAGCGCCGGCTTCAGCCAGGGCTGGGACTTCCTCGTCCTGCGGACCGACGACGAGCGCGACCGCTTCTGGGCCGCCACGACGGAACCGGGCGAGGAGCCCGATCCCTGGCTGAGCGGCATACAGGCAGCCCCCGTGCTCATCCTCTGCCTGTCCCACAAGGACGCCTACCTCGACCGCTACGCCCAGCCCGACAAGGGGTGGACCGACCGGAGCGAGAGCCACTGGCCGGTGCCGTACTGGGACATCGACACGGGGATGGCCGGGCTGCTCGTCCTGCTGACCGCCGTCGACGCCGGCCTCGGCAGCCTCTTCTTCGGGGTGCCGGCCGACCGGCATCCCGCCGTCCACGAGGCCCTCGAGATCCCGGCGACCCGCTCGATCGTCGGAGTGGTCTCCATCGGATATGCCGTGCCTGGGCCTAAGAGCCCGAGCCTGCGCCGGCACCGGCGCACCGGCGCGGAGGTCAGCCACTGGGGCCGGTTCGGACAGCAGTAGCGCGCGTCAGGTCCCCTGCTGCGCGCTGCGCTCCCCCGTCTCCTGGCTGATCGCCTGGACGACGCCGCCGGTGTCCTGCTGGCCCATGGAGCGGGCGATGTCGGCCTGGGAGATCATGCCGACGACGTCCTGACCGTCGACGACAGGGAGACGACGCACCTGGTTCTGGACGAACGCGTTGAGCACGGCCTGCTCGTCGTCGTCGACGTTCACCACGACCACCGTCTGCGTGCTGATCTCGCCGACCGTCGAGGTCGTGGGGTCGAACCCCTCCGCGATGCCGCGCACGACGATGTCGCGGTCGGTGATCATGCCCGCGAGCTCGCCGGAGGCGTCCTTGATCGGCATGGACCCGACGCCGGCGGAGCGGAGGGCCTGGGCGGCGGCAACCAGGGTGTCCCCCTCGTTCAGGCACTGGGCGGGACTGGTCATCAGGTCACGTGCGCTGGGCATCGGGTTCCTCCTCACCGGGCGGCCCCGCGGCTCTGACCGCCGCGGCGACAGGCCTTCCCTCGACGCTACTCCTACCCAGTGCAGGGGAACCGGCCCGCGGACCGCCGGGCGCGACGGCGTGGCAGTGCCGTGGGTGTCGCCGGGCTGGGGGATGATGAGGTGTTCGCACGCCGACCCCAAGGAGCACGACTCGGCATGGCCCGCCGCACCACGACCGCACCACCGGAGGACTTCGAGGAGAAGATCGTCGGGATCGACGTCGAGGAGGAGATGCAGAACGCCTTCCTCGAGTACTCCTACTCCGTCATCTACTCACGGGCCCTCCCCGACGCACGGGACGGGCTCAAGCCGGTGCAGCGGCGCATCCTCTACGGCGCCAACGAGCTCGGCCTGCGGCCCGACCGAGGGCACGTCAAGAGCCAGCGGATCATCGGCGAGGTGATGGGCAAGTACCACCCGCACGGTGACCAGGCGATCTACGACGCCCTCGTGCGGATGGCCCAGCCCTTCACCCTCCGGCTCCCCCTCATCGACGGGCACGGCAACTTCGGCTCGCTCGACGACGGGCCGGCGGCCGCGCGCTACACCGAGGCCCGCCTCGCCCCGGCAGCGCTGCTCATGGTCTCCGGGCTGGACGAGGACACCGTCGACTACGTCCCGAACTACGACGACACCCAGCTGCAGCCGGGGGTGCTGCCCGCCGCCTACCCGAACCTGCTCGTCAACGGAGCCTCCGGGATCGCCGTCGGCATGGCGACGAACATGCCGCCCCACAACCTCGTCGAGGTGATCGGCGCCGCCCGGCACCTCATCGACCACCCGGACTGCTCGCTCGAAGACCTGATGAAGTTCGTCCCCGGCCCCGACCTGCCCGGCGGCGGCCGGATCGTCGGGCTCGAGGGCATCCGCGACGCCTACCTGACGGGGCGGGGCAGCTTCCGCACGCGGGCCACCACCCGGATCGAGTCGGTCACCCCGCGGCGCAAGGGCATCATCGTCACCGAGCTGCCCTACCTCGTCGGCCCGGAGAAGCTCTTCGAGAAGATCAAGGACCTCGCGGACGGCAAGCGGCTGCAGGGTGTCTCGGACCTCAAGGACCTGTCCGACCGGCAGAACGGCATGCGCCTCGTCATCGAGATCAAGAACGGCTTCAACCCCGAGGCCGTCCTCGAGCAGCTCTACAAGCTGACGCCGATGGAGGAGAACTTCGGCATCAACAACGTCGCCCTCGTCGACGGGCAGCCGCGCACCATGGGCCTCAAGGACCTCCTGCGCGTCTACGTCGACTTCCGCACCGAGGTGGTGCGACGTCGCTCGGCGTTCCGGCTGGCCAAGCGCGAGGAGCGGCTGCACCTCGTCGAGGGGCTGCTCATCGCGATCCTCGACATCGACGAGGTCATCCAGCTGATCCGCTCCTCCGACGACGCAGCCACGGCCCGCACCCGCCTCATGGAGGTCTTCGACCTGTCCGAGGCGCAGGCGACCTACATCCTCGACCTGCAGCTGCGCCGCCTCACGAAGTTCTCCCGGATCGAGCTCGAGTCCGAGAAGAGCGACCTCGAGCGCGAGATCGAGTCCCTCCGGGCGCTGCTGGAGAACGAGAAGCTGCTCCGGGGGCTCGTCTCGAGCGAGCTGGCCGAGGTGGCCAAGGCGCACGGCACGCCCCGCCGCACGGTCCTGCTGGAGAGCTCGGGCCAGGCCGCCGCGACGACGCCCCTCGAGGTCTCCGACGACCCGTGTTGGGTGCTCCTGTCATCGACGGGCCTGCTCGCCCGCACCTCCAACGGCGAGCCCCCGAGCTCGGAGGGTGGCCGGGCCAAGCACGACGCGATCATCGGGGCGGTCCGCACGACCAACCGCGGCGAGTTCGGCCTGGTCACGACCGCGGGGCGCATGGTCCGCCTCTCGGCGCTCGACCTGCCGACCCTGCCCCCGACCAACGGGGCACCGAGCCTGTCCGGCGGGGCGCCGCTCGCGGCATACGTCGACCTGACGGGCGGCGAGGAGCCGGTGACGATCGTGCCGCTCGGTGAGGCTGCCCCCGTCCTCGCGCTCGGCACCGCCCAGGGCGTCATCAAGAGGGTGACGTCCGAGGCGCCGAAGAGCGCGAGCTGGGAGGTCATCGCCCTCAAGGACGGCGACCGGGTCATCGGCGCCGGGGTCGCCGGGGACGACGCGCTCGACCTCGTCTTCGTCAGCAGCGACGCCCAGCTGCTGCGGTTCGGCGCGGGCAGCGTGCGCCCGCAGGGACGCAGCGCGGGCGGCATGGCCGGGATCCGGCTCGCGTCGGGTGCCGAGGCGGTCTTCTTCGGCGTCGTCGACCCGCGCCAGGAGGCATCCGTCGTGACGTCGGCCGGGTCGTCCGACGCGCTCCCCGGCACCGAGGGAGGCTCGCTCAAGGTCGCTCCCTATGCCGAGTACCCCGCGAAGGGACGCGGCACGGGCGGCGTGCGATGCCACCGCTTCCTCAAGGGCGAGGACCGGCTCATCCTCGCCCACGCCGGCAACACGCCCCTGCGTGCGAGCGCCCCCAACGGGGTCGCGATCGACCTGCCGCCGGCCGACGGCCGCCGCGACGGCTCGGGAACCCCGACGACCCAAGTCATCGGCCGCATCGCCTCACCGGTCAGGACGGACGTGACGGCGTGACCGACCGGCACCCCGCCACGGTCGGCCACGCCACGTCCGCCCCCGACGCGTGCTCCATCCTCTGGCAGCACGACGGCACGAGCGCCTACGGCACCGCCGCCCGGGCTGGGTTCTTCGTGGTCATCGAGCAGCCCGGCCCCTGGGGGCGCAAGGCCGCCGAGGAGTCGCACCTGCCGCGCGAGGTCGGCATCGAGCTCGACGGCCGGGCGGCCGGCGCCGGGGGCCGTTTCATGCTCATGCGCCGGCCCGGCCCGCACGTGGACCGGCACGGGCGACACCGGGTCCTCGTCGCCCACACGGGCGGAGCCGGCGCCGATGCGTGGCTGCTCGCCGGCGACGTCGCCGGCGCGGAGGACCTGCTCTCGCTCGACTGGACCGCGCTCGCCGCCGGGCGCGTCGAGGCGGTCGCCGCGTCCCTCCCGGGCGCTCGTCCGAGCCCGCCCGCGCTCCTCATCTGCACGAACGGCCGGTGCGACCTGTGCTGTGCCGTCCGTGGCCGTCCTCTCGCCGCGGCCGCCGCAGGCCTCGACCCCGACCGGGTGTGGGAGGTCTCCCACACCGGCGGCCACCGCTTCGCTCCGACCGGCGTCCTGCTGCCATGGGGCCAGGCGCTCGCCCGGCTCGACGTCGAGACGGTGGCCCTGGCGCTCGAGGCGAGCCTGAGGAGCGAGGTCCCCCGTGCCCTGCTCGGACCCACCCACGACCGTGGCCGCTCCGCGCTCCCGGCCGGGCTGCAGGCGGCAGAGTCCTTCATCCGTGACCTCGTCGCCGAGACCCGGCTGGCCTGCCTGACCACCGAGGCCGTCGGCGCTGGCGAGGGCGTGGACGAGAGCAGCGACGGGTCTGTGGGCCGTGCGCGCGTCCGGCATGTCGACGGCCGCGAGTGGCAGGTCCGGGTCAGCCGGCGCCACACCGGTCAGCAGCGACCGGAGTCGTGCGGCAAGGCACCCGTCGAGGTGCACGAGTATGAGGTGACGCTGGCCGGCTGACGGTCGTCACCAGGGCTTCGGGTAGCTGTTGCCTCCCGGCCCCGGTGGGACGTGCCCGTTGCCGAGCATCCGGTCGCGTTCCATGGTGTTGCGCTTCTGCAGCTCCTGCAGCTGGCGCTGCAGCCCGTCGCTCGGGACCTGCTCCGGGTCTGGCGTGGGTGCGGGGGTGGGGGCCGGCGCTGGTACCGGCCCCGGCTGGTCGGATGGCCCGGAGTCGGGCGGCGAGGGCTGCTGCTCCTGGCTCTTGTCCTCCAGGCGCTGTTGCGTCTCCTGGAGCTGGTGACCGGTCTGGCCGCCCTGCTCGGGCACGTCGCAGAGCGGCGGCCGCTGTCGCGTCGTCTCGAGGCCCTTGGCGTAGAACTGCTGCCACTCGAGGGTGCGTTCCCCGGCCTTCGCCTCGTCGCCGAGCCGCTCGTACGTCAGCCCGAGGTTGACCCGCACCTTGCACTCGTCGATGCCACCCTTGGGGACCTGCTCCAGGGCCTTCTCGAACCACGGCCGCGCCTCGTCGTAGCGGGACACGAGCAGGTAGGCGTCGCCCATCGCGAATGACGCCCGGAACGGCTCCACGACATTGACCCAGCCCTGACGCTCCGCCCACTCGAGGGTCAGGGCCTCCTGCCCGGCCCGATATGCCTCGAGCGTGTGCCCGTGGACCAGGTTGAGGCTGACGAGCTTGGCGGCAAGGAGCAGGGCCGCGAGCACGACGGGAGCCGACGCCAGGAGCATGCGTCTACGGAGGCGCTTGCGCCCTCGCGGGCGACGCTCGCCGCGGGCCCGCGGGCCGGACCGGGAGCGGGATCCGGTCCACCGCCGTCGGCGCCGACCACCGGCCGGCGCTCCGGCACCGGCGGCGGCCTCCGTCTCGGCGACCTCGGTCGTCACGTCCGTACCTCCGGCCGGCGGCTTCGCAGGAGGGTGGCCGCGGCCCCCCCGAGCTCCCAGGCCCCGAGACCCGCCACGCCGAGCAAGGCGACCCAGGAGAGCTCCTCCCGGGCGCGCGCCGCGGCTCGTTCCTTCTCCTCGGCTGTGCCGAAGCGAGCGGGGTCGATACCCGCGACGAGGCCGTCGACCGACTCGCCGGCGCCACGGTGCAGGTAGCCGACGCCGAGCTGCTGCGCGAGCCGGCGCAGCATGCTTTCGTCGATGACCGAGACCGCGTCCTCCCCCGTGCTCGGGTCGCGGATGTAGTCCGAGTTCGCGCCGTACCGTGACAGCGTGCCCTTCATGCGGCCGCCCTGCGACGTGCCGTAACCCAGGACGGCCCCGCCCTGGACGAGGCCCGGTGCGAGCGTGAACGGAGCAGGCTCGCCGGTGGCGGTCTGCTCGCCATCCCCCATGTAGAAGACGATCCGCCCACGATCCGGGTGCCGCTGGTCGGCGGTCTCGAGAAGGGCGGCGAGCCGCTCATTGGCCTCGCTCACGGACGACCCATGGGAGAACTCGGACGGCTCCGGTGCAAGCGTCTCGACGGCGGCCTCGAGTGCGGTCGTGTCGGTCGTGAGCGGCAGTCGCACCCGGGCGTCCGCGTCGAAGGTGACAATGCCGTACCGGGCGCCCGGCAGTGCGGCGGCGATGGCCAGGACGTCTGATCGCACCCCCTCGAGTCGGGGCCGCTGCCAGCCGTAGTCCTCGGCGACCATGCTGCTCGTGGTGTCCACGACGAAGTAGACGTTGAGGTTCGTCGCCATCGCGTCGGCGCTGGCCCCGGGCAGCGCCGGTCGGAGGGCTGCGACGGCCAGGAGGACGGCGGCTGCGGTCAGCCGGCCGTGCCGCCCCGGCGTCTCCCCCGGCGCACCGCCGCCGGGCGGGTTCCACCACACGGCAGCGAGGGCGGCGGCGAGCATCACGAGCACAACCGGCCAGGGCAGCAGCGGCAGGAACGTCATGACCGCCACCTGCGGCCGGCGGCGACGAGCGCGACGAAGGCCAGGGACGCGGCGGTCACCGGCAGTGCCGGGTTGTCCGTGCGCAGGCGGTGAGCCGCCGACTCGATGACGGTGGCCTCCTGCGCCTGGACCGACTCCACGATGCCGCCGATCGCATCACCGTCACTCATCCAGTAGTAGCGCCCCCCGGTCCCGACCACGACCTCCCGCATCTGGAGGGACGCACGGGACGATCCGTCCGGCATCGGGCTGAGCCCGTACACCCGGACGGCCTTGGCACGGGCGAGCTCGCCGGCGTCCGGGAACGAGACGAGGGGGCGTCCGGCCACCTCGTTGTCGGTGGCGAGGACGATCGACCGGGCCCGCTGCGTGTCGGCCCGGTCGAAGCTCGTGACGCAGGTGGCCAGGCCGTCCCCGATCAGCGAGGTGCCCCAGCCGTTGAACGTCCCGGCCAGGAACGAGTCCTCCGAGGCGCCGCCCGTCAGGGCCTGCTCCGCGGCGTCGAGCTCGTCGTTGATGTAGTCGTAGTCGTCCGTGAGCGGGAAGACCGTCGCGGCGGAGCCGTTGAAGATGACGAGGCCGATGCGCTCGCCCTCGAAGTCGGTCACGAGCCGCCTGAAGGTCCCGACGAGCGCGGCGTCGTAGCTCGCCATCGACCCGGACACGTCGAGGCACAGCATGATGTCCCGGCTGCGGGACTGCGGCCGCTCCACAGTGGTGTCGACGGGGCGCGCGGCGCCCAGCAGGCCGGCGACCGCCAGCACGGCGGCAGCGCCGGCAAGCACCGCGATCCGGACCCGGTGGGCCCGGAGCGCGGCGCGGAACGCGGGGAGCCGGGTCAGCGCCTCGGAGTTGGCGACGGGCCGGTGGGCACCCCGACGGCGGCGCAGGTCCCGCCACAGCACCGCGGCGGCGAGCAGCGCCATGAGGAACAGGCCCCACGTCAGCAGCTCCGGCACCCTCAGCTCCACCCGGTCACCACCTGCCGGGCCAGGGCCGCGGAACCCTCGAGGGTCTCGGCCCGGTGCGTGCCGAACTCCCCGGGATAGAGCGTGGCGACCGTCTCGGCGACGGTGACGAGGCGGTCGCCCGACTCGGTGAGGTCCGTCAGCGTCATGGTGGGCGCCGCGATGCCCGACATCTCCTGCACGAAGTGGCGCACCAGCACGCTCAGCTGCTGGTGCGCCTGTCGGTCGCTCACGTCGCCGGAGCGGGCGCGCCGCAGGACCGCGTCGATCTGCCGCAGGTAGTCCCGGCGCAGCGCCTCGATGGTGGTGCCCGGACCGGGGACCTGGCGGAGGGGCCGCTCACGGGTCGCCCACCAGACGAAGCCGTACCAGAGCATGACGAGGCCGACGAGCGCGACGCCGACCCAGAGCCAGCGCTCCTGGTACGGGTCGGGTGCGTAGAAGCCGGGCGGTGCGGCGTCAGCGAGCATGACGCTGCCTCTCGAGCAGCGCGAGGACAGCGGGAACGACCCCCTCGGCCGACGCAACGCGGCCGTGGGCGATGCCCAACCGGGCCAGCAGCGTGGCCGTCGCCTCGACGCGCCTCACCCGCTCAGCGGAATACGCCTCCCGCACGCGGGGATCCAGGCGGACCTCGGCGGGCAGGGCGTACCCGTCGGCCACGTCGTACGTGCCGACGGCCGCCGGTACGAGCGTCGGGTCGGCGTCCTCGACCGTGAGCCAGAGGATCTCGTGCTGCGCCCGTAGGCGCCGCAGCAGCGCCTCCAGCTCGGGACCGAGGTCGCGGTCGTCGGCGAGGACGAGCAGGATGGTCCGGCGGCGCACGTGCCGGACCACCCACTGCAGCTGGGCCGCGACGTCGCTCTGCTCCCCCTCCAGGTCGGTGGCCGCGTCGATGGCGCGCAGCAGCACCTCCAGGTGTCCCTCCGTGCCGCGCAGCTCGTGCGCCTCGGTGTGCTCCGCCGTCCCGCGCACGAGCCCGACGAGGTCGCCGTGCCGCAAGGCCAGGTAGCCCAGCAGGCCGGCGGCGAGGATCGCGACATCCTTCTTGGGCTCGCCGCTCGGGGCGGTCGCCGCCATCCCGCGGCCGGTGTCGGCGACGAGCAGCAGGTGGTGCTTGCGCGTCGCGACGTAGCGCTTGACGAGCGGCGCGTCGTGTCGGGCCGTCGCCTTCCAGTCGATGTCGCGCACCTCGTCGCCCGGGACGTAGCCGCGCAGGTCGTCGTAGTCGAGGCTGCGGCCGTGGAAGAGTGACGCGTACTCGCCCTCGAGCAGGCTGCGGGCCGGGCGGCGGGCGTGCACGAACAGCGCGCTCTTGACGCGGAGCAGGTGGGTGGTCGCCATGCCGGTCGCCGCCTACGGGGTGCGGATCCCGGCGATCATGGCGTCGATGATCGTCTCGACCCGGACCTCGTCGGCGGCCGCCTCGAAACCGAGGACGACCCGGTGTCGCAGGACGCGGTGTGCGAGCGCCTTGATGTCGTCCGGGACCACGTGGTTGCGTCCCAGCACGAGCGCGCGGGCGCGCGCCGCGCTGCTGAACGCGATGCTCGCCCGGGGGCTCGCCCCGAACTGCACGTATGACGCGAGCCGGGCCTGGATGTAGTCCGCGGGGTGCCGCGTCACGTAGGTGATCCCGACGACGTAGTTGGTGATCGCCGGGTCGATGTAGACCCGCCGGGTCAGGGCCTGCAGGCAGAGCACGTCATCGAGGTCGACCACCGGCCGGGGCGGCCGGGCGTAGACGCCTGAGTCGATCCGGCGCAGCATGTCGGCCTCCTCGGCGGGCGAGGGGTAGTCGAGGACGTCCTTGAGCATGAACCGGTCGAGCTGGGCCTCCGGCAGCGCGTAGGTGCCCTCCTGCTCGATGGGGTTCTGGGTGGCGAGGACGAGGAACGGGTCCGGCAGCCGATAGGTCCGGTCCCCGATCGAGGTCTGCCGCTCCTGCATCGCCTCGAGCATCGCCGACTGGGTCTTGGCGCTCGACCGGTTGATCTCGTCGAGCAGGACGAAGTTGGCGTGGACCGGGCCGAGCTGGGTGTCGAACCGCCCGGTGCCCTGGTTGTAGACCTGCGTGCCGACGATGTCGCTCGGCAGCAGGTCAGGCGTGCACTGGATCCGGTGGAACGTGCCACGCACGGCCTCGGCGATGGTCTGGGCCGCAGTCGTCTTGGCCAGCCCGGGCACGCTCTCGAGCAGCACGTGCCCGCCGGTGAGCAGCGCGACGAGAAGGGTCTCCTGGAGCCGCTCCTGGCCTACGACCTTGGCGTCGAACGCGTCCGAGACGGTGCCGATGGTCGTGGTCGCCCACTCGAGCTCGTCCCGCTCCAGGTAGCGGCTGGCACCGCCCGCGGGCGCGACCGGGCCGGGCGGCGGGGGCGCCGCGGGCAGGGACGCGTCATCGATGGGCGCCGCCGGGGAGTCCTCCACCGGCGCCGGGTCCTGCTCATGGAGTGGCGGCATGAGGCCTGCCGACTCGTTCCCCTGCACGTCGCTCCCCCTTCTCGGAGGTATCCGTACCTCCGTCGTCGAGGGGCGCCAGGCCAGTGGGTCAGCCGGCTCGCGAGCGCACCGCTCTCAGAGCGCCATCGTAGACAGGCGACGCGCCCGTGGGGCGCTCACGCGTCGATTCGCTCCCGGTCGACCTCGGCCGCCGACTCGATGATGAAGTCCTTGCGGGGTGCGACGTCGCTGCCCATGAGCAGCTCGAAGGTGCGCTCGGCGGCCTCGAGGTCGCGCATGGTGACCCGGCGCAGGGTCCGGTGCCGCGGGTCCATCGTCGTGTCGGCGAGCTGGTCCGCGTCCATCTCACCAAGGCCCTTGTAGCGCTGGAGTGGCTGCTTGATCTTCTTGCCGCGCTTCTCGAGGGTGCTGACCGTGCGGCGCATCTCCTGCTCGTTGTAGGTGTAGATCAGGTCGTTCTTCTTGGCGCCGTTGTTGATGACCTCGATGCGATGGAGCGGAGGCATGGCGGCGAAGACCCGGCCGGCCTCGACCAGCGGTCGCATGTAGCGGAAGAAGAGGGTGAGCAGCAGCGTGCGGATGTGGGCGCCGTCGACGTCGGCGTCGGTCATGATGATGACCTTGCCGTAGCGGGCTCCCGCGAGGTCGAAGGTGCGGCCCGAGCCGGCACCGATGACCTGGATGATCGAGGCGCACTCAGCGTTCTTGAGCATGTCCTGGATCGAGGCCTTCTGGACGTTGAGGATCTTGCCACGGATCGGCAGCAGCGCCTGGAACTCGGAGTTGCGCGCCTCCTTGGCGGTGCCCATCGCCGAGTCGCCCTCGACGATGAACAGCTCCGAGCGCTCGACGTCGTGGGTGCGGCAGTCGCGCAGCTTCGCCGGCAGCGTCGAGGACTCGAGGGCGTTCTTGCGACGCTGCGTCTCCTTGTGCAGCCGCGCACTGATGCGCGTCTTCATCTCGGAGACGACCTTCTCGAGCAGCCGGGTCGACTGGTCCTTGTCGCCGCGCTTGCTCGAGGTGATCCGCGCGGTGAGCTCCTTCTCGATGACCCTGCCGACGATGTTGCGCACCGCGGACGTGCCGAGCACCTCCTTGGTCTGCCCCTCGAACTGCGGCTCGGCGAGACGGACCGTGACCACGGCGGTCAGGCCGGCGAGGATGTCGTCCTTCTCCGGCTTGTCGCCGCCGACCTTGAGCCGGCGGGCGTTGACCTCGAGCTGCTTGCGGAAGACCTTGACCAGTGCCTGCTCGAAGCCGGTGACGTGGGTGCCGCCCTTGGGGGTGGAGATGATGTTGACGAAGGACTGGACCCTCGTGTCGTAGCCCTGCCCCCAGCGGAGCGCGACGTCGACGCCGCACTCGCGCTCGACCTCCGTCGGGGTCATGTGGCCACGCTCGTCGAGGACCGGCACGGTCTCGGTGAAGTGGCCCGAGCCCGAGAGGCGCCAGACGTCGGTGATGCCCGGGTCCGGGGCGAGGTAGTCGACGTACTCGGTGATCCCACCGTCGTGCTGGAAGACCTCCTCGGCGGGCGCGTCAGCGGGCCGACCGGGCCGCTCGTCGCGCAGCACGAGCCGCAACCCCGGCACCAGGAAGGAGGTCTGCCGCACGCGGGCAGCCAGGGCGTCATAGTCGAGCTCGGCGTCCTTGAGGAAGATCTGCCGGTCGGGCCAGAACCGGACCCGCGAGCCGGTGACGCCCTTCTTGACCTTGCCGACGACGGGCAGGGCCCGCTTCGTCTCGAAGGGGGTGAAGGGGGCGTCCGGCGAGTGGACCCCGACCGGGTCCTGGAAGCTGCCCGGCTCGCCGCGGCGGAAGCTCATGCCGTAGGTCTTGCCGTCGCGGTCGACCTCGACGTCGAGACGCGCGGACAGGGCGTTGACGACCGAGGCGCCGACACCGTGCAGGCCACCAGATGCGGCATACGAGCCGCCGCCGAACTTGCCACCCGCGTGGAGCTTCGTGAAGACCACCTCGACACCGGAGAGGCCGGTCCGCGGCTCGATGTCGACGGGGATGCCGCGGCCGTTGTCGTGCACCACGATCGAGCCGTCGGCTCCGAGCACGACCTCGATCTCCGTGCAGACGTCGGTGAGGGCCTCGTCGACGGCGTTGTCGATGATCTCCCAGAGGCAGTGCATGAGGCCACGCTGGTCGGTGGACCCGATGTACATGCCGGGTCGCTTGCGGACGGCTTCGAGTCCCTCGAGGACCTGCAGGTGGCGGGCGGTGTAGTCGCCGTTGGTCGAGGCGGGGCGGGCGGCGGATGCCAAGGGTCGTTTCCTCTTTCGTGCGCTTCCCGGACGGGCTCGCGCACCGGCCGGCGACAGCATGCTAACGAGCCACGGCGACAGGCATGAGAAGGCTCGCGGCAGCGCTCCCACCGAGGGGCGGTCATCGTCGGGGTGGGGACCGCCCCACTGGGTAACGATCCGGGTGTCAGGGCGTCTCAACCGACGAGCCTGCGCCCCGGGAAGGATTGAACGTGTTTCACTGTTGGAACGTCCACGACGTGCGATGGCGCAGGATCGGACGGCCGTTCGGCCAACGTGAGAGTCCCCTCGGGCGTCAGATGTACATGGAAGGGTCTCCCTCGCGGGTAGGCCCCGAGGGAAGAGAGAAGGCGAGAACGAGATGAACACAGCACTGGCACCCGAGCTGACCGCGGCGGACCGCTGTGACCGGTGTGGCGCGCAGGCCTACATTCGTGCTCGCCTCGTATCCGGTGGCGAGCTGCTCTTCTGCGCTCACCACGGTCGCGAGCACCTGCCCGCCCTGCAGGGCCAGGCCGTCGAGATCCACGACGAGAGCGCCCGGCTGTCCGAGACCCCGGGAAGCGCACCGGTCGACGAGCGGTGAGGCGCTGACCCCCGTCACGGTGGCGGTGGGCCTCGCCATGGTGGTGGGGACCATCGGGATCGTCGTGCCGGTCCTGCCCGGCCTGTTCCTGGTCTGGGCCGCGAGTGCGGTCTGGGCGCTGGCCGAGCAGGGCCGGACGGCGTGGGTCGTGCTCGCCGTCACGACGCTGTTGTATGCCGCTGGGCTCGTGACCCAGTACACCGTCCCGGGGCGTCGCCTCCGGGAGGCTGGGATCGGGATGAAGGTCGCCGTCCTCGCGCTCGTCGCGGGGATGGCCGGCTTCTTCGTGGTCCCGGTCCTGGGCGCGCCGCTGTTCTTCGTCGGCTCGATCTACCTCATGTCGCGCGTGCAGCTGGGCGGCCACGCCCAAGCCTGGGGCGCGACGAAGCACGCGGTGCGGGCCATCGGGCTCAGCATCGGGATCGAGCTGCTGACGGCCTTCGCCATCATGACGACGTGGGTGATCGGCGTCGTGCTCGTGCGTTGATCCGGGTCAGTTGATCCGGGTCAGTCAGGTCGGTCGGTCACCACTGGTCGCGGCGACGCTTCTCCCATCGCTCTTCGAGCCGCTCCATGAAACTGCCGTGGGTGGGTGACTGCTTGCCCTTGCCTCGGGCCTGGCGCGGCACCGTGCCGTTGGACGCGACCGACCGCAGCGCGGTCCGGGAGGGAGTGACGGCGTAGGCGATACCGGCCACCATGACGGCGAAGCCGATGGCCCCGAGCCAGATGAGCGAGCTCATGGCGGAGACGATGACCAGAGCGAGCCCGGCCACACCAGCCACGACACCGATGACGACGCGTCCGCGACCGAGATGACGCGACTTCGTCTTCTGGATCCGCGAAGCGAAATGCGGGTCCTCGGCGTAGAGCGCCTCCTCCATCTGTTGAAGGAGTGCCTCCTCGTGTTCCGAGAGTGCCACCTGGCACCTCCCTGTTGGTGTGCGTCCGACTCTGAGGTCCGGTCTGATCCCCTAGGTACCCGAATCATACGTGGACTCCCCTTCAGGATAGGTCCGGTTGGCCGTCCTGTGAACCTGAGGTCTCCGGCATGAGGCTCGCCGGTCGCACCGAGCCGGCCCCGAAGCGCGCGCTGGCTCGGTCGACCGCGCGGTCGGCCTCGCGCCACCCCCGCTCCGGCTCGTCGAGCGTCGCCTGGATGGGGGTGCCGCTCGAGGGTGCCAGCCCCTCGAGGCGGACCCCGACGAGCCGGATGCGTGCACGTTGCAGGCCGAGCCGGTCGAACAGCTCGACCGCGGTGGCGTGGATCTCCCGGGAGACGTCGGTGTGGTTCCGCAGGGTCTTGGCCCGGGTGATCGTCGTGAAGTCGGCGAACCGGACCTTGATCGAGACGGTCCGCCCGCTCATCCCCGCCGACCGGGCCCGGGCGGCCGTCCGGTCGGACAGGCGCAGGAGCTCGCGATGCACCACCTCCGGGTCGTCGACGTCGTGGGCGAAGGTCTCGTCGGCGCCGATGGACTTCTCCCGTCGCTGGCGCTCGACCGGACGGCTGTCACGCCCCCAGGCCAGCTCGTGCAGGTGGCGGCCGGCGACGTCGCCGAGAGCCTTCTGGAGCGTCTCGACCGGGGTGTGGGCGAGGTCGGCGACCGTGCGCAGCCCGAGCCGGTGCAGCTGCTCCTCGGTGCGGTCCCCGACGCCCCAGATGGCGCCGACGGGCAGCTGGTGGAGGAACGCAACGGTCTCGTCGCGGGGCACGACGAGCAGGCCGTCCGGCTTGGCCAGGCCCGAGGCGAGCTTCGCGACGAACTTCGTCGTGCCGACGCCGACGGAGCACGTGATGCCCTGCTCGTCGACGATGGTGTCGCGCAGCATCTGGGCGATCCCGGCAGGCGGGCCGAGGCGCCGCACCGCCCCGGACACGTCGAGGAACGCCTCGTCGAGCGAGAGCGGCTCGACGTGCTCGGTGAAGGTCGAGAAGGTCGCCATGATCGCGTCCGAGATCGCGGCGTAGCGGCGGTGGTCGGGTGGGATGACGACCGCCTGCGGGCAGAGCCGCCGCGCCCGCGCCATCGGCATCGCCGAGGTCACGCCGAAGGCGCGGGCCTCGTATGTCGCGGACAGCACGACCGACCTGCCGGAGCCGCCGATGATGACCGGCCGCCCGCGGAGGTCCGGCCGTGACAGGAGCGAGGCGGATGCGTAGAACGCGTCCATGTCGACGTGGAGGATCGTGCACCCGGTGTCGTCGGGCGGCCCGGGCTCGCTCCGGGCCGGCACGCTGAACTGGCGTCGGCTCATGGAAGGGTCTCCCGGTCGACCCGGCTCGGCCGGGTCTCAGTCGCGACGGGCGATGACGTGCAGGGCACTGCCGAGGGTGCCGAGGATCTCCCGGCCCGGGCCGCTGACGAGGAGGTCGTCGAGCTCGTCGAGCGCGGCCCGATCGCCGTCCGAGTCGATGAGGGAGGCCGGCACGAGGTGCGACAGGATGCCGGCGCCCCGGGCCTGCTCGACCGTGAAGCCGGCCGTGGTGAGCAGCTCGGTGAGCCGGTCGAGGTCGAAGCGACGCGGCAGCGGGTCCTGCCCGCCCCAGCGCCCCTCCGGGTCGACGATGGCCGCCCTCGCCTGGGCGAACTCGCCGGCGATCGCCTTGGCGAAGACGACGGCGAGGCGGCCGGCGACGATGAGGGAGAGCAGGCCCCCGGGCTCGAGGGCCGCCGCGGTCGCCCGGAGGGTGGCGGCGGGGTCGTCGACGAACTCGAGCGTGCCGTGGCAGCACACGAGGTCGAAGGTCTCGCCGGACAGGACCGCCTCGAGGGAGTCGCCGTCGCCCTGGACGCCCCGCACCCGGCTGGAGACGCCGGCGTCGCGGGCACGGTCACCGAGCGCGGCGAGGGCGTTGGGGCTGGGGTCGACAACGGTGACCCGGTGGCCGGAGACGGCGAGGGGAACGGCGACGCCGCCCGTGCCGCCACCGAGGTCGAGGACGTTGAGCGGGCGGCCGAGGCGGTCGGTGCAGCTCGCCGCGAGCCGCTCGGTCGCCGCGACGACCGCTGACGTACGGGCCACGGACCGGTGCTGACCTCGCTGGTCCTGCGCCACGACGTCCTCCTCGGGTGAGACTGGTGCGCTCTCACCCTAGTGCCCTGCGCTTCCCGGGCTGGCATGCCACAGCTTGCGCGGAGCGGCGCCCTGCGAGCCGGCCGGCACGAGGTCGCCGACGGGCCGGGCGCCGCGGACGCCGGCCCCTGCCGGCCGGACGTCGGCGTAGGGCGACTGCCGATAACCCGAGGCATGGACGAGGACGCGCCGGCCGGTGCGGTGCGCGTCCGCGTCGGCGAGCACGGCGGCTCGGTCCTGTGCCGACCGCTCGGCCTCGGCCAGGGCGGCATGGAGTGCGGTCGGCCCGCCCCGTGACCACGCCTCCTGGAGGGCGCTCAGCTCCCAGGCGCCGGTGGCCCGGATGGACAGGCCCTTGGGGCCGGTCCGGCGGACCACCCCGCGGCAGAGGAGCAGCCACGAGTGGAACACGGTCGCGGCATACGGGCCCTGGACGTCCTCGAAGAAGGTCAGGTCGATGGGACCGGTCGCGTCGTCGAGGGTGAGGAAGACGCCGC
>NZ_JBQCCV010000124.1:0-27179 GCF_051961875.1 Intrasporangium sp. | reverse complement strand
GCCATCGTCAGGCCCTTGTCGATGGCGAGGCACTCGATCTGGTGGAAGACCGGCGTGTGCGTGGCGTCGAGGTCGTCGGTGCGGAACACCTTGCCCGGCGCGACGACGTAGATCGGCGGCTCCTTCTCGAGCATCGTGCGGATCTGCACCGGCGAGGTCTGGGTGCGGAGCACGAGGCCGGAGTCGACCGGGTCGAGGAAGAAGGTGTCCTGCATCTGCCGGGCCGGGTGGTCCGGACCGAGGTTGAGGGCGTCGAAGTTGAGCCACTCGGCCTCGAGCTCGGGCCCCTCGGCGACCTCCCAGCCCATCCCGACGAACGAGTCGACGAGCCGCTGCGCGACGAGCTCGATCGGGTGCCGCGCCCCGAGCCGGCGACGCAGGACCGGGACCGTGACGTCGACCCGCTCCTCGACGAGGATGCGCTCGTCGCGCTCGGCCTCGAGCTCGGCCTGCCGGGCGGCGAGGGCCTGGCCCACCCGGCCGCGGGCCTGCCCGACCCGCTTGCCGGCCTCCGCCTTGGCGCTCGGCGGCAGCGCGCCGATCTCCCGGTTGGCGAGCGCGAGCGGGCTCTTCTCGCCCTGGTGCGCGATCCGGGCGGCCTTCAGCTCCTCGAGCGACGACGCCGCGGCGATGGCGGCGAGCGCCTCGGCAACGGCGGCCTCGACGGCGGCCGGCTCGAGCGCGGCGACCTCGACGGGGTCGTAGTTCGTGTTCGGTCCTGACATGGGATGCGGGTCGCTGCTCTCGTTGGGGTTCTCGGTGAGGGTTGTTCGTGACCGTTGTGCCTGACGGGTACACCCGCCCGGGTCACGCCACAGGCGGGTGGAACACGAGCCAGTCTAGAGCGGGGCCCGAAGCGGTGACGGCGACGGTCACGCGGGCCATCGGCACGCTCCCGCCGGCCTCAGCTCACCTCGGCCTGGGGTCGGGGATGAAGTCCGGCATGCTCGCCGGCAGGCGGACGGTGAACCGGGCGCCGCCACGGTCGGACGCGCCGACGACGACCGATCCGGCGTGCGCCTCGACGAGGCCCCGGACCACGTAGAGCCCGAGGCCCGTCGTCGCCGTCTCCTCCCCGTGCCAGAACCGGTCGAAGACCCGCTCCCGGTCCTCCTCGCGGACGCCGGGCCCGTTGTCGTCGACGTGGACGACCACTCCCGCCGGGTCGTCGCCGTCCCGGTCCAGGATGACCGTGACGTCGCCGCCGCCGTGGGTGCCGGCGTTCTCGATGAGGTTGAAGAAGACCTGCTCGAGCCGGTCGGCGTCGGCCCAGAGCTGGGGCACGCCCTCCCCTCGCGCCGCGGTGCCCAGGCTCAGCGTGATCCGGCTCGTCCGGGCCAGCTCGTGACGCACGACGTGCCGCCGGAGCAGGTCCTCGAGGTCGACCGGGCCGAGGCGCAGGTTGAGCCGGTCGGCGTCGAGGCGGGAGATGTCGAGCAGCTCGGAGATGAGCCGGGTCAGGCGGGTCGCGTCGGACTGGATCGTCTCGATCATGAGGCGCTTCTGCTCGTCGGTGAAGCGGTCCCATCGGCGCAGCAGGCTGCTCGTGAAGCCGGTGACGGAGGTGAGCGGGGCGCGCAGCTCGTGGGCGACGGTGGCGAGGACGGTCGCGCTCTCGCGCTCCGCACGCTGCCGGGCCGCCGCGTCCCGGAGGCCGAGGAGGACCCGCTCGACGTCCCCGCCGCGCTCGAGTCTGATGTAGCGGGCCGTCACCAGCAGGTCCCGCCCGTCCGGCCCGACCAGCAGCTTCTCGCGGTGACCGGTGCGGGTAGCGAGGCCGTTCCACGGCTCGGAGTAGGCCCACCAGTCGCGGCCGGACTTGTCGCAGAGCGGCAGCCCCTTGGTCACCGGCCTGCCGAGGAGGTCGTCCCGCTCCAGGCCGAGGATCCGCAGAGCCTCGGTGTTGACGTAGCGGATCACCTCGTCCCGGCCGACGACGACGAGCCCGTCGGGCAGGAGCTCGGCCATATTGTCCACGGGCATCGTGGCGCCCGGGTCGGACGGCAGCGAGCGCTGGGTGGCCATGATCCGCAGGATAGCGACGGGGCGCCGCGCGTGGCGCTCAGCGGCCGCCGCGATGGCGCGCCCCGGCCGAGGCGTAGAGGCAGAGGGTGGCCGCCATGGCGAGGTTGAGCGACTCGGCGAGGCCGTGGATCGGGACGCGGACGACGTCGTCGCAGCGGGCGCGGAGCTCCTCGGGCAGCCCCCAGGCCTCGTTGCCCATCACCCAGGCGTGCGGGCCCTCGAGGTCGGCGTCGGGCAGCAGGGTGGTCCCGGCGCCGTCCGCGGCGAGCCGCCGGATCCCCCGAGCGCCGAGGGCGCCGAGGATCTGCTCGACCGGGACGCCGACGACGACGGGCAGGTGGAAGATCGAGCCGGCCGTCGACCGGACGACCTTGGGCGCGTAGACGTCGACGCTGGCGTCGCTCACCACGACGAGGTCCGCCCCGGCCGCGTCGGCCCCGCGGATGACGGTGCCGGCGTTGCCGGGGTCGCGCACGTGGGTGAGGACACAGACGACGGCATCGGGCGGCAGCGCGTCGAGCGCGTCCTCGAGCGTGAGGGCAGCATTGCGGCATACCGCGACGATCCCCTGCGGGGTCTCGGTCTCGGCCATCGCCGCGAGCACGTCGGGGCTCGTCTCGTGGACGTGCAGCCCCGCGCTCGTGGCGCGCTCGATTATCCCGGTATGCCGCTCAGCCGCCTCCGGGGTGACGTAGACGTCCCTGACGTGGTCGGCCCGGTGCGTGACGGCCTCGCGGACCGACTGCGGGCCCTCGGCGAGGAACAGGCCGGTGCGGGAACGCACCGAGCGCCGCGACAGCGCCCGGACGGACCTGACCCGGTCGGAACGCGGGTTGGTCAGCGCGGGGTGTCGCGGCGCTCGGTCGAGGCTCACGCCTGGCTCAGGGCGCGGCTCAGGCGCTCTTCGCCTCGGCCGCCTGGGCCGGCACGTTCGCGCGGGCGACCTCGACGAGGGCGGCGAAGGCCGGGGCGTCGTTGACGGCGAGGTCCGCGAGGATCTTGCGGTCGACCTCGACACCGCCGGCGCGCAGGCCCTGCATGAAGCGGTTGTAGGTCATGCCGTTGGCGCGGGCCGCGGCGTTGATGCGCTGGATCCAGAGGCGGCGGAAGTCACCCTTCTTGGCGCGACGGTCGCGGTAGGCGTAACCGAGCGAGTGGGTGACCTGCTCCTTGGCCTTGCGGTAGAGGCGCGAGCGCTGGCCGCGGTAACCGCTGGCCCGCTCGAGAACGACGCGACGCTTCTTCTGGGCGTTGACCGCCCGCTTCACGCGTGCCACGTGAGTACTCCTTCGTTGGTGCTGGCGCCGGGGCCCGGGTGGCCCTCCGGCTCAGCGAGGTGCTGATGGGTTGGGGACTCGGCTCACTTGCCGAGGAGCTTCTTGACCTTCTTGGCGTCGGCCGGGGCGACCTCGACGTCGTTCGCGATGCGGCGGGTGTAGCGGGAGGACTTGCGCTCGAGCAGGTGGCGGCCGCCGGCCTGCTCCCGCATGACCTTGCCCTTGCCCGTGAGGCGGAAGCGCTTCTTGGCGCCGCTGTGGGTCTTCATCTTCGGCATGAGTGCCGATCTCCTTCGTTTCGTGCCGGACGTGCGCAAGGCACGTCCGGCTGGTCAGGGACGGGGCGCGTGGCTCCCGTCCGGGTCACTCCGCCGCCGTCGCCTCGGGCGTCGCCTCGGGCTCGTGCACGGACTCCTGGGCCGCGGCGTCGCGGGCGCGTCGCTGCTCCGCCTTCGCCTCGGACTTCTTCTTCGTGGGGGCGATCACCATGATCATGTTGCGGCCGTCCTGCTTGGGGGCCGACTCGACGTAGCCGAGCTCGACGATGTCGGTGGCGAGCCGCTCGAGCAGGCGCCGGCCGAGCTCGGGGCGGGACTGCTCCCGACCGCGGAACATGATCGTCACCTTGACCTTGTCACCGGCCTTGAGGAACCGCTCGACGTGGCCCTTCTTGGTGCCGTAGTCGTGCGGGTCGATCTTCGGTCGGAGCTTGATCTCCTTGATGACCGTGTTGACCTGGTTCTTGCGGGCCTCCCGGGCCTTCATGGCGGCTTCGTACTTGTACTTGCCGAAGTCCATGAGCTTGGCGACGGGGGGCTTGGCCATGGGGGCGACCTCGACGAGGTCGAGGTTCGCCTCCTCTGCGAGACGGAGCGCGTCCTCGACGCGCACGATGCCGACCTGCTCACCGTTGGGGCCGACCAAGCGCACTTCCGGGACCCGGATGCGCTCGTTGATTCGAGGCTCGCTGATGTGTGCTCCTAAGTTCGTTGGTGTCGACCTGACCCACAACGAGAAAAAGGCTCCCCGTGTGTGCACGAGGAGCCCACGGAGACGTATGCCGCCGAGCTGGCTCGGCGTCATACGGCGCAGCGGGTGCCCTGCGGGGACACGTCACAGCGCGGAACGGACCCCGCAACCGGAAGGTCGACGCGGGTGGAAGCGGGCTTCTCTTGCACGCCGCCTCCGGCTCACCGACAGGTGTCGGCACGTCGGGACGGCTGGTCAGTGCTCAAGGATAGCAGCGGGGGCGGCCGGTTCCGAATCGGCATGCCCGGGCCCCGGCGTGCGGCGGCTCGTCAGGGCGCCGACCGCGGCGACGGCGAGCCCCACGATGGAGACCACGAGGAAGCCCCACTGCCACCCGCCGCGGTCGATCGCCATCCCGGCGATCGGCGCACCCAGAGCCGATCCGGCGGTCATGGCGGAGCCGTGCCAGCCCATCATCTCGCCGCGGAACCGCTCGGGAACCACGCGGCTCAGGTGCTCGACGGTTGCGGTCACGGTCGGTGCGCAGAGCAGACCGGAGACGGTGATGAGGACGGCGAAGCTCGGCACCCCGGAGGCGATCGCCGCGGGTGCGGTCACGAGGGCGAGCCCGCCGAGCAGCCAGTAGACCGAGACGGACCGGTGCCACGCGCCGTAGAGCAGCCCGCCGACGAGGGAGCCGAAGCCCCAGAGCGCGAGGACCCAGCCGATCGCCTCCGCGCGGCCGAAGTCCCGCAGGGCAGCGACGACGCCGACGTCGGTGCCGGTCAGCACCACCGTCGAGGCCATCGCGGCAACGTAGACGACGGCAACCGGCATCGTGATGAAACCGCGGAAGGCACGCCGGGCTGGCTGGATGACCGCCGCCGCAGGGGAGCCGGCCATGGCTGCGGCCTCTGCCACCTCGGCGGTGGGGTCAGCCACCTCGGCGGTCGGGTCGGCCGTGGCGGCGTCCGCGCCTCCCTCCGCCGGCTCGTCGCGGAGCCGCGGGTTGTAGAGCCAGAGGACGACGCCGACGGCAACGGCCGTCATCTCGCACGTGAAGAGGGCCCACCCGGTGTGCCAGACGGTGGCGAGCCAGACCCCGACGGTGGGCCCGACCATGAAGGACAGCTCGGTCGTCGCCGAGTCGAGCGAGAGCGCGGTGCGCCGCTGCGACTCCGGCACGGACCGGAGGATGACCTGGCGCAGGATCGAGAAGGTCGGCACCACGAAGAGGCCCGCGAGCGCCGCGAGGGCGAGCAGCGGGGCATAGTCGACCCACGGGGCCACCGACCAGCAGAGGGCCTGCACGACGAGCGAGGGCGCGACCGTGCGCCGCAGCCCGATCCGGTCGAGCAGGCGACCGCGCCACGGGCCGGAGATCGCGACGGCGATGGTCGAGGCCGCGGTGACGAGACCGGCCTGGCCATAGCTGCGGTCGAGGTGGGCGACGACGTGCAGCGTGAGCAGGACCCCGCCCGCCCACATGGGCACGCGGATGAAGAAGCCGAGCACGAGGATCCGCCGCAGGTCGCGGACGGCCAGCACGTGACGGTAGGGGCGCAGGTCCATCCCGAGAGGATCGCACCCCGCACCGACACGGGGCATCCGCGTTTCTCGTCGCGGACGGCCCGGCCCCGCGCAAAACCTTGTCGACGCGCGGGAAGAGGGGAAGGGTGGGGGCATGGCGAGACCCTCCGGCAGACAAGACCTTCCTGCGGCCCCCGACCCGAAGGCACCGCAGGACATCCGCAACGTCGTCCTCGTCGGGCCCGGCGGCGCCGGAAAGAGCACCCTGTTCGACCATCTCGTCGCGGCTCGCATCCCCGGCCACCGCCCCCGGGAGGGGGAGCACGAGCGCTCGACCTCCATCACGACCGCCGCCCTTGAAAGCAACGGCGTGACGATCAACCTCATCGACACTCCCGGCTTCCCCGACTTCATCGGTGAGCTGCGCGCCGGCCTGCGGGCCGCGGACGCCGCCGTCTTCGTCATCTCCGCAGCCGACGAGATCGACCGGCCGGTATCGCTGCTCTGGCGCGAGTGCGCCTCCGTCGGGATGCCCCGGGCCGTGGCCGTGACCCACCTCGACCAGCCCCGGGCCGACTTCGCCCAGACGGTCGAGACGTGCCGCCGTGTCTTCGGGGACGCGCAGGCGACCCACTGGCCGGTCCTCGCGGACGGCGACGTCGGCTCCATCATCGGCCTGCTGACCGGCGCCACCGACGAGCACGACGAGGCCCGCGGGGCGCTCATCGAGTCGATCATCGAGGAGTCCGAGGACGCGTCGCTGCTCGACCGCTACCTGGAGGGCGAGCAGCTCGACACCGACACGCTCATCGCCGACCTGCGCACCGCCATCAACAGGGGCAGCTTCTTCCCCATCGTGCCGGTCGCCCCGCGCAGCGACGTCGGGGTCCCCGAGCTGCTGGGCATCATCGAGAACGCCTTCCCCGACCCGAGCGTGTCCTGGCTGCCGCCGGTCCACACACCGGCGGGAGCGCCCATCAAGGACGTGACCTGCGACCCCGACGGCCCCCTGGTCGCGCAGGTCATCAAGACCTCGACCGACCCCTATGTCGGGCGCCTGTCGCTCGTGCGGGTCTTCTCCGGCCGTCTCGACGTGGACCAGGGCGTCCACGTCTCCGGGCACATGGGCGACTTCGTCGGCCATGAGGTCGAGGGCCACGACGCGCACGACGAGGACGAGCGCGTCGGGCCGCTTGCGAGCCCGCTCGTGGACGGCCACCGGCCGGTCTCGCACGGCATCGCCGGCGACATCGTCCTCGTCTCCAAGCTGTCCCGGGCCGAGACCTCGGACACGCTCTCGTCGACGGACCGCCCGGCCGTCGTCGCCCCGTGGCTGCTCCCTGAGCCGCAGCTGCCCGTCGCGATCAGGGCCGCGACCAAGTCCGACGAGGACAAGCTCGCCGGTGCCCTGCAGCGGCTCGCCGCCGAGGACGTCACGGTGCGGATGGAACACTCGTCCGACACCGACCAGATGGTGCTCTGGACGATGGGGCAGGCCCACCTCGACGACCTCGTCGCGCAGCTCGCCGACCGCTATGGCGTCACCGTGACCGCCGAACCGCACCGGACCGCCCTCCGGGAGACGTTCGTACGCAAGGTGTCCGTCCAGGGCCGGCACGTGAAGCAGTCCGGCGGCCATGGCCAGTACGCGGTCTGCCAGATCGAGATCGAGCCGCTCCCCCGGGGCGCCGGCTTCGAGTTCGTCGACAAGGTCGTCGGCGGCGCCGTGCCCCGCCAGTTCATCCCGTCGGTGGAGAAGGGCGCCCGGGCCCAGCTGGAGAAGGGCCTGCTCACCGGCCATCCCGTCGTCGACGTCCGGGTGACCCTCGTCGACGGCAAGGCGCACTCGGTCGACTCCTCCGACGTCGCCTTCCAGACCGCCGCGGCGCTCGCCCTCAAGGAGGCGGCCAACGAGTCGACGATGGCGCTGCTCGAGCCCATCGACAGCGTCGCGATCACGACGGCCGACGAGTACCTCGGGTCGGTCATGTCCGACCTCCGGGGCCGGCGCGGACAGGTGGTCGGCACGGAGCCCGGCGAGGAGCAGGGGTGGACGGTCGTGCACGCGGAGGTGCCCTCGGCCGAGCTCTCCCGCTATCCGATCGACCTGCGGTCCGTCTCGCACGGCACCGGCTCGTTCACCCGGGAGCCGTTGCGCCACGACCTGCTGCCGCCAGACAAGGTCAAGGCCCTGCTCGCCCCGTCCTGACGCCGGGGGGTCAGACGCGGACGAGCATCTTGCCGATGTTCTCGCCGTGGAGCAGGCCCAGGAAGGCGTCCACGGCGTGGTCGAGGCCGTCGACGAACGTCTCCCGTGACGTGAGGGACCCGTCGGCGAGCCAGCCGGCGGCGCGCCTCCAGTACTCCCCAGCGAGGTCCTGGTGGTCCCCCACGAGAAAGCCCTGGATCCGGCCGCGGGTCTGGATGAGGCGCGCCAGGTTCTTGGGCCCCGAGGCCGGCTCGGTGGCGTTGTAGGCCGAGATCGCACCGCAGATCGCGATCCGCCCGTGCAGCCGGAGAGACCCGATCGCCGCCTCGAGGTGCTCGCCCCCGACGTTGTCGAAGTAGACGTCGATCCCGTCCGGCGCCGCCTCGCGCAGCAGGCGGCTCACCTTGCCGTCGTGGTAGTTGAAGGCGGCGTCGAAGCCGAGCTCGTCCCGGACGTAGGCCACCTTCTCGTCCGATCCGGCGCTGCCTATCACGCGGGAGGCGCCCAGGGCCCTCGCGACCTGGCCCGCGACCCCACCGACCGCTCCGGCCGCACCGGAGACGAAGACGATGTCGCCGTCTGTCAGGTTCGCGATGCGGGTCAGCCCGGCGTATGCCGTGAGGCCCGTCATCCCGAGCACCCCCAGGTAGGCCGATGCCGGCGCGGCCGTCGTGTCGACGATTCTGGCCGACCGCGCGTCGACGACGGCGAGGTCGCGCCAACCGAGACCGTGCAGCACGTGCTGTCCCGGCTCGAACCCCGCGCCGCGGGACTGCTCGATCACGCCCACGGCGCCGCCGAGCATCGGCTCGTCGAGGGCGTAGGGCGCTGCATAGGACTTCGCGTCGCTCATCCGGCCACGCATGTACGGGTCGACGGACATGACGACGTTGCGGACGAGCAGCTGCCCGTCCTCCAAGGGCGGCAGCTCCCGCTCGACCAGCTCGAAGTCGGACGGCTCAGGCCACCCCACCGGCCGCGACCGCAGCACCACCTCACGTGCGTCCATGTCCACCTCTTCTGCTCCATCGTCGGACCCGGGCTCGCTCCCACGGTACGCGGCCGGCCACGCGCCCCGACGAGCGACGTTTGTGGTCACTGGGGTCGTGCAGGCCCTCGTCATCATCGGCATCGCCTACGCGGCCGGGGGCCGGTCCCCGAGCCCGGGCAGGGGCACCGCGCCCACGCTCCTCGCCGCGGTCCGGCTCACGGTGCGCCGGAAGCCCACGCTCCGGGGGCGCCGCGGAGCGAG
This sequence comes from Intrasporangium sp., assembly GCF_051961875.1. Lineage (GTDB taxonomy): Bacteria > Actinomycetota > Actinomycetes > Actinomycetales > Dermatophilaceae > Intrasporangium_A. The sequence goes on along the minus strand of NZ_JBQCCV010000124.1, from coordinate 17,917 downwards.
ATACGACCTGTCACGGGATGAAGAGGGAGATGGCGTGGATGAGCATGCCGATGAGGCCACCGACCAGCGTGCCGTTGATGCGGATGAACTGCAGGTCGCGCCCGACCTGGAGCTCGACCCGGTCGGCGGTCTCCTTGCCGTCCCAGCGCTCGATGGTGTGGCTGATGACCCGGGTCAGCTCGGTGCCGTAGCGGTCGACGGCGTACACCGCCGCGTCGCAGATCCGCGCGTCGAAGCGGTCGCGCAGGTCGCGGTCGGCCAGGAGCCGTTCCGAGAGCGCGAGCACCTCACGCACGCCGCGGGCCCGGACCGGCCCGTCCGGGTCCTCGAGGGCGGAGATCGCCACCCCACGGAACGACACCCAGAGCGACATCGCCGTCGCCGAGACCTGGGGGTGCGACAGCAGGCGCTCCTTGAGCCGCTCGGCCTTCTCTTGCGTGACGGCATCGTGCTGGAGGTTGTCGGCAAGGTCGGTCAGCAGCTTGTCGAGGGCGATCCGGACGGAGTGGTGCGGATCGGCCCGGATGTCGGCGAGCCACTTGAGCGCCTCGGTGTGGATCCGGCGGGCCACGAGGTCGTTGACGGCCGCCGGGACCCACACGGGGGCCCGCTGGATGATGAGTGACTCGAAGAGATCCTCGTTGTCGACGAGCCACCCCCGCCCCTCGTCGAGGGTGAGGTCGACGAGCCCGCGGTGCGCGTCGTCGCGGACCACCTGGTCGAGCAGCCCCCCGGCGAGGGCGCTGATCGGCTCACGCTTGAGGCGGGGCAGCACGGCCTGCTCGATCACGGCCTGGACGTCCGCGTCGGGGATGCGCTGCAGTGCGTGGGCGGTGACGGTCGCGACCTCGTCGACGAGTCGCTTCGCGTGTCGCGCGTCGCTCGCCCACTCGGCGAGCCGCTGGGTCGGCTGGGCGTCGAGGACACGGTCGCGGATGATGTCCTCGCGCATGAAGTTCTCGGTGACGAACTCCTCGAGGCTTCGACCGATCATCTCCTTCTTCCGCGGGATGAGGGCCGTGTGCGGGATGGGGAGGCCCAGGGGGTGCCGGAAGAGCGCGGTGACCGCGAACCAGTCCGCGCAGGCGCCGACCATGGACGCCTCCGCTCCCGCGTTGACGAAGCCGAGGATGCCCTGCTCCCGTCCCCGGGTCACGACGTAGACGATGGCCGCGAGGACCAACAGGCTGGTAGCGACCATCCGCATCCGCCGCAGGTCGTGTCGTCGCTGCGCGTCCAGGGCCGGGTCCACCATGAGGCCAAGCGGTCCGCTCACGGGCACCTCCTCGTCACTGTTCACCCCGGCCACCGGTCCGGGGCGCTTCCTGCCCTGTGCCCATTCGGCCAGCCGGCGCTCGTCAGGAGTGTGGTCAGTCGGCGGCCTCGAGAGCAAAGGTCAGCGCGTCGATCCTCGCACGCGTTTCCCCGTCGCTCGCAATCCGCTCCCCGATCCGGGTCGCGATGGCGCTGACGTCGTCCGCCCCGAGCCCGGTCCGGAGCCCGAGGACGACCCGCAGCACGCCACCACCGGCGGGCGCGCCCGCCTCGAGCCGGTGCCCCTGGACGTCCGGCTCCTCCGCGCAGGCCCGGCCGACAGCGGTCGCGACGTGGGTGTCGAGGTGGCTCGGCCGCCACTCGCGCTGCTGGGCCAGGGCCCAGAGCATGCTCGAGCGCAGCACGACGGCATGGGCCGAGGCGACGTCGACGACGAGCACGTCACAGCCCTCGCTGACGGCCGCCTGCGCGGCCGAGGCCGCGGGCACGGCGACCGGCCGCGCCGCCGGGTCCCACTCGGCGAGCGAGGCGAGTGAGGAGAACATCGGCAGCGCCCGGGACCCGTCCGGTGACGTGAGCGTCACGGTCGCCATGTCGCTCCTCGTGTCGGAGACGAGCCCGTCGCTCTCGGTCACCTCGGTGGCGACGGCGACGACCGGCACCAGCCACCGGGCGCCGGCGATGCGGCGCATGGCCGCCGCCTCGGTCTCCGGAGCCGGGCCGCCCTGCAGGGCGCGCAGCGCGGCGACGAGCCCGGGCTGGGCCTCCCCCGTGTCCCCCGCGAAGCCGTGCGTCGGGATCGTCTTGCCGGACCACGCCTGGCCGGCCGAGTCCGCGGGGCGGCCGTCGGCGTCGACGTGCGCGAACTCGCCGTCGGCCGGCCCACGGGCACGGTCCGTCATGATCCCGGTCGCCCCGCGACGTCGAGGGCCTCCGGCAGGGTGAAGCCGCCTCGGTAGAGGGCCGAGCCGACGATCGCGCCCTCGACACCGTCACCGACGAGCCCACGGAGCGCACGGATGTCGTCGAGCGTCGAGACCCCGCCCGAGGCGACGACCGGTCGGTCCGTCCGGGTGCACACCTCCTTGAGCAGCGCGACGTTGGGCCCCTGGAGCATCCCGTCCTTGTTGACGTCGGTCACGACGTAGCGGGCGCAGCCCTCCGCGTCGAGGCGCTCGAGGGTCTCCCAGAGGTCGCCCCCGTCGCGGGTCCAGCCGCGCGCGGCCAGCGTGGTGCCCCGCACATCGAGCCCGATCGCGACGCGGTCGCCGTGCTCGGCGACGATGGATGCGGTCCACTCGGGGTCTTCGAGCGCGGCCGTGCCGATGTTGACCCGTCGGCACCCCGTCGCGAGCGCGGCGTCGAGCGAGGCCGCGTCGCGGATGCCGCCGGAGAGCTCGACCTTGATGTCGAGCCGGCGGACGATCGAGTCGATCACATCACGGTTGCTGCCCCGGCCGAAGGCCGCGTCGAGGTCGACGAGGTGCAGCCACTCGGCCCCCTGGTCCTGCCAGGCCTTGGCAGCCTCCCACGGGTCGCCGAACTCGCCGCCGCTGCCGGCGACGCCCTGGACGAGCTGGACCGCTCGCCCCTCCGAGACGTCGACGGCCGGGAGCAGCTCGAGGCGGGGCAGGTCAGTCATGGGGTGATCTCCTTCTCGCTTCAGGATCGGGGGTGCGGCTCACCGGAGGCCGGCGACCCAGTTCTCGAGGAGCTGCAGGCCCGCGTCGCCGGACTTCTCGGGATGGAACTGGGTGGCGCTGAGGGGCCCGTTCTCGACGGCGGCGACGAACCGCGCGCCGTGCTCGGCCCACGTCACCGTCGGCGCCACCACGGCGAAGGCGCCGGTCGCGTCGAGGGTCCAGGACTGCACGGCATACGAGTGGACGAAGTAGAAGCGCTCCTGCTCGACGCCCTTGAAGAGGCGGGAGCCGGGACCGGCCTCGACCTCGCTCCACCCCATGTGCGGGACGATCTCGGCGGGCAGGCGCTCGACCGTCCCCGGCCACTCCCCGAGCCCCTCCCGCGGTGTGTCGGAGGGCTCGCTCGAGCCGTCGAACATCACCTGCATGCCGACGCAGACGCCGAGGACGGGACGGCCACCGGCGACACGGCGCTCGATGATGCGCGGGCCGAGCACCGCGGCGAGCCCTGCCATGCAGGCATGGAAGTTGCCCACGCCCGGCACGAACAGGCCGTCGCACTCGAGCGCCGCGTGGGGCTCGGCCGTCAGCTCGACGGCGGCGCCGACGCGTTCGAGCGCGCGCACGGCGGAGCGGACATTGCCGCTGCCGTAGTCGAGGACGACGACCCGCGGGGCTGGAAGGGTCATGTCAGAGGGCACCCTTGGCGCTCGGGATCCCGTGCACTCGCGGATCGGGCGCGACGGCAGCCCGGAGCGCCCGTGCGACGGCCTTGAACTGGGCCTCGACGATGTGGTGCGGGTCGCGGCCCGCGAGCACCCGGACGTGCAGGCACAGCCCGGCGTTGTAGGCGAACGACTCGAAGACGTGCCGGGTCATGGACCCGGTGAAGTGGCCCCCGATGAGGACGTACTGCTGCCCCTCCGGCTCGCCCTCGTGGGCGACGTAGGGTCGCCCGGCCACGTCGACGACCGCCTGGCAGAGCGCCTCGTCGAGCGGGACGGTGGCGTCGCCGAAGCGCGAGATCCCTGACTTGTCACCGAGGGCCTGGCGCAGGGCCTGGCCGAGCACGATGGCGGTGTCCTCGACGGTGTGGTGGACGTCCACGTCGATGTCGCCGGTCGCCTTGACGGTGAGGTCGATGAGCGAGTGCTTCGCGAGCGAGGCGAGCATGTGGTCGTAGAACGGCACGCCGGTCGAGATGTCGGACTGACCCGTGCCGTCGAGGTCGAGGGTGAGCTCGATCGAGGACTCGCTCGTCGTGCGGCTGATCGTGGCCGTGCGGCTCATGCCCGTTGCCTCGCCTCTGCCCTCCGCTCCGGGCCTCGCTCGTTCCTCGCTCGTGTCCTCACGTCGGTCGGTGCTCATGTGTTCTCCTGTCGATGAGTCCCAGCGAGGCGGGCCATCGCCTCGAGGAAGGCGCTCGTCTCCTGCGGCGTGCCGGCGGTGACGCGTAGGTGGTGCGCGATCCCGACGTCGCGCACGAGGACCCCGGCCTCGAGCAGCGCGTGCCACGTCGCCTGGGCGTCGGTGAGGCCGCCGAAGAGCACGAAGTTCGAGTCGCTCGGGACGGGCGTCAGGCCCATCCCGGCGAGGCCGTCGACGATCCGGTCACGCTCGCCCTTGATCGCCTCGACCGTGGCGAGGAGCAGGTCGGCGTGCTCGAGTGCGACGCGGGCGATCGTCTGGGTCGGCGTGGAGAGGTGGTAGGGCAGCCGGACGAGCCGCAGCGCGTCGACCAGCTCCGGCGCCGCGACGAGGTAGCCGAGCCGCCCCCCTGCGAAGGCGAACGCCTTGCTCATCGTCCGGGTCACGACGAGTCGAGGGTTGCCGGGCAGCAGCGTCAGGGCGCTCCTCGTCCCGGGCCGGGCGAACTCGGCGTACGCCTCGTCGACGACGACGACCGCGTCGGGCGCGGCCTCGAGGACGGCACCGATCACCTCGAAGGGCAGCGCCGTGCCGGTCGGGTTGTTCGGTGAGCAGAGGAAGACGATCGACGGGTGGTGGGCCCGGGCCTGCTCGGCCGCCTTCTCGGCGGTCAGCTCGAACGTGCCGGACTCGCGCAACCCGTCCGCCCACGCCGTGCCGAGCGTCTCGGTGATGATCGGGTGCATCGAGTAGCTCGGGGTGAAGCCGAGTGCCGTGCGCCCATGGCCGCCGAAGGCCTGGACGAGGTGCGAGAGGACCTCGTTGGACCCGTTGCCGGCCCAGACCTGCTCGGGCATGACCGTGACGCCGGACTGCTTCTCGAGGTAGGTGGTGAGGGCCTCGCGCAGGTCGGTGAAGTCCCGGTCGGGGTAGCGGTTGAGGTTCCTCACGTCGTCCTCGAGGGCGGCCAGGACGGCGCGCACGATGGCCTCGGGGACGGGGTAGGAGTTCTCGTTGGTGTTGAGCCGGACCGGCACGTCGAGCTGGGGCGCGCCGTACGGCGACCTGCCGCGCAGGTCGGGACGGATCAGCCGGGCGATCTCGGTGGCGGCGCCCGTCACCGTGGCACCTCGTCAGTGCCTACTGTCGCGCCTCTGTCCCTCGCTCCGGGCCTCGCTCGTTCCTCGCTCGTTTCCTCACTCGGCTCGGCGCTCTCAAAACGAGCCGTCACGGCCTCGCCGTGCGCCGGCAGGTCCTCGGCCTGCGCGAGCGTGACGACGTGGTGGGCGACGTCGCGCAGGGCCGCCTCGTCGTAGTCGACGACGTGGATGCCCCGGAGGAACGACTGGACCGACAGCCCGCTGGAGTGGCAGGCGCACCCCGCCGTGGGCAGCACGTGGTTCGAGCCGGCGGCGTAGTCGCCGAGGCTGACTGGGGCGAAGTCGCCGACGAAGACCGCGCCGGCGTTCCGCACGCGGGCGGCCACCGCGCTCGCGTCGCGCGTCTGGATCTCGAGGTGCTCGGCGGCATACGCGTTGACGACGGCGAGGCCGGCGTCGACGTCGTCGACGAGGACGATGCGCGACTGGGTCCCGGCGAGGGCGGTGGCGACGCGCTCGGTGTGCTTGGTCGCCGGCACGCGTCGGGCCAGCGCCTCCTGCGTCGCGGCGGCGAGCGCCTCACTGTCGGTGACGAGGACGGAGGCGGCGAGCGGGTCGTGCTCCGCCTGGCTGATGAGGTCGGCCGCGACGAGCTCGGGGTCGGCGCTGTCATCGGCGAGGATCGCGATCTCGGTCGGGCCGGCCTCGGCATCGATGCCGATGAGCCCCTTGAGGAGGCGCTTGGCCGCGACGACCCAGATGTTGCCCGGGCCTGTCACCATCGAGACCGGCTCGCAGCTCGTGGTCTCTGCGCCGACCTCCTCGGTGAAGCCGTACGCGAACATCGCGACGGCCTGGGCGCCGCCGACGGCGTAGACCTCGTCGACGCCGAGCAGGGCGCACGTCGCGAGGATCGTCGGGTTGGGGTAGCCGGTGAAGATGCCGGTGTTGTCGCGCTGCGGCGGCGACGTCACGGCGATGGAGCCGACCTCGGCCAGCTGGGCCGGCACGACGTTCATCACGACGCTGCTCGGGTAGACCGCGAGGCCACCGGGGACGTAGAGCCCGACCCGGTCGACGGGCACCCATCTCTCCGTGACGGTGCCGCCCGGGACGACGCGGGTCGTGGTGTCGGTGCGGCACTGGTCGGCGTGGACGAGCCGGGCGCGGCGGATCGACTCCTCGAGCGCGGCCCGCAGGTCGGCGTCGAGCTGGTCCAGGGCTGCCTGCAGCACCTCGGCCGGCACCCGCAGGTGGGCCGGTCGCACCCCGTCGAAGCGCTCCCCGAGGTCACGCAACGCCTCGGCCCCCCGATGCTCGACGTCCTCGCAGATCGGCCGCACCTGCTCGAGGGCGGCCGTGACGTCGAACTCGGCACGGGGCAGGGCCTGTCGCAGGAAGCGCACGTCGAGCGCGCGCCCGCGCAGGTCGAGGGTGGACATCATGGCGTCAATTCTAGGAAAGCGGCCGCTGGGGCGGTCGCCGCGTCTCACTCCCGCGCGAGGGGCGTCACGACGTCGAGCAGGACCGCGGTCTCCCAGGCCCACTGGCGCCACTGGTCGTAGCGCCCCGACTGTCCGCCGTGCCCGGCGGCGATCTCGGTGCGGAACAGGATCGGCTCCGCGTCGGGCCTGTCGCGGTCGGCCCACCGCAGCGCTGCCACCCACTTGGCCGGCTCGGTGACGTAGACCCTTGTGTCCTGCAGGCTCGTGGTCACGAGCAGCGCCGGGTGCGGCTTGCCGGTGACGTTCTCGTAGGGCGCGTAGGACTTCATCAGGGCGTATGCCGCCGCATCCTCGACCGGGTTGCCCCACTCCTCCCACTCGATGACCGAGAGCGGCAGGGACGGGTCGAGGATCGTGGTCAGCGCGTCGACGAACGGGACCGATGCATGGACGAAGCGGAACCGGTCGGGGGCCTGGTTGACGACGGCTCCCATGAGCAAGCCACCGGCCGAACCGCCTTCTGCGGCAAGGCGGTCGGGGGCCACGATGCCGCTGCTGATGAGATGGTCGGCGCAGGCGACGAAGTCGCTGAAGGTGTTGCCCTTGTGCTCGAGCTTGCCCTGGTCGTACCAGCTGCGGCCCATCTCGGAGCCGCCACGGATGTGCGCGATCGCGAAGACCCAGCCGCGCTGGAGCAGCGAGAGGCGCAGCACCGAGAACCACGGGTCGCTCGGGATCCCGTAGGCGCCGTAGCCGTTGAGCAGCGCCGGGGCCGTCCCGTCGAGCCGGGTGTCCTTGTGGTGCACGAGCGAGACCGGCACCCGGGTGCCGTCCGATGCCGTGGCCCACTCGCGGCGCTGGACGTAGTCCGCGGGGTCGTGTCCCCCGAGGACCTCCTGTTGCTTGAGGACGGTGCTGGTGCGGGTCGGCACGTCGTAGTCGATGACGGTGCGCGGCGTGACGAGCGACTCCCAGACGAGCTGGAGCGTGCGGGTCGCCGTCTCGGCGTTGGCCCCGACGCGGATCGTGTGGAGCGGCTCGCCGACCTCGACGTCGTGCGCCTCCCCCAGCCCGGCCGGAGCAGACGAGCTCGCGGACCGCTCGACGATCCGCACCGCCGTGCCGCCCTCGCGTCGCAGCGAGATCGCGATGAAGTCCTCGAACCCGTCGACCCCCGTGATGTACTCGTCCTCGGTCGTCAGGTCGAGCGGGACCCACTCCTCGTGGCTCGCGCAGGTGATGGGGGCGATGGCGAGCTCGAAGTTGGTCCTGGTCGCGTTGTGCACGACGAGCAGGTGCTCCCCGACCGGCTCGATGTCGTACTCGACGCCCTGCCGACGCTCCGCCACGACGCGGGGCGTGCCGAGTGGGTCGGCGGCGTCGAGGATACGGTACTCGTTGGTCGTCTTCGAGCCGATGGCGATGATGATGTGTCGGTCGTCGCGGGACGCGCCGACACCGACGAAGAACCGCTCGTCGGTCTCCTCGTGGACGAGGACGTCGGCCTCCTGCGCCGTGCCGACCTCGTGTCGCCACACCTGGTAGGGGCGCCATGCCTCGTCGACGCGCGTGTAGAAGAGGTGCCGCGCGTCCAGCGACCAGGCGAGCGCTCCGCCGGTCTTCCGGACGGCCTCGTCGAGGACCTCGCCCGTCGCGATCCGCACCACGCGCACGTCGTAGCGTTCGTCGCCCGCCAGGTCAGCGGCATACGCGAGCACGTCCCCGGCGTGCGTGACCTCGCTCGCCCCGACGGCGAAGAAGTCGTGGCCTGTGGCCGCGGCGTTCTGGTCGAGGAGCACCTCCTCACCCGGCGGAGGTGCGTCGCCCTCGAGCGACGGGCGTTCGGGGTGGTCGGTCAGCAGGACGCGGCCGTCCACCGGGTACTGCTCCCCCTCGATCGTCCGCGAGTAGTACCACCAGCGGTCGTGGCGGACCGGCACACTGAGGTCCGTCTCCTTGATCCGGGAGCGGAACTCCTCGTAGATCGTGTCGGCGAGCGGCTGGACGTGCTCCGTGTGCTCCGCGGCCCATTCGTTCTCGGCCTCGAGGTACGCGAGCAGGTCGGGGTCGTCACGGTTCGCCATCCAGGCGTAGGGGTCCTCGAAGACGTCGCCGTGGCGCTCCCGGAGCGTCGGCTCCCGGCGGGCGATGGGGGGCTGCTGCATCCGGGCATCGTAGGCAGGTGCCCGCTAGCCTGACGAGGTGACCGACCGGATGGACCCGTATGCCGCTGCGCGAGCGGCCGCTGCCGTCCTTGCGGAGCGCACGGGGCGGGACTCGCACGCGGTCCTCGTCGTGCTCGGCTCGGGCTGGGGCCCGGCCGCGGACGCGCTCGGCGAGCCGGACGTCGTCCTTCCGGTGACCGACCTGCCCGGCTTCCTCGCCCCGGTCGCGGAAGGGCATGCCGGCACCATCGCCTCGGTCGAGGTGGGCGGGGTCCCGACGCTCGTCGCGTCGGGCCGGACCCACCTCTACGAGGGGCACGGGCCGGGCCCGGTCGTCCATGCGGTGCGCGTCGCGGCGGCAGCGGGCGTGCGGACGGCGGTCCTGACGAACGCCAACGGGTCGCTCCGGGACGACTGGGAGGTCGGCGAGGCCGTGCTGGTCGCCGATCACCTCAACCTCACCGGCGCCTCGCCCCTCGCGGGGCCCCGGTTCGTCGACCTCACCGACGCGTGGTCGCCGCGGTTGCGTGCGCTGGCACGTGAGCTCGACCCCTCGCTCGACGAAGGGGTCTACGCGATGCTGCGCGGTCCCCACTACGAGACTGGGCCGAGGCGGAGTGGATCAGACGAATCGGTGGGGACCTGCTCGGCATGTCGACCGTGCTCGAGGCGATCGCCGCCCGCGAGCTCGGCATCGAGCTGCTCGGGCTCTCGACCGTGACGGCGATCGAGGGGCAGCCAGCCGGGATCGACCCGTCCGAGGTCGTCGCCGTCGCGGAGCGCACCGCCAAGCGGCTCGGGCCGCTCCTCGCGGAGGTCATCCTCCGCGCCTGACCCCCGAACGCGGTGTTCGGGGCGAGCTCACCGGTGCGCCGGCGAGTTGACCGCTCACCACTGACATCGAACCGCCGGTCGTGCGGCAGACTCGGATCATCCAGCAGAGAGGCACGTGATGACGACCGACCCGGCAACCCCGGCGGAGCAGCCTGGCAGCGGCGACCCCGCGGCCACCCGACCCAGCGCGAGCCACGGGGTCCACTCGGAGGTGGGACGGCTGCGCAAGGTCCTCGTGTGCCGGCCCGGCCTCGCCCACCGCCGGCTGACACCGTCGAACAACGACGACCTCCTCTTCGACGACGTGATGTGGGTCGACCAGGCGGAGCGGGACCACGAGGAGTTCGTGGGGGCCCTCACCGGCCACCGGGTCGACGTGCTCGAGCTGCACGACGTCCTCGCCGAGACGATGGCCCAGCCGGGCGCCAAGGCGTGGCTGCTCGACCGGAAGATCACCGCCAACGCCGTCGGTCTCGGGCTGGTCGACGCGACCCGCGAGTTCCTCGAGTCGCTGCCCGACGACCGGCTCGCGGAGTACCTGATCGGTGGTCTCGCGGTCCACGACCTGCCCCCGGGCCACCGGCCGGACCAGCTGCCGCTCGTCGCCCAGTCCGTGGGGCCGCGCGAGTACCTCATGCCGCCGCTGCCCAACACGCTCTACACCCGCGACACGACGTGCTGGCTCTACGAGGGTGTCACCCTCAACCCGCTGCACTGGCCGGCCCGGCACGACGAGACGCTGCTGATGAAGGCGGTCTACTCCTTCCACCCCGGCTTCGTCGGCTCGCGCATCTGGTGGGGCGACCCGGAGCAGGACTTTGACAACGCGACGTTCGAGGGCGGCGACATCATGCCCGTCGGCGGCGGTGTCGTCCTCATGGGGATGAGCGAGCGCACCTCGCACCAGGCGATCACCCAGGTCGCGTCGGCACTCTTCGCGGCCGGCGCCGCCGAGCAGGTCGTCGTCGCGGGTCTGCCCCGGATGCGCTCGGCGATGCACCTCGACACGGTCTTCACCTTCGCGGACCGCGATGTCGTGACGCTCTACCCGCGGATCGTCGACGCGGTCCACCCGTTCACCCTGCGCCCCGGCGACGGGCCGGGCGGCATCGACGTCGTCGACGAGGACGGCGCGGCCTTCACCGACGTCGTCGCCAAGGCGCTCGGCCTGCCCGGGCTGCGGGTCGTCGAGACCGGTGGGGACGTCTTCGAGGCGGAGCGCCAGCAGTGGGACAGCGGCAACAACGTCATCGCCCTCGAGCCCGGGGTCGTCATCGGCTACGACCGCAACACCGAGACGAACGCCAACCTGCGCTCCGCCGGCATCGAGGTCATCACGATCTCCGGTGCCGAGCTCGGCCGGGGCCGAGGCGGCGGCCGGTGCATGACCTGCCCCCTGATCCGCGACGCGGTCACCTACTGAACCGGTCTGAGGTATTCCGGTGGGCGCATCGGCCACCGGAATACCTCAAACGGGGAGGCGGTGGAGCGGGACCGGGCCGCGGAGCGGGGGCCGGCCGAATCGGCATACGTGAGGTTGCGCCCCGGACGGCACCACGTACGCAAGGATGACCCCCATGAGCACCCGCACCCTCACCGAGACCAGACGTCTCGGGGTCGAGACGACCGGCATCGAGATCATCGACGAGTCCGAACGCACCGCGCGTCCGCGCGACCTCTTCTGGCCCTGGTTCGCGGCCAACGTGTCCGTCTTCGGGATCAGCTACGGCTCCTACGTCCTGGGCTTCGGCATCTCCTTCTGGCAGTCGGTCCTCGTCACCGTGATCGGCGTCGTCATCTCGTTCGCCCTGTGCGGGATCATCGCGATCGCCGGCAAGCGGGGGTCGGCGCCGACCATGATCACCTCGCGCGCGGCGTTCGGCGTGACGGGGCAGAAGCTGCCGGGCGTCGTCAGCTGGCTCGTGTCCATCGGGTGGGAGACCTTCCTCGCGATCATGGCGACCCTCGCGACCGCCACGATCTTCCGCCAGCTCGGCTGGGGTGGCGGCACGACGACGAAGATCGTCGCGATGGTCGTCGTCGCCGCGCTGATCGTGAGCGCCTCCGTCGCGGGCTACCACATCATCATGCGGCTGCAGTCGGTGCTCACATGGGTCACCGGCATCGCGACGATCGTCTACGTCGCCCTGACCCTGAGCCACGTGAACTGGAGCACGGTGGCGGCGGTCAAGCCTGGGCCGTTCCAGGCCGTCATCGGCGCGCTCGTCATGGTGATGACCGGCTTCGGGCTGGGCTGGATCAACATCGCGGCCGACTGGTCGCGCTACCAGCGGCGCGACGCCCGGGGCGGCGCCATCGTCGGGTGGAACACGTTCGGCGGCGCCATCGCGCCGACCCTGCTCGTGATCTACGGCCTCACGCTCGCCGGCTCGGACCCGAAGCTCTCGGAGGGCATCGCGAACGACCCGATCGGCACCCTCGGCACGATCCTGCCGACGTGGTTCCTGCTGCCGGTCCTCGTCTCGGCGATCCTCGCGCTCGTCTCCGGCGCGGTGCTCGGCATCTACTCGTCGGGTCTGACGCTGCTCTCGCTCGGTGTGCGGATCCCCCGCCCGACGGCGGCCTTCGTCGACGGCGTCATCCTCACGCTCGGCACGATCTGGGTGGTCTTCTTCGCCGAGAGCTTCCTCGGCCCGTTCCAGAGCTTCCTCATCACGCTGGGTGTCCCGCTCGCGGCGTGGGCCGGGATCATGATCGCCGACCTCGTGCTGCGCAAGCGCGACTACGACGACGACGCGCTCTTCGACCCGCGCGGCCGCTACGGCGCCTTCGACTGGACCTCCATCATCACGATGGTTGTCACGTCGGTCCTCGGCTGGGGCCTCGTCATCAACCTCTTCGCCGAGGACGCGTCGTGGAACAACTGGCAGGGCTTCCTGCTCGGCCCGCTCGGGCTGGGCGGCAAGGACGGCACGTGGGCCTACGCCAACCTCGGCGTCATCGTGGCGCTCGTCCTCGCGTTCGTCGTCACGCTCGTGCTGCGACGCGGAACGGTCGCCCGGCAGGAGGGCCGCCGCTGACGGTCCCGAGCGCGGCCCGGACGAGGAGCACGACGATGCGAGCGGCATACATCACCCGGCTCGGCGGGCCGCAGGTCATCGAGGTCGGGGAGCTGCCCGACCCGGTGCGCGGGCGGGGCGACGTGCTCGTGCGCGTCGGTCACGCGTCGGTCAACCATGTCGACACGTTCGTCCGCTCGGGCGGGTACCGGACCCCGACGCCGTTCCCGTTCGTCATCGGTCGCGACCTCGTCGGCACCGTCGTCGACGTCGGGCCGGGCGTCGTGGGCTTCGAGCCGGGCCAGCCCGTGTGGTGCAACAGCATGGGTCACGGCGGCCGGCAGGGCTCGTCCAGCGAGCTCGTCGCGGTTCCGGCCGAACGGCTCTATCCCCTGCCGGCGCAGGCAGATCCGGTCGAGCTCGCCGCGCTCGTCCACCCGGCCGCGACCGCCTACCTGGGTCTGTTCCGGCACGCGCGGCTCCGGCTCGGCGAGACGCTCGTCGTCATGGGCGCCGGCGGCGCGGTCGGCAGCGCCGTCGTCCAGCTGGGGGCCCGCGCGGGCGCGCGTGTCATCGCGCTGACGAGCGAGCACTCGATGGAATGGGCGCGGGAGTGCGGCGCCGACGTCGTCATCGACCACGGCGACCCGGACCTGTCCGAGGCGGTCGCGGCCGCGGCTCCGGACGGCATCGACGTGTGGTGGGACAACTCGGCCCGAGGTGGGCTCGGTATGCCGCTGGGCCGCCTCGCGCTCGGTGGCCGGCTCGTCGTCGTCGCGGGCATGACCGCCGAGGCCGCCTTCACCCTGGGCCAGCTCTACGTCAAGGACGCCTCGCTGCTGGGCTTCGTCATCTCGAACGCGTCCGTCGCCGACCTCGGCGAGGCGGCCAGGGCGATCAACGCCGCTGCGGCGGGCGGGGGCCTGAAGGTCCGGCCCCCGCTGGTGTTGGCCCTCGGGGAGGCGGCCGCGGCCCATGCCCGGATGGAGTCCGGCGAAGCGGGGGCGGGCCGGCTCGTCCTGCGCGTCATGGGCTGACCGGCGTCGCCGGGCTGCTCCTCACGGGACCGGCCACGTGCCGAGCTGACGTCGGCTCTCGAACCGGCGCCGCCGGCCGTCGACCGGGTCGTCGAACTCGAGGACGGCCGAGAGCAGCTGGAGGGGCCGCGAGAAGTCGTCGTCGGCGGCCTCCCGGTCGACGGGATAGAGCGGGTCGTTCACGATCGGGATGCCGAGGCCGTCCAGCTGGCACCGCAGCTGGTGGGTGCGCCCGGTGCGCGGCGTGAGCCGGTAGAGCCCCAGGCCGTCCCGTCGCTCGACGAGCTCGACGAGGGTCTCGGCGTTGGGTGGCGCGTGCGGCACCTCGCGGGCCTGGTGCACGCCGTGCTCCTTCGCGACGTGGGTGCGCCGGACGAGCGGCAGGTCGAGGTCGTCGCGGACCGGGGCGACGGCGAGATACTCCTTGTGGACCTCACCGGCGGCGAAGACGCCCTGGTAGGCGCCGCGCCACCGCTGCTCGGTCGTCAGCATGAGCACCCCGGCGGTGGGCCGGTCGAGCCGGTGAGCGGGTGTCAGCCGGGGAAGGCCGGTCAGCACGCGAGCCCGGGCCAGTGCACTCTGCACGACGTGGCGGCCGCGGGGCATCGTCGCGAGGAAGTGCGGCTTGTCGATGACCACCAGCCGCTCGTCCTGGTGCAGCACGTCGATCTCGAAGGGCACCGGCACCTCCTCCGGCAGGTCGCGATGCGTCCACACCACCGACCGGGGCACGAACGGTGCGTCCGCCGGCACGGCGGCCCCTGACACGTCGACGAACTCGCCCGCCCGCAGCTTGCGGTCCACCTCGTCCGGCGAGAGCCCGGTCGCGAGACGCTCGACGAGGTGGTCCCGGAGCGTCACCCAGGGCCCGCCCTGCGGCATCCGGATGCGCTGCGCGTCGACGCCGTGCCGCGGCGGCAGCGGCGACGCGGGGATCGCGCCGCGGGCCACGTCAGCTGCCCCCGACGCGCAGGTCGGTCTCCTGCCCCAGGAAGCGTCCGTATGCCGCGGTGCTCGCTTCCAGCGCCCGGCGCAGGCGCGCCGTGGCCCGTCCCCGGAACAGCTCGACCTCGACGGCCGCCCGCCTGCCGGCCGTCGTGCGGCGCCACACCCCGGCGACCTCCCCGTCGACGACGACCGTCGGGCGGAAGACCATGTTGCGGCCGGGCACGACCTTGACGACGTGCTCGGGGGGCAGCACGACGTCGCGGGTCTTGTAGCCGAGGAGGAACTCGTCCCACTGCGGCAGCAGGTGGACGCGCGGGCTGCTCGGTGCGGGGGCGTCGGGCGACCCGCCTGCCCGGGGAGCAAGGCCCTCGGCCTCGACCGCGGCGCCGGCCGCCTCGGCGTGCCGGAGCCAGACCTCGCCGTCGACCTCGTGCCGCTCGACGCGGTCGCCGAGCAGGGCGAGCGCCTCGCGCGCCAGCCCGAGCCCGTGGGATACCCATCCCGCGAGGTCCCGCTCGGTGACCGGGCCGTGGCTGCGGAGGTATCGGTCGGCGATGATCGCCAGCCCCTCCTCACGGGCCGGCTTGCGCGAGAAGGGGACCCATGCGTCAAGGAGCACGAAGCTCGGCTGCCGGCCGATGAGCGGCCCCTGGCAGAGCAGTCCGGTCATGCAGTGGTAGCCGACGAGGTGGTAGGCGCGCTGCCCGGCGGGGTCGATGCCGTGCGCGGCGAGCAGGTCGACGACGTCGGGGCGGCTCCGCGGCTCGGTGAGGTGCTCCTCGAGCACCTCCCGGGAGCGCTTCACGTCCGTCTCGGTGAGACCGAGCTCGTCGAACCGGCGGCCCACCGAGCCGAGGACCTTGCCGGCGAGCAGCTCGCACATCCAGCGGGCGTCCTCGGCCGCGACCCAGTGCAGGGTGCCGCGCATCGGCCAGGTCCGCACGATCTCGCGTGCCACGACGGCCTGCTCGACCTCGGCCGCGGTGAGCCCCGTCCGCAGTCCGACGGACCAGGCGCCACTGCCGTAGTCCTGGGCCTGCAGCGCCCCGACGCGGCGGAGCAGGTCGCCTGCCGACGACGGCCCTTCCAGCGTGCCGAGCGCCGGGTCGATGCCGAGACCGGCGAGCCGCTCGCGACGCCACCTAGCCACGAGGGACGAATCGGCCGGGAGGGCGGTGAGCGGCATACCGGCCGGCCTCAGCCGAGGACCGCGGCGCCGAACTGCGCCTTGAGGTCACCGAAGAGCGCGGACGTCGCGTTGACGCGGAGGGAGTCGTCGAGCGACATGAGGACCGAGCGGCCCGGCTGGGTCAGCTTGAGGTGGACCTCGGTGGCACCCGGGTGCTCGCGGAGGATCTCCTTGAGCCGCTCGGCGCGGGCCTGGTTGACCTGGCCCAGGGGCATCGTGAGGACGACGGGACCGCGCGGCCCCTCCTTGATGTCGGGGATGGCCAGCTCCTGGGCGAAGATCGAGATCGAGTCGTCGCGCGAGCTGACCCGGCCCTTGACGGCGCAGACGGTGTCCTGGGCGAGCATCGTCGAGTAGGTCATGTAGGCGGAGGGGAAGAAGAGGCACTCGATGGCGCCGTCGAGGTCCTCGACGGTCGCGATGGCCCAGAGGTCGCCCTTCTTGGTCCGCTTGAGCTGGAGGCTGGTGATGAGCCCGGCGACGGTGACGTTGGTGCCGTCAGGCTTGCCCTCGTCGCCGACGAGCGAGGCGATCGGGGTGTCCGCGTGCGCGGCCAGGATGTGCTCGATGCCGAAGAGCGGGTGGTCCGAGACGTACAGGCCGAGCATCTCGCGCTCGAAGGAGAGCAGCGTCGACTTGTCCCACTCCAGCGGCGGGACGGGGGGCAGCCCGTCGAAGGCGTCCGCCCCGCCGGCTGCGCTGTCATCCCCGAAGGAGCCGAAGAGGCTGTCCTGGCCGATCGCCTCCTGCCGCTTCACCTCGACGAGGGCGTCGATGTAGCGCTCGTGGACCTCGACCATGCCCCGCCGGCTCTCGCCGAGGGAGTCGAAGGCGCCGCCCTTGATGAGCGACTCGATGGTGCGCTTGTTGCACACGACGGCGGGCACCTTGGCGAGGAAGTCCTTGAAGGAGCCGAAGGCGCCCTTCTCCTCGCGGGTCCTGATGATGGCCTCCACGACGGGCAGGCCGACATTGCGGATCGCGGCGAGGCCGAAGCGGATGTCAGTGCCGACCGCTGCGAAGTTGGCGACCGACTCGTTGACGTCGGGCGGCAGGACCTTGATGCCCATGTGCCGGCACTCGTTGAGGTAGAGCGCCGACTTGTCCTTGTCGTCGCGCACGCTCGTCAGGAGCGCGGCCATGTACTCGGCGGGGTAGTTCGCCTTGAGGTAGCCCGTCCAGTAGGAGACGACGCCGTAGGCGGCGGTGTGCGCCTTGTTGAACGCGTAGTCGGAGAAGGGGACGAGCACGCCCCACAGGGCCGCGATGGAGGCCTCGTTGAAGCCGTTCGCCTTCATGCCCTCCGAGAAGGGGACGTACTCGGCGTCGAGGACCTCCTTCTTCTTCTTGCCCATGGCGCGGCGGAGCAGGTCGGCGTTGCCGAGGGTGTAGCCCGCGAGCTTCTGCGCGATCTCCATGACCTGCTCCTGGTAGATCACCAGGCCGTAGGTCGTCCCCAGGATCGGCTCGAGCGCGGAGACCATCTCGGGCTGGAGCTTGCCCTTCAGCTGCGGGTCGAGCGGGATGAGCTCCTGCTTGCCGTTCTTGCGCAGTGCGAAGTTGGTGTGCGCGTTGACGCCCATCGGGCCGGGCCGGTAGAGCGCGAGGGCCGCGGAGATGTCCTCGAAGTTGTCCGGCTGCATGAGCCGGAGCAGGGAGCGCATGCCGCCGCCGTCGAGCTGGAAGACGCCGAGGGTGTCACCGCGGCCGAGCAGCTCGTAGGTCGCCCGGTCGGTCATGTCCTTGGACAGCGCGTCGAGGTCGATGTCCTCGCCGCGGTTGGCCTTGATGTTCTCGATCGCGTCGTCGAGGATCGTGAGGTTGCGCAGGCCGAGGAAGTCCATCTTGACCAGGCCGAGCGACTCACAGCTCGGGTAGTCGAACTGCGTGATG
>NZ_JBQCCV010000123.1:0-4162 GCF_051961875.1 Intrasporangium sp. | reverse complement strand
CTGAACGCGCCACGAGTCGCAGCACGTCGGCGCCGTCGGTGCGAACGTCGTAGGAGTGGACCCCGTCCGTGTCCGGCTCCTCGATGCTGGCCACCACGCGACCGGCCCCAAGCAGCGACCCTCCCAACGCATCCGCGAGCTCCTTCGGCCGGTAGTCGTCGGCTGCGGCGATGGCCTGCCCGAGGGTCAGTGCCCGCTCGATGCCGTTAGGGATGGCGTGCGCGACGAGGTCGCCTACGCGAAAGCCCCCGAGGGCGAAGCCAGCCCACCCCCCGTTGCACGATGTCGCAGTCCGCAGCACCCTCTCGACATCCTCGGGGCGGGCCCCATGGACGAGTGCCACGCCGCCGGCTCCCGTCGGCGTGGCGGCGACCAGCCCGGGCAGTGCATCCACGAGGAGCGAGATCTGGTCGAGGTCCGGGAGTGCTCGTCCCATGCAGTCGGCGTCCACGATGGTGCGACGACCGGCGAGTTGGAGGGTCGACAGGCCGTTGAGCCCCGCGCCCTCGATCGAGCAGATGGCCGAAGAGTCGACCCCGAGCCAACGCTCGATCGCCGCGATAGCCGGGGTGAATGGGTCGGCGTCCGGCAGCCGCTCCTCGAGCAGGAGCGTCGAGCCGATGTACCCGATGGCGACGCACGGCGTGGCCGGGTCGAGCTCGTTGATGTCGTGCACGACGACGGGCCAGGGGCGCGACTGGGCGAGGATCAGCTCCGCCACATGCGGGGAGCCACCGCCACCCGAGCTGAGCAGTGCGAACCCGCGGGAGAGCATGGGCAGGTCCGCGGCCTGGATTGTCAGCGGCACCTGACCAGCCTAGAGGCCAGAGGGTCAGGTGCCGCTGGAGGAGTAGCGGGGAGCCGGTCAGTGAACGAAGCTGGCCTCTGCCGCTGACTGTGCCTGGTCAGTCCCCAACGCCTCCACGGGACTGAAGCGCTCTGCCAGGCCGAACGCCTCCGGACCGAAGGCGGCCAGAGCCGCGGGCGTGCGCATCATCTCCGGAGTCGAGATGCCGAGGACGCGCACCCGCTGCCCGTAGCGCAGCCCCTCCGTCGTGATGGGCTCGGCTGACTCGCTGTCCACGACGCAGAGCAGGTCCGGGACGATGGCAACCATCTCACCGTTGCGCAGTGCGATGAGGTTCTCGTTCTGGAACCGGATCTCGAGCTCGTCCCCTCCGCCGTCTGCCGGGGCGACGCGAGCCACGCCCTTGGCGAAACCTTCCGTGGTGCGACGGTCGACATCGACGACCTTGCCCTCGAACAGGGTTCGCACGTGCTGGTACAGCGTGGTCGCGAGCGTGTCCCTGATCGCATCGAACGGCGATCGCTTCTCCTCGCGGGCGAGGCGGATGGCGCGACCCAGAGCCAGCGCCATCGACAACGTGCGAGGCACGGCGGTCCGTTTCACGTCGGCGCCGCTCATGGCGTACTCGGCGATGTGCCCGACGCCGCCGAGCCGGATCGTGACCGCTCTAGCCAGCCACTCCATCTGCCTGTCGTCGTCGCCCGTGTCGATGATGACCCGCTCGCCGCGCTCCCCCGCCAGGGCCAGGGGCGACCCGTGCACCCCGTAGACCGCGAAGGTCTCCATCGAGAGCTCGGGGAAGGCCCGACCCATCCCGTCGGCGTCGACGACCGGCAGACCGGTCTCGGCGGCAACGATGAGCGGGATCATCGAGTTGATCCCCCCGCACTCGATCGGCATCGTCGCGTCCGCCGCGCGCCCGAGGTGCTCCTCGAGGATGCGCAGGGACAGGGTGGGTTCCGTGCCGGCCGGGATCTTCTCGATCATGACGGTCGGCGCGCCCATCTGCGCAGTGGGGATGACGAACAGGTCATCGGCGATCTCGTCAGGATCGAGGATCGTGATGCTGCCCTCGCCGAGGACGCGCTGGACCAGCATCATCCCGATGTACGGGTCCCCTCCCCCGCCAGTGCCGAGCAACGTTGCGCCGCGCGCCAGGTCCGCGAGGTCGTCCCGTGTGATCCGCCAGCTCATCAGGCGACCTCCCTCACTCCGTCGAAGCGATGTGCCTCCATGTCGTAGCCGAAGTAGCGCGGTCCGACCAGGGCGAGCGCCTCCGTGCTGTGCCATCGCTCGTCGGAAGGCGCGGCGATGACCCTGACTCGCTGGCCGTAGCGCAGCCCCTCGGTGGTGATCGGCTCTCCCGAGTCGTGCTCGAGCACGATGATGAGGTCGGGGGTGGTGGCAAGGACCACCCCGTCGGCCTGCGCGAGCAGGTGCTCGTTCTGGAAGGACAGCTCCAGGGCCCCGGCGTCGCCCTCGATCCGAGCGCGGCCCCGTGCAAAGCCCGTCGTGGTCGCGCGCTCGATGTCGACGACCTTGCCGGCGAAGAGCTGGCGGCCCGCCAGCTCGTCGACCGCACGAGCAACCGGGTCCTCGTTGGCGCTGCGCGCAGCGGCGATCGCCCGACCGATGGCGGCGGCCTTCGTGAGCGAGCCGCCCACCATCGTGTGGCTCAGCTGCTCGCCGGACTGCGGGAAGATCGCGATCATCACCGAGCAGCCCATCTCGACGCACGCGACGCGGGCGATGCGCTCCGCCCAGGCGTTGTCGATCGTGGTGAGCACCCCAGTGTTGCCCTTGTCGTCAGCGAAGGCCATGGGACTGGCAGCGACGCCCGCAAGGGTCGGAAGCACCATCTGCAGCTCGGGGAAGGCGCGCCCCATCGCGTCTCCGTCGACCAGCGGCAGGCCCATGGCGGCAGCCGCCACGATCGGGATGGTCGAGTTGACCCCGCCGACCTCAGCGCACGCGATGTGGGTGATGGGGCCGCCCAGGAACGGCTCCAGCGCCCGCACCGGGGTGACGACCTCATCGAGGGACGGGAGCTTCTCCACCATGACGGTGGGTGCTCCCATCATCGCCACCATGACGACTCGCGCGTCGGCCGGCACCTCGTCCACGCTGACGACCTCGACCGGCCCGTGCGTGTTGAGCGCTTGCGTCGCCAGCAGGGCCCCGATGTGCGGGTCCCCTCCGCCGCCCGTGCCGAGGACGGCAGCGCCCCTCGCCAGGGCCGGGATCTGCTCGGCATCCAGAGTCCAGGGCATCCTCATGCCTCCATGTCCAGGTCGCCGACCGCCTTGGCCCGGATCCGGGTCGCGTTGCCCGGCAGGTACGGGATCGGCACCTGGTCGAAGTCGACGATCTTGACGGTGGACGGGCGGGCTCCCGCGGCGATCGCCATGTCGACCGCCTCCTGCCGCACATCGTCCAGGATCGCGTCGCGGCGACCTGGGTCGACGGCGAAGACCTTGTCGATCTCGCCCCCGACCTGTGCGATGGAGGCACCGATGGCGTTCGCCACCGCATAGTTCTCCGGTCGGTGCACCGCGCCGAAGATGGGGATCTCGTCCGGCAGCAGGATCGAGCCGCCACCGACCGCCACGACGGGAATCGGCTCGGCCGACGTGCGCATGCGGTCGACGGCCTCGGCGATGCGCTCTGCGACCCGGTCGAGCGCCCTGTCTACCAGCGCGCGGTCCAGATGGGCCACGAGCGAGGCGTCCCCGACGTCGGCGCGCCCGGCCGCCACGGCCAGGTCGGTGGCCGTGACCTGGGACCCACCGAACACGAGAGCCTCGGACGTGAGCTTGTAGCCGACGGAGTGCGGCCCGACCTCGGCAGTGGTGGAGTCCAGGTGGCTGCCGCCGCCGATGCCGATGGAGAGCACGTCCGGCATGCGGAAGTTCGTCCGCACGCCGGCCACCTTCACCTCCGTCGTGGTCTCCCGGGGGAAGCCGTTGACCAGGAGGCCGACGTCCGAGGTGGTCCCGCCGATGTCGACGACGGCGCAGGTCTCCAGCCCGCTCGTCGCGGCGGCCCCTCGCATGGAGTTGGTCGGGCCGGAGGCGAAGGTGGCGACGGGGTAGCGCCGGACGAAGTCCTCGTCCATGAGGGTGCCATCGTTCTGGCTGAGGAAGATCGGCGCGTCGATGCCGTGCGCGCGCACCGCTGCCGTCAGGCCGTCGACGATCGACACCGCCATCTCTCGGAGAGCGGCGTTGATTATCGTAGCGTTATCCCGCTCGAGCAAACCGATACGACCGATATCATGCGACAGCGAGATCGCGACATCCGGCCCCAGCTCCTCAGCGACCACCGCGGCCGCCTCGACCTCGAGGTCGTGGTTCA
>NZ_JBQCCV010000122.1:0-3763 GCF_051961875.1 Intrasporangium sp. | reverse complement strand
CTGCGTCTTGGAGACCTTCTTGGACTCGAGGCGCTCGCGCTCGAGCATGTTCTTGAAGTCCATGTTGCCGCCGACGTTGAGCTGGTACGTCCGGTCGAGCGCGACGCCGCGGTCCTCGAAGAGCTTGGCCATGACGCGGTGGGTGATCGTCGCGCCGACCTGGCTCTTGATGTCGTCACCGATGATCGGAACGCCGGCCGCCTCGAACTTCGCCGCCCACTCGGGGTCGCTGGCGATGAAGACGGGCAGCGCGTTGACGAAGGCGACGCCTGCGTCGATCGCGCACTGGGCGTAGAACTTGTCGGCCTCCTCGGAGCCCACCGGCAGGTAGGAGACGAGCACGTCGGCGCCCGAGTCCTTGAGTGCCTGGACCACGTCGACCGGCTCGGCGGCGGACTCGTCGATCGTCTGGAGGTAGTACTTGCCGAGACCGTCGAGGGTGTGGCCGCGCTGGACCATCACGCCGGTCGTCGGGACGTCGCAGATCTTGATCGTGTTGTTCTCGCTGGCGTTGATCGCCTCGGCGAGGTCCTTGCCGACCTTCTTGTCGTCGACGTCGAACGCGGCGACGAACTCCACGTCACCGACGTGGTACTCGCCGAACGTGACGTGCATCAGGCCCGGAACGGTGGTGGTGGCGTCGGCGTCCTTGTAGTACTCGACGCCCTGCACGAGCGAGCTCGCGCAGTTGCCGACGCCGACGATGGCGACGCGTACGGATCCCATGGATCACTCCTTGATCTTCTTGGTTTCGGTCTGTGGGTGGGTCGAGTCGTCCGAGGAGAGGTATGTCGTTGAGTCGGCTCCCGTGGACGGCTCTCCGCCTGCGGGGGTGCCGGTGCCCCGGCGCTCGGCGTTGATGAGCTCCTCGAGCCAGCGGACCTCGCGCTCGGCGCGGTCCTCGCCGTGCTGTTGCAGGGCCATCGTGTAGGCGTCCATCCGCTCACGCCGGGCCTGCGAGGCGTCCCGGATGTTGGCGAGACGCTCCTCGAGACGGGACCGGCGGCCCTCGAGGATCCGGAGCCTGACCTGGGCCTCGGTGCGAGAGAAGAAGGCGAACCGGACGTCGAAGTCGTCGTCGTCCCAGGCGTCGGGCCCGGACTGGGCGACGAGGTCCTGGAAGTGCTCCTTGCCCTCGGCGGTCAGCTCGTAGGTGATCCGGGCCCGCTTGCCGGCGAGGGGCGGCTCGGCCGGTTCGGTCTCGCTGATGTGGCCCGCCTCGACGAGCGACCTCAGCGCCGGGTAGAGCGAGCCGTAGGACAGCGCCCGGAAGATGCCGAGGGCCGTGGTCAGGCGCTTGCGCAGCTCGTAGCCGTGCAGCGGCCCGTCATGAAGGAGCCCGAGGATGGCGAACTCAAGCAGCGCCGCGCGGCGGCTGGGCTTGCTCGCACTGGTCCTGGGCACCCGCCCACAGTACACCCCGGATATATCAGCGCGATACATCAGCGCGATCGCTCGCGCCGGCAACGGTCAGGCTGGCGACTCCGTACCGGTTGTGCGCAGCCAGGCGGACGCCGCGACGAGCTCGGCCACGAGGGTCTCGGTGAGGAGGCGGACGTCGTCGTCCTCGTCACCCCTGTAGCGCAGGCTGAACGCCGCCTGGGGCAGGTCCGCGCCGAGCGACACGATCGTGGAACCGCGCTGGCTCGTCCACGAGAGCAGCTCTGGCTCCCACGGCGATCCGGCCAGCAGGAGCATGCGGTAGTCGGTGGTCTTGGTCAGGTAGACGTCGACGTGGCTCCAGTCGCCGGTCTCGCAGCCGACCGCAGGCAAGCGCGGCCCCTCGCGCAGCATGAGGGCGGACTGCTGGGCGGAGGACAGCCGGTGGTCGGGAGCGACGATGTGGGTGCCGTCCGGCCCGAGGAGCAGCCGGCTCACCTCCGGCAGCCAGTCCTCGCGCCGGTCCAGCAGGTCACTCGTCGCCTCGGCACTGGCGGTGACGAGGGAGGCCAGGCGGGCCGGCTCCTGGTTGGCTCCCGTCAGGTGGGCCTCGAGGGCGAGCAGCAGGGCCAGGGTGTGCTGGAAGGAACGACAGGCCACTCCGCCCGCCTCCGGCCCGGCGAGCATCGGCACGACGAGGTCAGCGGCGGCCGCCAGATCACTGCCCTCTGTGTTGGTGAGCAGCACGATGGGGCAACGCCCGACGTAGCGGCCTGCCGCCGCGACGGTCTCCTTCGAGCTGCCGGTCGCGGAGATGGCGACGACGACGGTGCCCGGCCCGGCCGCAGGCAGCAGGGCGCTGCTCGCACGGACGGCCATTGCGTGGACGCCCCGCGCCTGCAGGCGTGCAGCGCTGACGGAGGCGGCATAGTGCGACGACCCCATCCCGAGGAAGACGACCTGACTGGCCTCCGCGGGGAAGCGTTCCCACGGATCGTCGGTCGCCAGCTGGCGGGCGAGCCGGGACAGGTGGTCCGGCTTGCTGGTGAGGTCGGTCAGGAAGGCGTCAGGGTCCACGGGTGATCTCCGGGTCAGGGTCGAGACGACAGCAGGGCGGGGAGGGCGGCGTCGGGAACGTAGCGCCAGTGCGGCAGGTGGTGTGCGGCATACAGGAACTCGCGGCATTCCTGCTGGACGCGCAGCGGGGGCACGGCCTGTTCCGCGAACAGCTCCGTGGCCCCGACCGCCTCCAGCGTCGCGCGATACTCGTCGAGGAAGGCCGCCTCGGCGGCCTCGATCCAGGCGGTGACCCTGAGGCGCGCCGCCGCCGCGCCGGCTCCCCCCTCGTCGAGGCGGCGATGCACGACCCGGCCGACGTGGTCGAGCGAGGCGAGCATCGAGGCGACGTCGAGGGCTGCCGGGGCGGGGTCCGCGCGCTCGGCGGCTGGGAGCACGGGGTTCCCGTCGAAGTCCGTGATGGCGTATGCCGCTGGGTCGCCGTGGCGCAGCACCTGACCGACATGCAGGTCCCCGTGCGTGAGCAGCAGTGGTGTGCCCTCGAGCTCGGCCAACCCGGCCAGGGCGCGGCGGGCGGCCGGGGCCAGCGCCCGAAGCCGTTCTCCCTCGGGGCCGTCGATGAGCTCGATCGCCTCGTCGAGCGCTGCCAGACCTCGCGCCTGCCAGTGGCTCACCTCGGCGGCCGTCGCCGGACGGGTGCCGGCCGTCGCCAGGGCCACGTGCAGGTCCGCGGTGAGCCGGCCGAGCTCGCGTGGCGGCAGGAGGGATGCCGCTTCATCGAGGTCGCCGTGCGCGTGGGCGGTCACATCCTCGACGGCCCAGTCCCAGCCGTCGCTCGATCCGGGCAGGAACGCCGCGATCGTCGCGAGCACGACGGGGCCCTCATCCGGGAGGTGGACCTCGAGCAGACCCCACGGGGTCGGGGTGTCCGCGAACCCTTGCTCCGCGAGTGCGGCGAGCCGGCGGGCGGCCGGGTGGGCGATGGCGCTTCCCGCGGGAGGCAGGTGCAGGCACCACTTGACCACTGCGGCGTCACCGACGATGACGGACTCGTTCGTCTGGTCGACGCTGATGGCTCGCTCCCCGTGGGCCGGCTGCCCCGCCCACCGTGTGAGGACGAACTCGCCCAGCGCCGGGTCGGCGCCCAGCTCGGAAGGCGGCGTGGCACCCGCGACGACCGCGGCGGAGCCGGTCGGCGCGGCCTCCAGCAGGCGCGCGACGAGTGCCTCGGCCACCCCGTCACCCGGCACTGCGCGTCGCACCGCCCCGTCGGCCAGCACGAGCGGCACGGTCCACCGGGCGCCCGCCCGGTCGCGCACGACGGTGACCCACCGCCCGTCGCCGAGGTCGAGCCCCGCCACGAGCT
>NZ_JBQCCV010000121.1:0-7872 GCF_051961875.1 Intrasporangium sp. | reverse complement strand
CCCTGGTACTTCTGAGAGGGGCTCATCGTCAGCGCGACAGGGCAAGATGAGGGAGTGACCTCCCGCAGCGACTCGCCGAGCACCGGTTCGAGCCGCCCGCGGGTCGAGCCGACCGAGGCCATCAACGTCCCACGGGGCGGCCGCCCCGCCGGCTACCGCCAACCGTTCCGGACCACCGCGGCCAACGCGACGAGGGCCCTGGGCCGCGGCGTCGGGCGCGCCACCGTCGGCACCGCCCGCCTCACCGCGCGGGCCGGCCGCTTCACCACCCGCAGGTACCACGCCTACACGCACTCCGGCGGCGCCGGCGAGTCCGGCCTGGCCCGCGTCACCGAGCTGCACGCGACCCACACCGCGGGCGACGCGGCGATGATGCTGGCCCTCGCCGGCACGGTCTTCCTCAACCCCAAGACCATCGAGGCCCGCGACCAGGTGGCCTGGTTCCTCCTGCTGACGATGATCCCGTTCACCCTCGTCGCGCCGTTCCTCGGCCCGCTGCTCGACCGGGTCCCGCACGGCCGGCGCTGGGCGCTCGGCACGACGATGGCGGTGCGCGGCTTCCTCTGCTGGGTCATGGCAGAGGCGATCACGAACCACAGCAACTGGCTCTTCCCGGCCGCCCTCGCCTACCTCGTCGCCTCGAAGGCTTACACCGTCGTCCGCGCCGCGGCCGTCCCCCGTGTCCTGCCCCCGGGCACATCCCTCGTCAAGGCAAACTCCAAGGTCTCCGTCGCCGGCATCATCGGCGGCACCCTGGGCGGCGCGGTCGGCGGCGCCTTCATGCTCGCCGGCGCCTCCTGGGCCCTGCGCGCGACGTTCGTCATGTTCATCGTCGGCACGGTCCAGGCGATCCGGCTCCCGGCGCGCATCGACAGCTCGGAGGGCGAGCACGCCCCCGAGGACACCGCGCCCATCCCGCTCGAGCCGGCCGAGCGGCATACGACCGCTGGGCGGCACCCGAAGGGCGGCCCGGACGAGGCGCTCACCGTCGACTCCCTCGGGCTGTACGGGCGGGCGCGCCGGCGCATCGTCGCCATCCCGTGGCCCGTCCGGCACGCCATGTGGACCACGGGCGGCACCCGCCTGCTGACCGGCTTCCTCATCCTGTTCATGGCCTTCCTCGCCAAGGAGCATCCCATCGACGGGATGCGCGCCGAGCTCATCCTCGGCCTCGTCGGCGTCGCGATCGCGGTCGGCAACGCCCTCGGCAGCGCGCTCGGCAACGTCCTGCGCGACCACCGCCCGGAGCGGGTCGCCATGGTCGCCCTGCTCGTCGCGATGGTCGCGTGCGCCGCCACCGGCCTCTGGTACGGCCTGCTCCTCATCATCGTCATCGGCCTCGTCCAGGGCCTCACCTCGCAGCTCGCCAAGCTGTGCCTCGACGCCCTCGTCCAGCGTGAGGTCGCGGAGTCGGTCCGCACGTCGGTCTTCGGCTGGTCGGAGACGGTGCTCCAGATGCTCTGGGTCGTCGGTGGCGCGCTCGGCATCGTGCTGCCCCTCAACCCGCACGTCGGCTTCCCCGTCGCCGCCGTCGCGCTGCTCGTCTGCGTCGTCCTGGCCGCCCGCACCCGCCGGGCCGGCCGCCCCGCCCGCACCCGCCCGACCCCGAAGGCTGCCACGTGACGCTCCTCCCGCTGCCCGTGCCCGCCGGCCCGGACGCCCTGTCGATCCTGCCTGCCCTCGAGGACGCCCTGGCCGGACGCGCCGCCCTCGTGCCGTATGCCGCAGAGGGACCTCCCCCGGTCATCGCACCGCACGATCCCGCCGAGCTCCCGCAGCGCCTCGCGGTCGCCGTCGGCACCTCCGGCTCGACCGGCCGGCCGAAGCAGGCGCTGCTCACGGCCGACGCCCTGACCGCCTCTGCCGACGCGACCCACGCCGTCCTCGGCGGCCCCGGGTCGTGGCTGCTCGCGATGCCCGCACACCACATCGCCGGGCTGCAGGTGCTCGTGCGCTCCCTCCGGGCCGGGACGACACCACTCCCGCTCGACAGCCGGGACGGCTTCACCGCGGCCGGCTTCGCGCGGGCCGCGTGGGCGCTCCGTCAGACCGGTGCGGCGCGGCGCTACACGGCGGTGGTGCCGACCCAGCTCGGCCGGCTGCTCGCCGACCAGGACGGGCTCGAGGCGCTGCTCGGCTTCGACGGGGTCCTCGTCGGCGGGTCGGCCACGCCGCAGGTGATGCAGCAGGAGGCTCTCGACGCGGGGGTCGCGCTGCGGCTCACCTACGGCATGAGCGAGACCGCGGGCGGGTGCGTCTACGACGGGGTGCCGCTGCCCGTCACCCGCATCCACGTCGACAACGACCGCCACGTCGTCCTCGGCGGCGCGACCGTCGCGTCCGGCTATCTCGGTGAGCCCGACCTGACCGCCGACGCGTTCTCGACCGACCCCGAGGGCGTGCGCTGGTTCCGCACCGACGACCTCGGGCACTTCGACGAGAGCGAGCGGCTCGTCATCGACGGCCGCGCCGACGACGTCATCAACACCGGCGGGCTCAAGATCACCCCCGGCGTCGTCGAGGACGCGATCGCCCGGCACGTGCCCGGTGTGCTCGACGCCGTCGTCATCGGGCTGCCCGACGTCGAGTGGGGCGAGGCCGTCTGTGCCGCCGTCACCCTCATCGACCCGACCGCCCGCATCACCGCGCGCGACATGCGCGAGGAGCTGCGCGGCATCCTGCCCGATCCAGCCCTGCCGCGGCGGGTCGTCACCCTGCCGGCGATCCCGCAGCGCGGCCCGGGCAAGCCGGACCGGGCCGCGATCCGGCTCGCCCTGCAGGCGGACTGAGGCACCCGCTCGGCGGGTGGCAAAATAGGGGCCACCATCTCGTCGAAGGAGGCCCCCGTGGCTCGCGTCCTGCTCACCGCAGCCGTGGTCTTCGCGACGATCTATGCGTTCGTGGACTGCGTGCAGACCAACGGGCGCCTCATCCGCGTGCTGCCGAAGGCCGTGTGGCTCCTCGTGGTGCTCGTCCCCGTCCTCGGGCCGATGCTGTGGTTCATCTCCGGCCGCGTCGACTCCCGTGGCGGGCAGCCGCCGGTCGGCCGCAGTGGTCGACCGTCCGGGCCCCGCGGACCCGACGACGACCCCGACTTCCTGCGCCGGCTCTGAGTCCGGCCCGGCGCAGCTGCTCATGACCGCGCCCCGCCGCCATTCGGCCGCCCCGACCCCCGCCCCTCCCCGGGCCGTTCCTCGGCCCCGCTAGCCCGCGAAGGACCCATGGCCACCCTGTCCCAGTGGATCGAAGGCGCCCGCCCGCGCACCCTGCCCGCCGCGATCTCCCCGATCCTCGTCGGAACGGCCGCGGCCTACCAGACCGGCAACGTCGTCTGGGGCTACGCGCTGCTCGCGCTCGTCGTCGCGCTCGCGCTCCAGGTGGGCGTCAACTTCGCCAACGACTACTCCGACGGCATCCGCGGGACCGACGAGACCCGGGTCGGCCCGGTCCGGCTCGTCGGGCAGCGGCTCGCCGAACCGTCGAGCGTCAAGTTCGCGGCCTTCGCATGCTTCTTCTTCGCGGCGCTGTGCGGCCTCGCGCTCATCGCCCTCTCCGGCCTCTGGATCATGATTCCGATCGGCGTCCTGGCGATCCTGGCGGCCTGGTACTACACCGGCGGGTCGCGGCCCTACGGCTACATGGGCCTCGGTGAGGTGTTCGTCTTCGTCTTCTTCGGCCTTGTCGCGACGCTCGGGACGATGGCGACGATGACGCCGCTGACCAACGCCGCCTGGTGGGGCGCGATCGCCGTCGGCGCGGTCACCTCGGCGATCCTGGTCGCCAACAACCTGCGCGACATCCCCACCGACCGGGTCACCGGCAAGCACACCCTCGCGGTCCGGATGGGCGACCGCGGGACCCGGGCCTTCTACCTCGCGCTCATCGCCGTCACGTTCGTGATGACCGGCCTGGCCGTCGCCACGACGCCCTGGGTGCTGCTCGCCGCGCTCTCCGTGCCGCTCCTCGTCCGGCCGGTGCGTGCGATCGTCGGCGGTGCCCACGGTCGTGACCTGATTCCGGCACTCGCCGGTACCGGCATCTTCGAACTGGCGTGGGCGCTGCTCTTCTCGGTCGGCCTCGCCCTCGGCCGCCACCTCGCCTGACGGGAGACTGCGGACCGCGGTCCGAGACAGCAGGGGGGGCGAGCGTCAGGCCCGGTCAGGCGTGCTCGTCGCGGACCTCGGCGCCCTCGGCCTCCGAGTCCTCGGCCAGCTCGTCCTCGGATCGGGAGTCGCGTGCCGCCACCCGGGCCTCGTGCCGGGCGACCAGCTTGGCCGTCATCTCGTCGCGCATCCCGCGGAGCAGGGCGTACGAGGTGACCGACGAGGCGAGCGCGGCCAGGATGATGAGGACGAGCGGGCTGTGCCGCAGGCCGACCAGCCAGAAGAGCAAGGTGAAGCCGAAGAAGATGAGCAGGCGCAGCACCGTGTAGCGCAGCATGGACAGGTCACATTCCTGAGTAGTTGTGCATGCCGACGAAGGTCGACACGAGGTTGACGGCGGTGAAGTTGATGATGACGGCGGCATAGCCGGCCAGCGCGATGTACATCGACTTGCGGGCATCGACGCCGGCGGTGGCCCGCGAGTGCATGTAGGCGGCGTAGACGGCCCAGATGACGAACGTCCACACCTCCTTGGGGTCCCACTGCCAGTACGCGCCCCACGCCTGCTTGGCCCAGATCGAGCCGGCGATCAGCGTGAACGTCCAGAGGATGAAGGCGCCCATGTTGAGGCTGTATGCCGTCCGCTCGAGGGAGACCGCCGACGGCAGCGACTCGATGAAGTTCGGCTTGGCCGGCGGGTGCTCCTCGCGGCGTACCCGCAGCAGGTAGACCGCGCCGACCGCGGCAGCGATGGTGAAGAGCGCGACGGCCAGGAAGGCGACCGTGACGTGGATGGCGAGCCAGTAGGACTTCAGCGCCGGCATCAGCTCGTGCGCCTCGGTGTAGAGCACCGTCACGGACAGGCCGAGCACGAGCAGGATCGGCGTGACGATGAAGACGCCGAGCCACTCCCACCGGTTGCGCCGGGCCAGCAGCGAGTAGGCCACCCCCACGGCGGCGACCGCGGCGGTCGCGAACTCGAACATGTTGCCCCACGGCGGCCGCGACACGGCGACGCCGCGCATCAGGACGGACCCGACGAGCAGGAGGGTGGCGAGGTACGTCAGGGTCAGCCCGATGCTGCCCCACTGCCTGCTGCGCAGCGACTCCGGCCCGGATGCTGCTGGGTCGGCGGCCGCGTCAGCCGCGGGCTCGGCCTCAGCCTCGGACCCGACCACCGTGTCGCTGCTGCCGGCGCCCGGCGCGGCTCCGGCGCCGACCAGCACGTCCGTGCGGGCCGCTGCCCGCTCCTCGGCGCGGCGTGGCGCGCGCGCCGAGAGGTGCGTGACGAACGCGAGCATGGCGAGGGTGAAGACCACCATCGACGAGTAGAGCGCGTTGTTGGCCCAGCTGGCCAGTGTCTGCGAAGTCACGGTGCGGTTTTCCGTTCTGCAAGGTGGTCGTGCACAGCCTGGATGATGGAGGCCAATCCGGCATCGGAGTCCTTCGAGAGGCCACCGATGCTCACCACGGTAGCCGGTGCCCCGTCTTCGCCGTCAGCCCGGCGGACGCGGACGAAGACCCGGCGCCGCTTGATCGTCAGGCCGAGGATGAGCCCGCCTGTCGTGAGGATCGCCGAGACGAGCGCGATCAGCTCGCCGGGGTCGTGGCGGACCGACAGCCCCGCGAAGCGCTTGACCGAGTCGAAGGTGATCGACCCACGGCCGCCAGGCAGCTGGTAGGTCTCGCCCGGCTTGAGGCGCACGAGGACGGGCGACCCGTCAGGCTTGGTCACCTGCTTCATCGCCTCGGTGTTGAGGGTGTAGACCGATTGCGGCATCCCGCCGGGGAAGAGCGTGCCCTCCCAGACGGAGAGCGCGACCTCCGGGTCGAGTGCGTCCGGGAAGATCGAGGCCGGCCCGTTGCGGAAGGTCGGCTCGGCCGTGGGCAGGAAGAACCCGGTGATGCCGAGCTGCTTCGGGGCCGGCAGTGCCGAGACCTTGACGACACCGACGGAGCGGTAGTTCGGGTCCTGCGGCAGGAAGGGGGTCGCCTCGTGGTAGAGCACCTGGCCCTTGGCGTCGCGGACGGTGATGACCGGTGTGTAGCCGTTGCCGAGCAGATAGACGTCGGACCCGTTGATGGCGAGCGGGTGGTTGACGCTGATGTCCGCCTTGGCGCTCGGAGCACCCGGGTCGGACTGGAACGTCGTATGGGCGACGAAGTCACGCGGCTGTCCGAAGGTCTGCCCCGGGGTCCGGATGAAGTCGGCCTGGAGCCGGTCCAGGCTGAGCACGAAGCTCGGGATCCGCGACGAGTCGACCCAGGGGCCGGGCGAGAAGGTGTTGTAGGTCGTGATCGACGAGGCGAACTTCTGCCCTTCCGGCACGATGACGTCCCCGCGCCAGCCGAAGAGGTGACCGACCGCCATCCCGACGATGATCCCGGTCAGGGCGAGGTGGAAGACGAGGTTGCCGGTCTCCCGGAGATAGCCGGACTCGGCGGACACCGACGCGTCGTCGTGCGAGTGGACCCGGAAGCGACGCCCCTTGAGCACCTCCCGCGCCGCGTCGAGCACCTCGGCGGGCGCCGCGGTCGTGGTGAGCGTCGCGTGATGCTCGAGCCGCTCCGGCCGGGCAGGGGCCCGCGGCGGCCGGGCACGGAGCGCGGCGAAGTGCACCTTGGTGCGCGGCACGATGCAGCCGACGAGGGAGATGAACAGCAGCAGGTAGATCGCCGAGAACCACGGCGAGGAGTAGACGTCGAAGAAGCCGAAGCGGTCGAGCCAGGGACCGCTCGTCTTGTGCTGGGCCAGGTAGTCGGCGACCCGGCCGGCGTCGATGTTGCGCTGCGGGAAGATCGAGCCGGGGACCGCGCCGACCGCGACGAGCAGGAGCAGGAAGAGCGCCGTGCGCATGCTCGTCAGCTGCCGCCAGGCCCAGCGGATCCAGCCGACGAAGCCGAGCTTCGGCAGCTGTGGCTGCGGGGCCGCCGGGCGCGGCTTGGTCGTGGTGTCGCTGCTGACCATCAAAGAACCGTCCGGAACGTGCCGATGAGGTGGACCTGGAGCCAGACCATCACGGTCTCCCACAGTCCGGTGACGAGCATGACCCCGACGACGAGCAGGAGCAACCCGCCGACGAGCTGGATCGGCCGCTGGTGCCGGCGCAGCCAGGCGTTGGCCCGGCCGGCCTTCTCCCAAGCGGCCGCCATGAGGAGGAACGGGGTGCCGAGGCCGAGGCAGTAGGCGACGGCGAGCACGAGCCCACGGCCGACGGTCCCCGACTCGGCGGCGAGCGGGGCCGCCAGGGCATTGATCGCCCCGAGGGTCGGTCCCAGGCACGGGCTCCAGCCGATCCCGAAGACCGCCCCGAGCAAGGGAGCGCCGGCGAGGCCGGCCCTCGGCCGCCAGGCCAGCTGAGCGGCATACCCCTTGCCGAGGCCGAGGAAGAGCAGCGCGGTCACGATCACGACGACCCCGCCGATGCGCATCAGCAGGGCGCGGTGGGCCTGCAGGGCGAGGCCGAGCATGGACACGCCGAACGCCATGAGGAGGAATACGACGGAGAAGCCGAGGACGAACAGCAGCGCCCCGAGGACCAGCCGGCCGCGCGCACGGTCCTTGAGCGAGACGTCACCGAGGCCGGTGACGTAGCCGAGGAAGCCGGGCACGAGCGGCAGGACACAGGGCGAGGCGAAGGAGACGAAACCCGCCACGAGGGCAACGGCCGCCGCGACGACGACCGGCCCCGTGAGCAGTTCGGACGACACGGGTCAGCCCTCGGCCCGGACGTCGTCGATGAGCCCCCGAAGGGTCGTCTCCGTGACG
>NZ_JBQCCV010000120.1:0-12900 GCF_051961875.1 Intrasporangium sp. | reverse complement strand
CGGCACGATCATGCTGTTGCTCTTCGCGACGCCGCTGTTCGCCGGCTTCGCGAACGCGATCATGCCGCTGCAGATCGGCGCGCCCGACGTGGCGTTCCCGCGCCTCAACATGTTCGCCTACTGGCTCTACCTGTTCGGCGGGCTCATCACGCTGGGCGGGTTCCTCACGCCCGGCGGCGCGGCGGCCTTCGGCTGGTTCGCCTACCAGCCCCTCTCCGACGTCGCCTACAGCCCGGGCCTCGGCGGCGACCTCTGGTACTTCGGCCTCGCGATGACCGGGTTCGGCACGATCTTGGGTGCCGTCAACTTCATCACGACGATGATCTGCATGCGGGCCCCCGGCATGACGATGTTCCGGATGCCGATGTTCACGTGGGCCGTCATGACCACGTCGATCATGGTCATCATCGTCTTCCCGATCCTGGCGGCCGGCCTGTTCGCCGCGGGCGGCGACCGGCGGCTCGGCATGCACATCTTCGACGCCGAGAACAACGGCGCCATGCTGTGGCAGCACCTCTTCTGGTTCTTCGGTCACCCCGAGGTCTATGTCATCGCGCTGCCGTTCTTCGGGATCATCAGCGAGGTCGTCCCGGTCTTCAGCAAGAAGCCGCTCTTCGGCTACAAGTCGATGGTCCTCGCGCTCATCGCCATCGCGGCCCTGTCGACGTCCGTGTGGGCACACCACATGTTCGTCACCGGGCAGGTGCTGTTGCCCTTCTTCGCCGTCATGTCGATGCTCATCGCCGTGCCGACGGGCCTGAAGTTCTTCAACTGGATCGGCACCATGTGGGGCGGCAAGGTGTCGATGGACACCCCGATGCTGTGGGCGATGGGCTTTCTCGTCACCTTCCTCTTCGGCGGCCTGACCGGTGTCATCCTCGCCAGCCCGGCGCTCGACTTCCACGTCTCCGACACCTATTTCGTGGTCGCGCACTTCCACTACACGGTCTTCGGGACCGTGGTCTTCGCGATGTTCGCCGGCTACTACTTCTGGTGGCCGAAGCTGACCGGGCGGATGCTCGACGAGAAGCTCGGCAAGATCCACTTCTGGATGCTGTTCATCGGCTTCCACACGACGTTCCTCATCCAGCACTGGCTTGGGATCGAGGGCATGGCCCGCCGCTACGCGGACTACCTGCCGGAGGAGGGCTTCCAGCTCGCGAACGACATCTCCAGCTTCGGCGCGCTCATCCTCGGACTGTCGATGATCCCGTTCTTCTGGAACGTCTGGAAGACATGGCGGACCGCGCCGCTGGTCATGACCGACGACCCGTGGGGGTATGGCGCGTCGCTGGAGTGGGCGACCTCGTGCCCGCCGCCGCGGCACAACTTCACCTCGCTGCCCCGGATCCGCTCCGAGCGGCCCGCCTTCGACCTGCATCATCCGGACACGGCTCCGCGGTCCTGGCATGCGCCCGCTGGACCCGCCAGCGTGAACAAAGTCATGGGTCCGGCCGATGTCGGCGAGGCACCCCGTGGGGCTGAGGAGCGGTGACCGATGGGAGAGATGATCCAGTACGTCCAGCGGGAGCTCAACGCCTACCAGGCCGAGCCGATCGGCGACCCGGCGGGCGCCGTCATCGTCATCCAGGAGATCTGGGGACTCGTCGAGCACATCATCGACGTGACGGACCGCTTCGCGGCAGAGGGGTACCTCGCCGTCGCACCAGACCTGCTCGGACACATCGACCTCACCCCGTATGACGGGCAGGAGCTGCAGGACCTCATGTCGAGCCCCGACGAGAAGACGCGGCTCGAGGCGCAGCCACGGCTGCGCCGGATGACGGAGCCGGCACGCACCCCCGAGTTCGCCCAGTGGGCCATCCAGGCGCTGCGCGACGTCGTCGACGGCCTCCTCGACCGGCCCGGTGTGCGCGGCCGGGTCGCCGTCGTCGGCTTCTGCTTCGGCGGCACCTACGCATGGTCGCTCGCCCTCAACGAGCCCCGCCTGCGCGCGGCGGTTCCCTTCTACGGCCGGTTCCCCGAGGGCGCGGACCCGGCCGCGATCCGGTGCCCGGTGCTGGCCTTCTACGGCGAGCAGGACCGCGACATCACCGATGGGGTGCCGCACCTGGCGGACCGCATGGGCGCGGCGGGCGTCGACTTCACCGCCCAGGTCTACGAGGGCGTGGGCCACGCGTTCTTCAACGACACCGCGCCGTCCCGCTACGGAGCGACGGCCGCCGCCGACTCGTGGAAGCGCACGCTCGAGTTCATCCGCACCGCCTTCGCCGACTGAGCACCCATCGACAGGGCACTCTCGGTCGTCGGGAGGGTGCCCTGGATCGTGGGTCAGTGGGTCCCGTGCTCGTGCGCGGCGTGGCTCGCCGGCTCGAGCTGGAACGTCGAGTGCTCGACGTCGAAGTGTCCCTGCAGGCATTCCTGCAGCTGGTCGAGCAGCGCTGGCGCGTGCCCGTCCCGGAAGCACGAGTCGTCGATGACGACGTGGCAGGAGAGCGTCGGCAGGCCGTTGGTCACCGTCCACACGTGCAGGTCGTGCACGTCCAGGACGTGCTGCGGCTCGAGCAGGTGACGCCGCACCTCGGCCAGGTCCATCCCCTCGGGTGCCGCCTCGAGCAGCACCCGACCGCTGTCCCGCAGCAACGCGTAGGCCGCTCGCAGCATGAGCGCCACAACGACGAGCGTCGCGATCGAGTCGGCCCGGGTCCAGCCCGTGAAGAGGATGACGGCGCCGGCGACGACGGTCCCGATGAAGCCGTAGAGGTCGGTCAGGATGTGCTGGTAGGCACCCTCGATGTTGAGGCTGGACCGGTTCGCCCGGGCCAACACCCACGCCGCGACGATGTTGACCACGACCCCGACGAGGGCGACGACGAGCACCACGCCGCCCTCGACCTCGGGCGGCTGCACCAGTCGGCGCACCGCCTCGACCGCGAGGACGCCGGCCACCACGAGGAGGGTGATGCCGTTCCCGGCCGCCGAGATGATCTCGGCCCGCTTCCAGCCGAACGTCCACTTGCCGCGGGCCGGCCGCGCCGCGAGCCGCATCGCCCAGAGCGCGGCTGCGATCGCCCCCACGTCCGAGAGCATGTGCCCTGCGTCCGACAGCAGGGCGAGGGAACCCGACACGACGGCGGCGGCAACCTCGGCGACCATGAAGCCGAGCAGCAGGAACAGCGCCACCCAGAGGTGGCGCCGGTTCGCGTCGATACTGACGCCGTGCTGGTGGTCGTGCCCCTGCCCCATGGGGCCGAGCCTACGGACCCGCCCCGCGCGGCCGGCACTCCCCATCGGGGCCAAGGCGTGCGGCATACCCTCGGCTGGTGCCCCAACCGACGACGCAGCCGCGGCTGTGGCCGCTCTACGCGGGCGGTTTCCTCGGGCCGTTCGGCGGCGCGATGGTCACCACGATGCTGCCCGAGCTGTCGAGCGGGCTGCACACGAGCACGGCGACGGCCGCCTCCGCGCTGACGTGGTACATGGTCCCGTTCGCGGGCCTCATGGTCGTCTCGGGCACGATCGCGGCGCGGTGGGGCGAGGCGCAGACCGTCCGCCGCGCCTACGTGCTGTATGCCGCCGCCTCCGCGGTCTGCGTCGTGGCCTCGAGCTCGGGTCCCTTCCTGCTCGGCCGGGCCCTGCAGGGCGCAGCCAACGCCTTCACGACGCCCCTGCTGATCTCGATGATCGCGGCGCTCGCTCCACACGAACGGATGGGCCGTTCACTCGGGACCTACGCGAGCATGCAGGGGGCCGGGCAGGCGTTCGCCCCGCTCATCGGTGGGGCCGCGGCCGGCTGGGACTACCGCATCGCGTTCGGCGCATCGGCCCTCGCCGCCCTCGTCCTCGCCGTCGTGACGCCGTCGATGGGTCGGCGCGAGACGACCCGCCCCGTCGCTGGGCGGTGGGGAGCCCTGCTGAACCGGCGGCTCGGCCAGGTGGCGGGCACCGCGTTCACGATGCAGTTCGCGAGCACCGGCCTGATGCTGCTCGCCGCGCTCGTCGCGAGCGACCGGTTCGGGCTCTCGCCCGCCGAGCGGGGCCTGGTCGTCGCGGCGTTCGGGGTCGCCGGGCTGCTGACCGGAACCGCGTCCGGGCACCTCGCCGACCGGCTCGGGCTGATCCGGGTGGGCGGCAGCGCCCTCGTCCTGCTCGGCGTGTCGACGGGCTTCGCGACCGACGCGCGCTGGCTCTGGCTGCTCGTCGTCCTCACCGCGCTCGCGGGCGTCGCCGCGACGGCGGTGCGGGTGCTCACCCAGACGCTCGGTGTCCGCAGCACGCCCGCGAACCCGAGCGGCGCCATGTCCGCCACGCTGGCCGTGCAGTTCCTCGGCACCGCCGTCGCGCCGGTGCTGCTGGCGATCTATGACGCCTCGGCCTTCCTCGCCGGCCTGGCCACCGGGCTCGTTGCCCTGCTCGGTGCGGTCCTCATCACGTCGGGCCGAGACGAGGCCGTTCCGAGGCCTCGCGGTCACTAGGCTGTCGCCCATGTCGGACGCTCTCCTCTCCAGCACCTACAACCAGGCTCTCGAGATCATCGCCTCGGTCGAGCCGCGCGTCGCCGACGCGACCCGGGCCGAGCTGCGTGACCAGCGGGCCTCGCTCAAGCTCATCGCCTCGGAGAACTACGCCTCCCCGGCCACCCTCCTCGCGATGGGAACGTGGTTCAGCGACAAGTACGCGGAGGGGACCGTCGGGCACCGGTTCTACGCCGGCTGCCAGAACGTCGACACTGTCGAGGCGCTCGCGGCCGAGCACGCGCGGGAGCTGTTCGGCGCGCCCTACGCCTACGCCCAGCCACACTCGGGCATCGACGCCAACCTCGTCGCGTTCTGGTCGATCCTCGCCCACCGGGTCGAGACCCCGGCGCTCGAGAAGCTCGGCGCCAAGAACGTCAACGAGCTCTCGGAGGCCGACTGGGAGCAGCTGCGCCACGAGCTCGGCAACCAGCGCCTGCTCGGCATGGCGCTCGACGCCGGTGGCCACCTCACCCACGGGTTCCGCCCCAACATCAGCGGCAAGATGTTCCACCAGCAGCAGTACGGCACCGACCCGCAGACGGGCCTGCTCGACTACGACGCCGTCGCCGCGAAGGCCCGCGAGTTCAAGCCGCTTGTCATCGTCGCCGGCTACTCCGCCTACCCGCGCCGGATCAACTTCGCGAAGATGCGCGAGATCGCCGACGAGGTCGGCGCCACCCTCATGGTCGACATGGCCCACTTCGCCGGTCTCGTCGCCGGCAAGGTCTTCACGGGCGACGAGGACCCGGTGCCCTTCGCGCACATCACCACGACGACGACCCACAAGTCGCTCCGTGGCCCGCGCGGCGGTCTCGTCCTCGCCCAGGAGGAGTTTGCCGCCGACGTCGACCGGGGCTGCCCGATGGTCCTCGGCGGCCCGCTGGCCCACGTCATGGCCGCCAAGGCGGTCGCACTGGCCGAGGCCCGCCGCCCCGAGTTCCAGACCTACGCGCAGAACGTGGCGGACAACGCCAAGGCGCTGGCCGAGGGCTTCCTGACGCGGGGCGCCCGCCTCGTCACCGGCGGCACCGACAACCACATCGTCCTGCTCGACGTCTCGACGTTCGGGCTCACCGGCCGTCAGGCCGAGTCTGCCCTGCTCGACGCCGGTGTCGTGACGAACCGCAACTCGATCCCGCAGGACCCGAACGGCGCCTGGTACACCTCGGGCATCCGGTTCGGCACGCCGGCGCTGACGACGCGGGGCTTCGGTCGGGACGAGTTCGACCGGGTCGCAGAGCTCGTCGTCGACGTCCTCAAGAACACGTCCGTCGGCACGACGAAGGCCGGCGCCCCGTCCAAGGCGGCGTACCTCCTCGCCGACGGGGTGGCGGACCGCACGCACGCCGCCTCCGCGGAGATGCTGGACAAGTTCCCGCTCTACCCCGGGCTCGACCTGGCCTGATCCGCCGGATCCGGCGTGGCTGCCCCGGCTCGTGCGTCGGGGCGGCCACGGCCGGCGGGTCCGGACCGCCGCAGGCCCGGGGTCAGCCCGAGGGTGACGACGATCGACAGGCTCGCCAGCAGGCCCATGGTGCGCGGTACGGGCACCCAGGTCGCGATGGCGCCACCGAGCAGGGCGCCGAGTGCCTGGCCGAGCATGAGCCCGCTGGTCGCGAGCCCGAACACCTGTCCCTTGACCGCTTGGTCCGTGGTGTGGACGAGGCGCTCCTGGAGGATGAGCGAGGCCGAGTAGCCGGCCGACGCGACGAAGCCCAGCACCATGGCGAGCGGCAGGCTCGGGGCGAGGAAGAAGGCCAGGTAGGGGATGGCCAGCAGGAGCCGGAGCGGTTCGACGAGCCGCTCCCGGATCCGAGGGGCCAGGACCCGGCCGACGACGATGTCGCCGAGCAGCATCCCGGCCGCCGTGGCCGACATGAGGAAGCCGCCACCCGTGCTGCCCGCGAACGGGATGAACAGGGCCTCGCACCCCACGATGACGCCGTTCGGGATCCACAGCGAGAGGTAGAGCGGGCGGACGACCGGCGAGCCGAGCAGCTGCCGGTTCACCGTCCAGGTCCGCCGCAGGACCCTCGAGCGCGCTTGAGTGGCGGGCCGCTCGGTCATCTGGAGGCGGACCACGACGAAGGCGATCGTGCTGCACGCCGCGGACACGAGGAACAGCCGGGTCGGGGCGAGGACCGCGAGGAGCACGCCGCCGAGGCCGAACCCGAGCACCTGCATGACCCCGACCGCCATGTTGAGCGTGGCCCGGCCGAGCACGAAGCCGCCCTGCGGGACGACGAGCGTCAGCATCCGCATCATCGACCCGCCGACGGCCGAGTTCACGAGGAACGGCACCGCGAGCACGACGAAGCGCAGCTGCCACGGCAGGGACGGGATCGCCTGCACGAGCGCCGCGAGCGCCATGGCCGCCGGCATCACCAGGAGCGCGAACCGCGGACCGACGGCGTCCGAGAACCCGACGACCGTCATCGACCCGATCACGGTGATCACCGGTCCGCCGAACATCGCGAGCGAGGTCAGCACGGTCGAGCCCGTCGCGTCGAAGGTGATCGCACCGAGTGCGAGGGACGACATCGCCACCGAGGTCATCGTGAGCAGCTGGGTCACGAACAGGGCCCGGAACTCCCGGATGGCGAAGACCTCGCGGTAGGTGCGCACCGCAGGATCATGCCGGGCGGACCCAGCCGTGATCCAATGATTCGTGTCAGCGCGAAAACTCGCGGACCGGGGAGGCGTATGGGTACCTGGCTGGTCACGGCCGACGTCCTCGCGACGAGCCGGTTCACCGTCTCGCCGCTGCACGAGACGGTGGCCGCGATGCTCAGCCTCAACGGCCCCAGCGGGCCGTGGGAGCACGCGTTCACCGCGAGGCACGGGGCGGCATACCGGGAGATGTTGGCGGAGTACCCGGTGCGCATGGTGCTCGCGACCCGGTCGATGCGACCGCGTCGCCGCGACCAGCCGGGGTGGATGGCCGACTACCTCGGGCCTGCACCGACCGCGGCGGGCCTCGACATCGACGCGCAGCTGGACGACCTCGCCCGCGAGTG
Organism: Intrasporangium sp.; assembly: GCF_051961875.1. Taxonomy (GTDB): domain Bacteria; phylum Actinomycetota; class Actinomycetes; order Actinomycetales; family Dermatophilaceae; genus Intrasporangium_A. Next base: position 5,405 of record NZ_JBQCCV010000120.1, on the reverse strand, counting down.
GGACGACGACCGGATCCGGGCGGCCCTGCTCGAGGCGCGGCCCGGCCCGCTGCCGGCCGAGCTGCGCGGCGGCGGGCTGACCGAGCAGCTCGTCGCGCTGATGCGCTGGGTCTGGTCGGCCGTCGTAGAGGCCGACTGGCCGCGCCGTCGCCGGGTCCTCGAGGCCGACATCGTCTCGCGGACGACGCGGCTGGCCACCCATGGGTGGGCGGGCGTGCTCCCGACGCTCGGCACGAAGCGTGAATGGCTGGGGGAGGGTCGCTTCCAGATCAACCGCTACGACCTGCCCGAGCGCGACCTCACCGCTGCGAAGCTGCTCCTGTTCATCCCCATCCACGGCGCCGGGTCATGGGTGTCCTGGGAGGAGCCGGACCGGTATGCCGTCATCTACCCGGTCACCGGAGCGCTCGCGGAGCCCTCGGTGCCGTCACCCGACGGGCTGGGCCGGCTCATGGGGCGTGGCCGTGCGGCGGTGCTGTCGCTGCTCGACGTGCCGCGCAGCACGACCCAGCTCGCCGCGCTCACCGGGCTGCCCGTCGGGGCGGTGGGCAACCACCTCAAGGTCCTGCTCGCCGCCGGTGTCGTGCTGCGCCGACGCTCCGGCCGCGAGGTGCTCTACTGGCGCACCGACCTCGGCGACGGTCTGGTCGCCGCGGTCGGTGCCCCTGCCGCCGTCAGCCGCGGCTGAAGAGCTCGTCGAGACAGGCCGCGAACATCTGCGTGTGCGCGTCGACGTCGGCCCGGGTCGTCGCCGGGGACATGAGCGCCATGTTGTGGAACGGCGTCAGCAGGATGCCGCGGTTCAGCGCATAGAGGTGGAGGTACTGCTGCAGCTCGAAGTCGTCGGCGTCGGCTGCCTCGCGACCGTTGCGGGACGGCACGGCGGAGAAGGCGTACTCGGCCCGGGCCCCGAGCCGGGACAGGTGCCACGGGGCGCCGGTCGCGTCGATGGCGGCCTGCACGCCGTCGGCCCAGGCGTCGGCGAGGGGGATCATGTGGTCGAAGGCCTGCTGGGTCATGACCTGTTCGAGCGTGGCCTGCATCGCCGCCATGGACAGGCCGTTGCCGGCGAGGGTGCCGCCGATGCCGCCCACATCGATGTCCTCCAGCTCGACCGAGCGGGCGATGCGGTCGGCGACCTCCGCGGTGAATCCGAAGGTGCCGCAAGGGATGCCGCCGCCGATCGACTTGCCGATGACGAGGAAGTCGGGGTGCAGGTTGTCCCGGCGCGTGATGCCACCGGGGCCCGCGCAGATCGTGTGGGTCTCGTCGTTGATGAGGATGACCCCGTACTTGGTCGCGAGCTCGCGCACCGCCTCGTTGTAGCCCGGGTCGGGCAGGACGATGCCGATGTTGGTCAGCGCCGGCTCGACGAGGATGGCGGCGACGTCGCCCTCGGCCAGTGCCTTCTCGAGCCCATCCACGTCGTTGAACTCGACCACCCGGGTCGTCTCCGAGGTGGGGACGGGCGGGCCGATGTTGTTGCGGCGGTCGGTCGTCCGCCGGTCGTCGTCGAGGGTTGCGAAGGTCTCGTCGACCGAGCCGTGGTAGCAGAAGTTGTGCACGACCACCTTGGTGCGGCCGGTCAGGTGACGGGCGTAGCGGATCGCGTGGCGGTTGGCGTCGGTGGCCGTGAGGGTGAACTGCCAGAAGGGCAGGCCGAAGCGCTCGGCGAGGCCGGCGGACACGGCAATCGCGTCCTCGGTCGGGAGCATCGTCGTGATGCCTCGCGACAGCTGCTCGGTGACGGCCGCGACGGTCGCGGCGGGGGAGTGGCCCATCATCGCGCCGGTGTCGCCGAGACACAGGTCGACGTGGTCGATGCCATCGACGCACGTGAAGTGGGCTCCCTCCGCCCGGTCGACGAAAACGGGGAAGTCGCCGGGCCACTTCACCATCCAGCTCATCGGGACGCCGCCCGGCATGTGCTGGCGGGACCGCTCCGCGAGCGCAGCCGAGCGGGGGCGCGCCGCGCGGAACGCGGCGCGCTCGCGGTCGAGCAGCGCGGAGAGGTGGCCACGGTCGACGGAAGTGGATCCCACAGTCATGGCGGCATCGTGCCGCATCGCGTTCGGAAACGGAAGGGATGGAGCCAGTCGTCCGCTGAATCAGTGGACTGCCGGGGTCTTCGCTTCCGAATCCGTCGCGCTCAGCCGTTGGTGAGCTCGTGCACCTGCGAGTGTGCCGCGACCGGATGGGTCGCCCCGAGGGCCCACTCCAGGTCCGCGATGAGGTCGGCGGCGTCCTCGAGACCCACGGACAGCCGGAGCAGCGAGGCATCCGGCTTCGCCTCGTCGGCCACGGGACGGTGCGTCAGGGCGGCAGCCTCCTGGATCAGGCTGTCGACGCCACCGAGGGACACGGCGTGCGTGATGAGCCGGCAGTGCTCGGCGACGGCCGCCGCCGCGTCCCGTCCGCCACGCAGGGTGAAGGCGACGATGGAGCCCGGGCCGGACATCTGGCGCCCGACGATGCCCTGCGGGTCGCAGCCGGGCAGGCCGGGGTAGTGCACCTGGGCCACCTCGGGCCGGTCGGAGAGCCACTCGGCGATCTGGCCCGCCGTGGCCTGCTGCGCGCGGACCCGGACCGGCAGCGTCTGCAGACCCCGGTGCAGGCCGACGGCCGCCTGGGGCGAGAGCAGCCCGCCGGTGATGGCGCGGACCCGGCGCAGCCGCTCGGCCCACTCGCCGGTCGTCGCGACGACCCCGCCCATGAGGTCGCCGTGGCCGCCGATGAACTTCGTCGCCGAGTGCAGGCTGAGGATCGCGCCGTGCGCGAGGGGCTGCTGGAGGACGGGCGTGGCGAACGTGTTGTCGACGAGCACGGGGACCTCGCCCGCCTGGGCCACGACGTGGCCGATGTCGACGAGGTCGAGGGACGGGTTGGCGGGTGTCTCGATGATGACCAGACCGGTGTCCGGCTCGAGGGCTGCGGCGATGGTGTCCGGGCTCGCCCAGGTGACACGGGTGCCGAGCAGGCCGGTGGCGAGCAGGTGGTCGGTGCCGCCGTAGACCGGCCGGACCGCGACGACGTGGGGCGTCCCGGCGGCGACGGCCGCGAGGAGGGAGGCGGTCACCGCGGCCATCCCGGTCGCGAAGGCGACGGCGTCCTCGGCCCCCTCCAGGTCGGCGAGGGCCCGCTCGAAGCGGGCCACGTTGGGGTTCCACAGCCGCTGGTAGACGAGGGAGTCGTGCGGGCGCGGCCGGCCGCCTGTCGCGAGCTGGTCGTAGGACGCTCCGCCGCTCTCGACCGACGCCAGGGGGTAGGTGCTCGAGGCGTCGAGAGGCGGGACGTGGGTGCCGAGCCTCGTGAGGTCCTCACGGCCGGCGTGGACGGCTGCGGTATCGCGCATCATGGCCCCATGTTCGAGGGATCCACGGGTGCGACTCAACTGTTCCGCGGATCCGCTTCACACGGCGACTTCAGTCGTGGATCCTGTCTTCATGCCCCGCCCGCAGTCCACATCGTCGCGGAATCCGCGACCGCCCCACCAGCGCCCGACGCCGCACCTGGACGACGTCGACCGCGCCATCCTCGCCCTGCTCGTCGACGACGGCCGGATGGCGAACGCCGAGATCGCGCGGCGGGTCGGGATCCCCGAGTCCACCTGTGCGGGGCGGGTTCGCGCCCTGCTGGCCTCGAAGGTCGTGCGCGGCGTCCGGGCCGACGTCGACCTCGCAGCGGTGGGCCGGCCCATGGAGGCGATGGTCGCCCTCCAGTTCACCGGGCATGCCCGCGAGGCCATGGACGCAGTCCGGGCCCGGATCAAGCAGGTGCCGGGCGTCATCTCGGCGTTCCACGTCTCGGGCCGCACCGACTTCCTCGTGCACGTCTGCGCCGCGTCGTCCGACGAGCTGCGCGACCTCGTGCTCGACCACCTCACCTCGCTTGCCGGCGTCGCCCACGCCGAGACGAGCCTCATCTTCGAGCGCATCGAGGGCGGTCACCCCTGGGAGCCGGCTGGAGCGCGAGGACGCGAGCAAGCGCGCCCACGGTGAGCGGCATACGCTCGAACGCATGGCCATCGTGAAGATCAACGCCATCAGCGTCCCTCCCGAGCAGGCGGGCGAGCTCGAGCGCCGCTTCCGGATGCGGGCCGGGGTCGTGGACGAGTCACCGGGCTTCCTCGGCTTCCAGCTGCTGCGCCCGGTCAAGGGCGAGGACCGCTACTTCGTGGTGACGCAGTGGGAGGACGAGGAGTCGTATGCCGGTTGGCGCGACGGCTCCGCCCGTGCCGCACACTCCGGTGAGCACGGTCCGGCGGTCATGGCGTCGGCCGACCTGCTGGAGTTCGAGGTGCTGCTCGACGTGCGGCCGGGCGGTGAGAACGCACCGCGGCTCAACCCACTCTGAGGTCCGAGAGGTCGAACAGCCGAACCGCGTTGTCGTGCAGGACGGCTCGCTGCCACGACCCGTCGAGCCCGAGACCCGTCACCGCCTCGACCGCCTCCAGGTAGGGGTAGGGGATGTTGGGGAAGTCGCTGCCGAAGAGGATCCGGTCGCCGAAGTCCCCGAGCCGGCGGACCTGGTCTGCGGGCATCGGCATCATCTCGTCCGAGAACGCGGTGAAGTTCATCGTCGTGTCGAGGTGAACGGCCTCGTGTGACGCGGCGAGGTCGAGGAACTCGCCGTACTCCGGCATGCCCATATGGGCGATGATGAGCGGCAGCCGCGGGAAGCGCTGCAGCACAGTGCGAATCGGCTCGGGTCCGGTGAACCGCCCTGGTGCCGGCCCTGATCCGCAGTGGATGACGGTGGGGATCCGCGCGTCCTGCAGCTGTCCCCAGACCGGGTCGAGCAGCCGGTCGCGGGGGTCGTAGTCGCCGACCTGGACGTGCGACTTGAAGACCCGCGCGCCCCGCTCGATCGCCGCCGCCACGTAGTCGGCCGCCTCCGGCTCCGGGTAGAAGGTCGCGGTGTGGAGGCAGTCGGGCGTGCGCGCCGCGAAGTCGGTCGCCCACCCGTTCAGCCAGGCCGCCATCCCGGGCTTGTGCGGATAGAGCATCGAGGTGAAGGCGAGCACGCCGAAGTCACGCAGCCGCCGCACCCGCTCTTCCTCGTCGTGCCGGTAGGCGATCGGCCACTCCCGCCCGACGAGCGGCCCCGCACCGTCGAAGTAGGCCCACACCTTGTCCAGCACGTTGGCGGGCATGAAGTGCGTGTGCACGTCGACGATCCCCGGCAGGCCGAGGCGGGTGGCGAGCTCGCGGACGGCCGCAGCCTCCCGCGCGTGGTCCGTCTCCATCCGGGCAGTATGCCGCCGAGCCGCCTACTGCCCGCCCCTGCCCTCCTCCTCCCGCTCGAGTGAGCACCCCGCCCCACCCGGCACAGGGCCGGTGGGGCTGTTGTGACGGAGCGCTCACTCGACGGTGAGGGTGGCCGGTGGTCTCTTCAGTCGAGTGAGC
>NZ_JBQCCV010000119.1:0-11157 GCF_051961875.1 Intrasporangium sp. | reverse complement strand
TCAATCCGGCCCAGGCACTTCAAATAATATGTTCTGGTCTTTGGGACGGGTCGGGTTGGTGTGGGTGTGTCATCCCCCGCCCCGGCCGGACCGGACCGGCGGCGTCTGGGTCGCGACCTTGACCCCGGCCACCCACACCTCGCGACCGTTGCGGCCGGTGAGCAGGTCGCGGGCGCGGCTGACCCCGAGCTCGGTGAGGACCGGCTCGTAGAAGTCGACGACGTGCCCGCTCGCGTCGAGGCCGAGCACCTCGAGCTCGGCGCGCACCCGCTCGGGCCCGGTCATCTCGGGCAGGCCGCTCGTCGCGGTCAGCCGGGGCGTGTCGCCGAGGTCGAGGGTCAGCTGGGAGGCGACCGGACGGTCACGTGCGGCCGGCCCCTCGGACTGGGCCGCGGCGAGGGCCCGGACATCGGGCGGGGCCGAGTGGTCGACGGAGGCCCCGGCACGACGGTGCGCCGCGGCCGCCACGGGCCGCCGGCCGCCCGCACGCCGGGTGCCCGACCACCGGTCGAGCTCGGCGACATGGAGGAGCAGGTCGCGGCGGGTGACCCTCCCCCGCTCCGTGAGGTCGAGGGACGTGCTGATCCCGTGCACGCCGTCGAAGCCACCCGCGAGGACGAGCCGCTCGACCACCGGCCGGGAGACGTGCGCGCGCTGCCAGAAGTCGGACAGGCTGGCGTACGGCGCCCCTGCGACGATCCGCTCGACCTCGGCCTCCGTGATGCCGTGCACGTCGGCGAGCGAGAGCCGGATCCCGGGCCGACCGTCGGGGTCGAGCTCGTAGCGGTAGCTGCCCGTGCTGACGTTGACGTCGAGCCCGAGGACGGTCACGCCGAAGGCGCGCGCGTCGTCGAGGATGAGCCGCTTCGGGTACATGCCCGGGTCGTGCGTGAGGACCCCGGCGAAGAAGGGGGCCGGGTGATGCGCCTTGAGCCAGGCGGACTGGTAGGTCGGCAGGGCGAAGGCCGCCGCGTGCGCCTTGCAGAAGCCGAACGAGGCGAACGCCTTGAGCACGTCCCAGATCCGGTCGACCTCGTCCGGCTCGTAGCCCCGCGCCCGGGCCGCCGGGCGCCACCACCGCTCGACCCGTTCCTGGCCGTCGGTGCTGCCGAGGGCCCGGCGCACCTCGTCGGCCTCCGCGAGGCTGACCCCGGTCGTCTCGGCGACGATCCCCATGACCTGCTCGTGGAAGACGACGACGCCCTCGGTCTCCGCGAGCGCGGGCACGAGCGTCGGGTGGAGGCAGTCCCGCTCCTGCCAGCCCTGCCGGGCGTTGAGGAACGGGATGATCATGTCGGACTTGACCGGCCCGGGACGGAACAGCGAGATGTCGATGATGAGGTCGTCGAACCGCTCGGGGCCGAACTTGCCGATGAGCTCACGCTGGCCGGGGCTCTCGATCTGGAAGCACCCGAGCGTGCGGGTCGACCGGATCAGCTCGAACGTCTCCTCGTCGTCGTGCGACACCTGGGCCTCGTCGTCGAGGTCGACGTGCACGCCCTCGACCCGGGCGACCTCGTCGACCGCGTGGGCCATCGCCGACTGCATGCGCACGCCGAGGATGTAGAGCTTGAGCAGGCCGAGCGTCTCGACGTCGTCCTTGTCGAACTGGCTCATCGGGAAGCCCAGCCAGCTCGCCTCGACGGGCGTCCGGTCGAGCAGGCCGGAGTTGGACAGGACGACACCGCACGGGTGCAGGGCGATGTGCCGGGGCAGCCCGTCGAGTCGCTCGACGAGGTCGAGGACGAGCTGGAGCCGCGGGGCGTCGAAGCCGCTCGTGCGCAGCTCGGGGAGCTCGGCGAGGGCGTTGCGAGCGTTGCGGGCGGCGATGTGCGGGAACGCCTTGGCCATCGCGTCGACCTCGCCCGGCGGCATCCCGAGCGCGGCGCCGACGTCGCGGATCGCGTGACGGACCCGGTAGGTGTCCATCATCGAGACGCACGTGACGCGGTCGCCGCCGAACCGCTCGAGGACCCGCTCGTAGATCTCGGTGCGGCGGGCGGACTCGACGTCGACGTCGATGTCGGGCAGCTGGGCCCGGAGGGGCGTGCAGAACCGCTCCATGAGCAGCCCGTGACGCATCGGGTCGACACCGGAGATGCCGAGCAGGTAGTTGACGATGGAGCCGGCCCCCGAGCCCCGCGCAGCGACGCGCACGCCCATCTCGCGGATGAGGTCGCAGACGGCGGCGACGGTGAGGAAGTAGGTCGGGTAGCCGAGCGTCTCGATGACGGCGAGCTCGTCCTCGAGTCGCGTGCTGACCGCCTCGAGCCGCGACCCGGAGAGCGCCGGGTAGCGCGTGCCGATCGCCTCCCGGCAGCGGCGGGCGAGCACGTGCTGGGGGCTGACTCCGGGCCGGATGCCGAGCACGTCGGGCTCGGGCAGGTGGACCGCCCCGACCCCGAGGTCGGCGCGCGGGTGCTGGACGCACTCCTCGGCGAGCGTCAGGGTCGAGCGGAGCAGCTCGTCCGCGGCCTCGCGGGCGAGCGCACCCCCACCCGTCAGGCCCGGCCCCGAGACCTGGGCGACGTCGAGGGCGAGCCCGTGCATGAGCGGGGTCGGTGCGAGGTGGGCGGCGGTGGTGACCCGGTCGAGGTGGCGGGCATCGAGCGGGACGAGACGGCGGGCCGCGTCGAGCAGGTCCGCCACCGGCGCGTCCCGGCGGTCGGTGTGCCGGACCGCGGCGGTGATGACGGCACGCACGCCGGCCTCACGCGCGAGGGCGAGCATGCGGCCGGCCTGCCCGAGGCTGCCGGGCCGGCCCTCGGGGCCGCCGTGGCAGACGACCTCGACAGCAAGGCACCCGGGTGGCAGGAGCATGACCCACCGCTCGAGCGCGGCGCGAGCAGCCGTATGCCGCTTGGCGAGGACCGCACGGCCGACGTCCGAGTCGGGCCCGAGCAGCACGACGAGCCGACCGGGTGAGGCGTCGGCGTGCGCGTGCTGGGCGACGAGCGCCGGGGTCGTCACGGGGTTGCCCCGCTCGCCGTGCAGGTGTGTCGCGGTGACGAGCCGGCACAGGGCAGCCCATCCGGCGCCCGGGGCGAGCCCGGCGGCCCCGCCCCTGGCGAGCACCGTGACCCGGGGCAGTCGCGGGTCGACCGCGGCCCCGCCGCGGACCGGGGTCCGCTCGCGTCGCCCGGGTGGCTGCTCACGTCGGTCCGGGGATCCGAGGTCGGGCCCGACCGCGAGGTCGACGCCGAGGATCGGCGCAATGTCGGCCGCCATGCAGGCCCGGACGAACTTGACCGCCCCGTAGAGCCCGTCGCGGTCGGTCAGCGCGAGCGCCGGCTGCCCCCACGCGGCGGCACGCTCGACGAGCGCCTCCGGCTGGGCCGTGCCATAGCGCATCGAGTAGCCGGAGGCGACGTGCAGGTGGACGAAGCTGTCGGTCACGCATCCCTCCCGGAAGGGCGCGAGACGAGGGCCGGGGTGATCGACTCGGGCAACGGCGCGGCGAGCGGCGCACCGAGCAGGTCCGAGACGATCCGCAGGAACATCTCCGACTGGCGCAGCAGGTCGTCCGCCTCTCGCACGGAGACCCACCCGCCGCGGTCGGCGAGGGCCTGTCGCCGGGACGAGGCCGCGAAGAACGTGGCCCACTCGCCCAGCTCGGGTGCGACCTCGGGCAGGGCCCGCCAGACGCTCCGGGGGCGGCTCCGCGGCATCGCGGGGGTCCGGGCGGCGACGAGGGCGGCACCGGCGCGCAGCGCGCCGAGGTAGGCGTCCCGGTGCCGCTCGGTGGTGTCGACGGCTCGGCACGCGGACTCGAGGGTCGCCCGGGAACGCTCCAGCAGGTCGGTCGCCGCGAGCGGGACGGGGACGGGCACCTGGTGCATCGTGGTCATCTCCTGGCCCTCAGTCGGCAACCCGCACGAGCGACCACCGGTCGCCACCCGGGCACGCGTCGTGCGCGAGGTCGTAGACCCCTGGGCTGAAGGACCACCCCCGGCTCGCCTCGACCCGCCAGATCTCGTGCTCCCCGGCCGCGGCCTCGAGGGCGGCTCCCGGCTCGGTCCGGACGTCGTGGTCGAGGGCGTCGCGCCACCACGCCCGCCGCTCCCGCCACTGGCCGAGCACGTCGCGCACGACGTAGAGCCTCCCCCGCCAGATGAAGGCCTCGGGACGGCCCTGCGGCCCCTCGCCGGGGCGGACCTCGACCGGATCACTGAACCTGCGCACCACGACACGTCTCCCTGGGACACGTCGAAGCGGGAGTCACGACCCAAGGCGGCCTCGCGGACCACCGACACCCAACCGACGACTTCGAGCTGAACTTGGACGATCGAACGGCCCGACCGACGACCCGTCGATCGAACATCCATTCGAACACCTTCAGCGTAGCTCCCGGTCCCGACATCGTGTCAAGACGAGCCTGAGTACCGGGGCTCAGGCGGTCACCGGCCGCCCCCGGGCAGGATCGAGCAGACCGGGTCCGGCGCGTGACCGGAGGACTGCAGGGGGCACCTCCGAGCACGCACCGGACCCATCCGCCTGGTCGGCGGGGGTCAGATCGAGGCGTGCACCCCCAGGTTCGCGTGGACCTCCAGCGCGGCCGACGAGCGGTTCATCGTGATGAAGTGGATGCCGGGCGCACCCTCGTCGAGCAGGCGTCGCGCCGACTCGGTCGCGATCTCGATCCCCTCGGCCCGAACGCTGGCGGCATCCTCGCCGTGCCGGTCGAGCCGCTCCGTGACCGCCCCGGGCATCGGCTGGCCCGCGAGCTGCGCCATCCGGATGACCTGCCGGGCGTTCGTGATCGGCATGATCGACGGCACGACCGGAAGCCGTGAGCCCCGCCGTGCGAGCTCGTCCCTCAGCCGCAGGTAGTTGTCGACGTCGAAGACCATCTGGGTGATCGCGAACTCCGCACCGGCCCGTTCCTTGCGGATCAGGGTCTCCGCGTCCGCCGCGAGGTCGCCCGACTCGGGGTGCCCGTCCGGGAAGGCCGCGACGCCCACCGTGAAGTCGCCGAGTCGCTTGATGAGACCCACCAGCTCGTCGGCATGGTCGAACCCCTCCGGGTGCGCCGTCCACGGCGTGCCCAAGCCGCCCGCTGGGTCGCCCCGCAGGGCGAGGATGTTGCGGATGCCGGCCGCGGCGTAGTGCCCGACGACGGACCGCAGCTCGGTCACCGACGAGCCGACACAGGTCAGGTGGGCCATGGCCGTCAGGGAGGTCTCCTGCGCGATCCGCCCGGTGACGCGGACGGTGCGGTCGCGCGTGCTGCCGCCCGCGCCATACGTCACGGACACGAAGCTGGGCGCGAGCTTCTCGAGGTGGCGGATCGCCTGCCACAGCTGGGTCTCCGCCGCGTCGTCCTTCGGGGGGAAGAACTCGAAGCTGATCGTCGGCCGGTCGCCCCGGACCATCGCGGGGATCGACCTCGTGAAGCGCTCCGCGCGTGCCATGGAGGACGCCGTGCCGTGTGCCATGAGGCAACCGTACGTGCGGGCCGTCCGGGGCGCGGACCCGTTCCATCATGCGGGGGCCTCCCGGTTAGGCTGGCGGCGTCCCGCGAGCACTGCGACGGAGGAAAGCGTGGCCCAACCGACCGACCTGCGCGAGCTGCGTCGACGGGTCCAGGGGGCCGTCGACGACCAGATCGCCGCGGCCTCGCGCGACCTCGCCGAGATCGGTCCGGAGCTCGCGCCGTTGATCGACGCGGTCGCCGCGCTGCTCACCGGCGGCAAGGGGCTGCGGGCGAGCTTCCTCTACTGGGGCCACCGTGCCGCGGGGACACCGGACTCCCCCGCGCTCGTGCGTCTGGCCGCGAGCATGGAGTTCTTCCAGGGCGCCGCGCTCCTCCACGACGACGTCATGGACCAGAGCGACACCCGACGGGGTATGCCGTCCGCGCACCGCGCGATCGCGACGCTCCACGAGCAACGCGGCTGGGCCGGCGACGGCGACCGCTTCGGCGAGGGTGCGGCCATCCTGGCCGGCAATCTCTGCCTCACCTGGTGCGACCAGCTGTACGCCACGTGCGGCCTGCCGGCGGACGACCTCGCCCGCGGTCGCGCCCTCTTCGACCGGATGCGCACCCAGCTGATGGGTGGGCAGTTCCTCGACCTGCTCGAGTCGGCCCGCGGCTGGGAGGGACTCGGCCTCGACGAGCGTCTCCGGTCCGCGCGCACCGTGATCCGCTACAAGAGCGCGAAGTACACCATCGAGCAGCCCCTGCTCATCGGTGCGCTCGTCGGCGGGGTGGCCGAGCAGGCCCTGCCCCACCTCTCGTCCTACGGCCTCGCACTCGGTGAGGCGTTCCAGCTGCGCGACGACGTCCTCGGCGTCTTCGGCGACCCGGAGGCGACGGGCAAGCCCGCGGGCGACGACCTGCGGGAGGGCAAGCGGACCGCCCTCATCGCCTACGCCCTCGACGCCGCCGAGCCGGGCGACCGGCGCGCCGTCGAGACGCAGCTGGGGCGGGAAGACCTCGATGCGACCGGTGTCGACGAGCTGCGCGACATCATCAAGCGCTCACACTCCCTCGAGCGGGTCGAGGCCCTCATCGATGCCTGCGTCGAACGGGCCGGCACCTCGCTCGCGGCTGCGGCCTCGGCCGGCCGCCTCGACCGGTCCGCTGTCGAGGTGCTCGAGGAGCTCGTGCTCGTCTCGACCGAACGCCGGGCCTGAAGCCCGGTCCGTCGGCCGGCTGGCCTGAGGCCCGGCCGAGGTCGACCAGGTCGGCCCGGTCCCTCGTGAGCGCTCAGAGGGCCTCGGCCTGGGCGCGGCGGCGGACCTCGCGCTTGCGACCGGCCCACAGGGCGTCGATCGGTGCACCTGGCACCGGCAGCGTGTCGTCCGGGGTGAAGAGCCAGCGGATGACCTCGGTGTCGTCCATGCCGCCGTCGGCGAGGACGGTGACGGTGCCCTTGAGGTCGGACCGGGGGCCGGAGGCATCGAAGAAGCGAGCGGGCACGGCCACGACGGACCGCTCCCCGATCCTCGCGGCGACGACCTCACGGTCCGCGATCCACTGCCGCACCCGGCTGAGCGGGACGGCGAGGCGCTCGGCGGCGTCGGGGACGGTGAGCCACTCCCCGACAAGCTCCTGCAGGTCCTGGTCAACGGGGTTGGATGCCTCGGTCACGCCGCCAGTCTGCCACCCCGCACGTCGCCGCATTCCACCGCAGTCACTGAATGACATCGGTGTCGTTCCCATGCTCCACAGTGGTGCGTTAGTCTCAGCAGCGCAATCTTGCATCATCTGTCACATCAGCAACCCACGCAACGCGCCACTCCGATCGCCCAGCGCCTTGGAAGGACCGCACATGCCACTCGCCGCCGACGCCGCACTCGCCCAGCCACCCCACGTGGTCGTAGTAGCGGCCGCGACGCGCTGGCACACGGTGACCGTCCGCCCCGGCGACACGATCTGGCAGCTGGCCATCGACCACCACGCGACGGTCCAGGCACTCGTGGAGAAGAACCGCCTGGCGCGTGGCGGTGAGGTGATCTTCGTCGGGCAGAAGCTCCTGGTGCCCGGTCCGGGTGCGGCGCCGGCGCCCGCCCACAAGACGACGCCCTCCGGCAAGACGGCCTCGAAGCCCAAGCCGCGCACCACCGCGACCTACACGGTACGGCCCGGCGACACCCTCTCGGACATCGCCGCACGCCACAACGTCTCGCTGGCGGCGCTCGTCGCGGCCAACCGCATCACGAACCCCGGCGTGATCCACCCGGGCCAGCGGGTCGCCATACCGGGGACGGCTCGCACCGAAGCCGCGGCGCAGAAGGCGCCGGCCAAGCACCCGGCCCCGGCCCCGAGCAGCGACAACACCTTCGCCGGCTACACCTACTCCGACGCCATCGTCGGGGCGGCGAAGAAGAACCGCGACACCCTCGCCAGGCGTGACGTGCCGAGCCGCACGGAGACCGCCGACCTCATCCGCAAGGTCGCCACGCGCTACGGCGTCGACCCCCGCCTCGCGCTCGCGATCTCCTGGCAGGAGTCGGGCTGGAACCAGCGGGTGGTCTCCGTCGCGAACGCCGTGGGCACGATGCAGGTGATCCCCTCGTCCGGCCAGTGGGCCTCCGAGCTCGCCGGCCGCAAGCTCGACCTGCTCGACACCGAGGACAACATCACCGCGGGCGTCGTCATCATCAAGGCCCTGCTCCGGGGCGCCGACGACCGCGAGCAGGCGATCGCCGGCTACTACCAGGGTCTGCACTCGGTGCAGGCCAACGGCCTCTACGAGGACACCAAGGGCTATGTCGCAGCCGTCCTCACCCATTACAAGCGGATGTGAGCACCGGAATGGCCTCCCCCGGCCGAGCCTGGCCGGGATCACGGCCGCGGTTACGTAAACTCTCTGCGTGACGTCCAGCGTGTCGGACGCGCTCGTCGGTCGGGTCATCGACGGTCGCTACCGCATCATCAGCCACCTCGCTGACGGAGGCATGGCCTCCGTCTACGTGGCGATGGACGCACGCCTCGAGCGCCGCGTCGCCCTCAAGATCATGCGGCCGGGCCTCGCCACCGACAGCCTCTTCGTCGACCGGTTCCGCCGTGAGGCCAAGTCCGCGGCGCGCCTCAGCCACCCCAATGTCGTCGCCGTCTTCGACCAGGGCGAGGACGCGGGCGAGGTCTTCCTCGTCATGGAGCTCGTCACCGGCAAGACGCTGCGCGAGGTCATCCACGAGGAGGCGCCCCTCACCTCCCGGGAGTCCCTCGCGATCCTCGAGCCGATCCTGGAGGCCCTCCGGGCAGCGCATGAGGCGGACATCATCCACCGCGACGTCAAGCCCGAAAACGTCCTCATCCGCGCGGACGGCGAGGTCAAGGTCGCCGACTTCGGGCTTGCCCGCGCCGCCAGCACCCAGACCACGACGAGCCAGACCGGCGTCGTCCTCGGCACCGCGTCCTACCTCTCCCCAGAACAGGTCGAGCTCGGTACCTCCGACGAGCGCAGCGACGTCTACGCCGCGGGCCTGCTCCTCTTCGAGATGCTGACCGGACGCAAGGCCGTCACCGGCGAGACCGCCATCCAGATCGCCTACCGGCACGTGCACGGCACGATCGAGGCACCCTCGCAGGTCGTGCCGGCGGTCCCCGCCGCGCTCGACGACCTGGTCGCGAAGGCGACCGCGACCGAGCCCGGGGACCGGTTCCCCGACGTGCCGGCCTTCCTCGCCGCCCTCCGGGGTGTCCGGGGCCGCCTCACCGCGGCGGAGCTCGACCGGCGCGGCGTCGCCGCCCCGGGCCCGCACGGGAGTCCGGCCGTCTCCCACACCCAGCGGATGGACGCCGCCCGTCCCCCGCGAGCCGCGGAGGCGCCCGTGGCGCACGCGGCGGCCCCCGTGCTGTCGCAGACGACCGCCCTGCCGATCTCCGGCTCGCCCGACGAGCGCCGGCGTCGCCGCTGGCTCTGGCCGCTCGTCGCCCTCCTCGTCGTCCTCGTGGTGGGCGGTGGTGCATCGACCGCCTGGTGGTTCACGGCCGGGCCGGGTGGCACGACGCGCATTCCCCAGGTCACAGGCATCGGCGTCCAGCAAGCCGAGAGCCAGCTCCGCTCGCGTGACCTGCGGACCGGCACGACCGAGGCGTTCTCAGAGACCGTGCCCAAGGGGCAGGTCATCGACGTCAACCCCGCCCCGGGCACGGAGGTGCACAAGCAGATCGTCGTGGCGCTCGTCGTGTCCAAGGGGCCGGAGCGCTACACCGTGCCCGACCTGGGCGGCGCCAAGCTCGACCAGGTGGCGGCCAAGCTGAGCGGCCTGACGCTCAAGCTCGGCAAGAGCACCGAGGCGTGGAACGAGACCGTTCCCAAGGGGGTCGTGATCAGCCAGGACCCGGCCAAGGGCACCTCCGTCAAGCGGGGCACCACGGTGTCCGTCGTCGTCTCGAAGGGACGCGAGCCGATCGCCGTCCCGAACGTCGCCGGCAAGCCCTGGGCCGACGCCGAGGCCGCCATCGCCGGGGCGGGCCTCGCGGTCAAGCGGGCGGACGACGCCAACAGCGACACGGTGCCCGCGGGCAGCGTCATCTCGCAGTCCCCGGCGGAGGGCACCCTCCACCGCGGCGACCCCGTCACCGTGACCGTCTCCAAGGGCCCGGTGATGGTGCAGGTGCCCGACGTGCTCGGCCAGCCTGCGGCCGCGGCCGAGAAGGCGCTGACCGACCTCGGCTTCAAGGTGCGCATCGAGCGACCGCTGGGCCAGTTCTTCGAGCTCGTGCGCAACCAGAGCGTGCCGGGCGGGCAGAACGCCCCAAAGGGCTCGACGATCGTGCTGACGGTGGTCTGAGACCCCTTCGTGAAAGCTCCCGCCCGGCGCAATGTCGCCACCTTCCTGCTCATCGCCCTCACCGCCGTGTGGGGGTCGACGTTCTTCCTCATCCGTGACCTCGTCGTCCACGTCCCGCCCGTCGACTTCCTCGCCGTGCGCTTCACGCTGGCCGCGGTCGTCATGGTCGGCGTCTTCTGGCGACCGCTGCGGGCGCTGACCCGGCGTCAGATCCTCATCGGCACCGGCCTCGGCGTGCTCTACGGCCTCGCCCAGATCCTGCAGACACAGGGCCTGGCCTCGACGCCGGCGTCGGTGTCCGGCTTCATCACCGGGACGTATGTCGTGCTCACCCCGGTCTTCACGGCCGTGCTCCTGCGCGAGCGCGTCTCCGGCACCACCTGGGCGGCGGTCGCGCTCGCGACGTCAGGACTCGCCCTCCTGTCGCTCAACGGGTTCTCCATCGGCACGGGAGAGGCCATCACGCTGCTCGCCGCCGCCTTCTACGCGCTGCACATCGTCGGGCTCGGCAAGTGGAGCGGCAACGAGATCGCGACCGGCCTGTCCGTCGTCCAGATGGTCGTCATCGCCGTCATCTGCCTCATCGGCGCCCGGCCCGGCGGCGTCACGATGCCGTCCGGGCTCGGCCAGTGGGCCTCGGTCCTCTACATGGTCGTCTTCGCGAGCATCGGCTCGCTGTGGGTCCAGACCTGGGCGCAGGCCCACATGCCGGCCACCCGGGCCGCGATCGTGATGACGATGGAGCCCGTGTTCGCCGCCTTCTTCGCGGTGTGGCTGGGTGGCGAGGCGCTGACGGCGCGGATGCTGCTCGGCGGCGCGCTCGTCCTCACCGCCATGTATGCCGTGGAGCTCCTCGCGCGTCGCCGCCCGGGTGAGCTGCCGGCCGAGACCCTCCACCACGAGGTCTGA
>NZ_JBQCCV010000118.1:0-2102 GCF_051961875.1 Intrasporangium sp. | reverse complement strand
GCCGAGCGAACCCTGATGCGGGCGTGGTTCGAGTCGACCGCAGGCTTCGCGCAGGCCGCCGACGCCGCCCTCGCGCCACTGCGGGATCCCTCGGCCGATCCAGCCTGGTACGGCACCGCGGTCGAGGCCTGGTTGGTGACGTCCCGGATCGCTCTGGAGGACGGCGACCGGCCCGCGGCTCGGCACGCCTTGCGCTGCGCGCTCGATCGCGCGATGCCGTTGGACCTGGTCCGACCGTTCGGCTTGGCCGCCGCGGGGGTGCGCGCGCTGCTCGTCGACGAGCTCGTGGGCGGCGACGAACGGAGCCGCTTCGCCGCCCGTGCGCTCCGCGCCGGACAGACCGCCGGACGGTCCACGAGCGCGGTGCTCACCGCGCGGGAACGGGACGTGCTGTCCTTGTTGCCGTCGTTGCTGAACCTCGACGAGATCGCGGACGACCTCTCGGTCTCGATCAACACCGTCAAGAGCCACGTCCGGTCCATCTACGACAAGCTCGGAGCCGGAACGCGGCGCACGGCGGTACTCGCCGCGCACGAGCAGGGCATACTGCGGTGAAGCACCCCTGACCGGGCCGGAGGTAACGGCCGATGCGCGTTCCCGCGAGCAAGATTGCGGTGCCGGAGCTCCCGGCGGGCTTCGTCCGCCGCACCGCGCTGCTCGACCGCCTCGACCAGGCCGACGCCGGGCAGCTCGTCGTCCTCGTCGCGCCCCCGGGGTTCGGCAAGACCACGCTCCTGTCGTCCTGGGTGCGCAGGCCCGGCGGGCCGCCCACGGCCTGGATCTCGCTCGACTCCTTGGACGACGCCGCCCGCTTCCGTGCCACCCTGCTCGCCGCACTCCTCGCACTCCCGGACCTGCCGTCGGACAGCCCGCTGCGACAGGTCGGCCGGGGGAGGTCGGGCGGTGCGGGCCTCGACGTGATCGACGAGCTCGTCGAGGCGCTCGACGCCGCGGCGCCCGCGGTTCGGGTCGTGCTCGACGACCTCCAGGAGATGCGGGCACCGGAGGCGTGGCGCGACCTCGCGCGTCTGGTCCGCCGCAGGCACGCGGGCCTTCGACTCGTCCTGGCCAGCCGCATGGACCCGCCGCTGCCCCTGCCGCGGCTCCGGCTCGAGGGTCGGTTGCACGAGCTGCGGGCCCAGGACCTGCGCTTCACGCCGGAGGACACCGCGGCGCTCCTCGAAGCCGCCGGCCTGCGCGTGACGCGGGAGCAGACCGCGGTGCTCCAGGCCCGGACCGAGGGGTGGGTGGCAGGCCTGCGGTTCGCGGCGCTCGCGCTCCGCTCCAGCGCGGACGCCGAGAGCTTCATCGCGCAGTTCTCGGGCAGCGAGCAGTCGGTCGCCGACTACCTCACCGGGGAGGTGAAGGCCAGGCTGCCCGCGGAGTCCCACCGGTTCCTCCGCATCGCTGCCCTCTGCTCCGAGCTGCCGACCGGGCTCGCCGTGGAGCTGTTCGGCCGCGAGGACGCTGGGCAGGTGCTCGACGACCTGGCCCACGACACGGCGCTCGTGCAGCGGACCGACCTCGAGACCTACCGCATCCACACGCTGCTGCGGACGTACCTCGTCACCGAGCTGGAGCGCCGCTTCCCCGACGAGTACCGCAGGTCGAACGCCATCGCCGCCCGGTGGTGGCTCGCCGCCGACGAGCCCCTGCACGCCCTCCGGCACGCGGAACAGACGGGTGAACCCGAGGTCCTGCGGTCGATGCTGCGCTCGTGCGGGGTGCGCCTGATCGCGTCGGGCCAGTTCGCCGCGCTGCGCCGGGCGCTCGACGCCGCGGTGCCGCGGGATGGGGAGGCCGACCCCTGGGTCACCCTCCTCACCGCGCTGGTGTTCCACCTGGGCCCGTCCGCGCCGGACGACGTGGCGACGCTCCACCGTGCTCGCCGGGTGTGGTCGGCAGATGCCCCGCCCGACCTCCGCGCCCTCCGCGCGAGCGCCGAGCTGCTCCTGACGGACGACCGCCCGGCAGATGTGGATGAGGGTGTCGGGCCCGACGTTCCCGCAGAGCTCCGTGCGCTGCTGACGCTCAGCCTCGCCGGTGCGGCCATCAGGCGTGGCGGCGCGGAACAGGACGAACTCGGCGCGCGCCTGGCGGAC
>NZ_JBQCCV010000117.1:0-3471 GCF_051961875.1 Intrasporangium sp. | reverse complement strand
GCTCCTCAATGTGCGCGTCACCACCCCGACGCTGGAGCTGCGCGGCGCCACGGACGAGCTGTTGGACGAGCTCGCGGAAGCGGTCCGCGCGGGCAAGACCCATGCCGACCCCGCACCGTACGACGACCCGATGTCGTTCTATGAGAAGGATCCTGACCTACGGGTCGCCAAGTGGCTCCGGGCGATCTGGCGGAGTCGCGGCAGGGTCGAGCCTGACATGTGGCGGCTGTACTTCGTGGTGGTGGTCGATGGCCGGCCCGTCGGGGAACAGACCCTGACCGGCGTGAACTTCTCCACCCTCGGAACCGTCACCACCTTCTCCTGGCTGTCAGCCGAGCTGCGCGGCCGGGGACTCGGACTCCAGATGCGCGAGGCGGTCCTGCACCTCGCGTTCGACGGCCTCGGGGCGCAGGAGGCGACCAGCGACGCCTTTGTCGACAACCGTGGCTCCAACGCGATCTCGCAACGGCTCGGCTACGACCCCAACGGGTTCGAATGGGCAACGCGGCAAGGCGAACCCGCCCTGCTCAACCGGTGGCGACTGACCCGGGACAAGTGGGAACAGCGACGCAGGGACGACATCGAGCTGCACAACGTTGAGGCCTGCCACGCCCTCCTGCCCTTGTCCTGAGCGGGTCAGGCGAGCGGATGGCAGGGCTGGGGCCTGGCTGCTGCATGCGGTGAGACGCCGCTACGGCAGGCTGCTGGCCCTGAGCCGTCTCCAGGCACGCCATTCGCGCACTGTGCGCCACCCGGAGATGGCAGCGGTTAGAAATAGGAACACCGTAAGCATGAGGTCCGACCCGTCCCGTGGCACCTCGGGATCTGCCAAGCGGGTCACCGCCGTAGACAGGGATCCCGCCCCGAGAAGCAGCTCGAGGAACGCGCGTGACCCCGGCCCAGACTTGGTGCGCGGCGGTGGTTCTCGGCGCCCCTCGAGTTCGGGACCGGACGGCATCTGCACGTGCAAAGTGTGGCAGGTGCGAGAGCCGTGGGGTCGTGATTCGTCAGGCCAGAGACGGTTCGCGGAAGTAGGTCAGGGGCTCGACAACCGGTCCTTCGTCCAGGTGACGGAGGACCTCCTCGGCGAAGGACAGGTAGGCCGATCCGACCGCGGTCACGACGTTCCCGTCGGTCACGAGAAGCTCGGGCTCAGGGGTTCCGCGTCCCTGGATCCCGGTGTATGCCGCATCCTCCGGGCCGAGCGCCGCTGTGTAACGGCGGTCGTCGAGCACGCCGGCGTCCCCCAACACCGCAGGGCCGCCACAGATCGCCGCCAGCAGGGCCTCCCGGGCATCAAGGTGCTGGATCAACGCTCGTAGGTCTTCGTTGCCCATCGCATGGGAGGCGTCGCCACCGGGAACGATCAGCGCGTCGACGGCCTTCGGCTTCACCGCATCGATCGCGACCTCCGGCAGAACTGTGAGTCGCCCGGTGGTCGTCACCGGTTCGGGGGAAAGTCCGACCGTCGTCAAGGTGTGCTTCGTGCCGCGCATAGCAGTCAGGAGAACCGTCACCTCGAACTCGGCGAAGGTGTCGTAGATCAGTAGGTACACGGACTTCGCCACCCGCGGATCCTACTGAAGCCGCAGCCCTGGACGACCCTCCGCCGCACCGGCGCGGCCGGCCATCTCGGAGGGGTCCTCACTCACAGGCGATGCCGTCTCCATCACGGTCCAGCTTGCGGGAGTAACCCGGCTCGCCCGCGTAGATCGGAGCCGCTCCGGCGGCTCTGGCTGCCGTGCAGTTGGCGTAGTACACGTCCTTCGCCCGAGCAGCCGCCGCCTCCCGTGCCGCCTTCGCTCTCGCCTCGGCAGCAGCCTTGGCTTTCGCACGCGCGGCAGCTTCGGCCTTGGCATTTGCCTTCGCCTTCGCACGGGCCTCGGCAGCCTTCGCCTCCGCGGCCGCCTTCGCCTTTGCTTCGGCGGCCTTCGCTTTCGCCTCCTCCGCAGCCTTGGCCTCCTCCGCAGCCTTGGCCTCCTCGGCAGCCTTGGCCTCCTCGGCAGCCTTGGCCTCGTCGGCAGCCTTCGCCTCCTCGGCAGCCTTCGCCTCCTCGGCAGCCCTGGCTTCCTCGGCTGCGGTGTCGATGTTCGATGTGGGCGGGATGACCGGCTCCGTGGTGCGGCTGACGCCGGCGTCAACCAGCCGGACTTGTTCCGCACCCGACGTTTGGCCAGCACAGCCGGTCAGGCCGAAGACGACGGCGACAAGCGCGCACGCTGCGCGGGCGTTCGAGTTCATGAGTCCCCCTGGTTCCCTGTGTGGCCCGAGGCTACGTTTGACCCGGCCAAAATGCAGGAAAACGGTGGAAATGGGTCGATTTCGGACCGCGCCCCGGTCAGTCGCCGCTGGCCCTAGGTCGATACACCGCGTTTCTGATTGAGCCACCAACCGCGTCCGTTGACCTGTCAGGATCCATTGCATGACACGGGTGGGTGCGAAGAGGGTTGCGTGGCTGGCAGCAGTTGCGGTGCTGGCCCTCGGACCGTGGATCTTCCGCGCGAACCAGCCTAACGAGCCGCTGCCGCCGGCGAACGCATCAGTGACCCAGGTAGCGACTGCCTATCTGGATGCCGCCGTCCGGCAGGACTGCGGCTTCACCCGAGCGTTGACCACGCAGAGGACCTTCTCGTGGTGCTCGTCCCCGAGCATGACGGCATACCGTGACCTGACCGGTCCGGTCGCGGTGTCCGCGGACGGGGGCGGGGTTGCGCAGCAGTGCATGTCGTTCGACATGACGACAGGGGGAAGCGGCGACGGGTCCATCCCGGAGGGCGACGTGCAGTGGGGCCTGTGCTTCGTCAGCACCTCTGCTGGATGGCGTGTATATGACCAAGGTCAGGGCTGAGAGCGGACGTCGCCCGCCGGCCGGCGGCAGCGCTCGGACAATGGTGCGCGCGGAAACGGAGGTGGTGGGCCCCGTCGGGCTCGAACCGACGACCGGCGGATTAAAAGTCCGATGCTCTACCCACTGAGCTAGAGGCCCGGGGGGTCGGTACTTTAATCGGGACTAACCTCAGTACTACACCGCTGTAGCCCGGTCGGTACCGACCTCCGGTTCACAGTATGCCGGACCCTCTCCGGCTGGCCGATGCGCCCGCCCTCTTCGGGGTACGCCGTCAGCAGTTCTTCGCACGTCCGCGCGGTCGCGGCCGGGCCCCGGGGCGAAGTCGCCACCACTCCCGGTGGACAAATCACCGTCACGTTTGCAGGGTCGTGAGCGTCCCCTCATGGCTCCCTTCTGTGTCAAGAGGCGGCCGGGAGCGGGGTCGTAGGCTTGCTGGTGGCGGGTCCGGGAAGTGGCTTGTCCGAAGAGCCGGTGTGGGGCCTTGAGCCGGTCGCGCTGGAGTCAGTGACGTTGCCCCGGTGCCCTCCCGGGCTCGTCGTCGTAGTGGTCGTGTAGTCGCTGAGCATGGTCCGGTAGACGAGGTCGGACAGGCGGCGTTTGAGGCAGCGCATCGCTTCCATCGA
>NZ_JBQCCV010000116.1:0-6796 GCF_051961875.1 Intrasporangium sp. | reverse complement strand
CCCGCGCCGCTTGGGGGGTCTCCTGTTCTTACTCCGTGTGTTCCCCTGGGTTTTTTGTTTTTGGGCCCTTCCCCCGGTGGGGGGGGGGTCCCCCGCGCTCGGTCGGAGCTCGAAGGGTGCTCAGGCGGGGCGGAAGCCCCGGTCCGCCTCGGGTGCGGGTGCCGCGTGCTTGACCATCAGGTGGCGGGTCACGGTGTACTCGAGGATCGCCTCGTGGCTCATGTCCTTGCCGAACCCGCTGCCCTTGACGCCACCGTGCGGCGCCTCGGACGCGATCGGCAGGTGGTCGTTGACCCACGTCACGCCTGCCTCGAGACGGTGGCTCACCCGCATCGCACGACCGACATCGGCGGTCCACACCGACGACGCGAGGCCATAACGGCTGTCGTTCGCCAGCGCCACCGCGTCATCCTCGCGGTCGAAGGGCAGGACCGCGAGGACCGGCCCGAACACCTCACCCTGGACGATCTCGCTGTCCTGGGCCGGGTCGACGACCAGCGTCGGTGGGTAGTAGGCGCCGGGCCCGCTGCCGGGCTCCCCACCGACGACGATCTCGGCGCCGGCCTCGCGGGCGCGCGTCACGAAACCGTGGACGCGGTCGCGGTGCTCAGTCGAGATGAGGGGGCCGATGTCGGTGCCCGGGTCGCGCGGGTCCCCGACGCTGATGTCACCGAGGATCTTCGCCAGCGCATCGACGACGTCGGCGTGCCGCGACCGATGGACGTAGACCCGGGTGGCCGCGGTGCAGTCCTGCCCGGTGTTGTACGTCGCACCCATCGCCACGGCGTGGACCATCGCGTCGATGTCGGCGTCGGCGAACACGAGGGCCGGTGCCTTGCCGCCGAGCTCGAGGTGGACGCGCTTGGTTGCCTTGGCCGCGGCCGCCATGATCGCCGACCCGGTCGCGGTCGACCCGGTCACCGAGATCATGTCGATGCCGGGGTCGACGACGAGGCCCGTACCGATGTCGGCGCCCCCGGTGACGACATTGAGGATGCCGCTCGGCAGGCCCGCCTCAGCCGCGAGCTCGGCCAGCCGCAGCGTCGACTGTGGTGTCCCCGGTGCGGGCTTCAGGACGACGGTGTTGCCGGCGGCCAGTGCCGGGCCCAGCTTCCAGATCGCCATGACGAGGGGGAAGTTCCACGGGGCGATGCTCCCCACGACGCCCACGGGACGGCGGGTCAGGATCGAGGTGTAGCCGTCGCTCAGGACGCCTGCACCCGTGCCCTCGAGCGAGCGCGCCGACCCGGCGAAGAAGCGCAGGTTGTCCGCCGCGAACGGCAGCTCACCGTCCCGGAACGTCGCCCACGGCTTGCCGGTGTCGGCGACCTCCAGCTCGGTCAGCCGGTCGGCGTCGGCCTCGATGACGTCAGCGAGGCGCAGCAGGACCCGGGCGCGCTCCCCCGGGGTGCGGGCCGCCCACGCGGCTGCGGCAGCGCGCGCCGCGGCGACCGCGCGCACGACGTCGGTCGTGGCGGCCTCAGCGATCTCGGCGTGCGGCTCTCCCGTCGCGGGGTCGACCAGGGTCCGGACGGGACCACCGCCCGGTGCCGTGACGCCGTCGATGTGCAGTCCGGCCAGTGTCGTCATGGTTCTCCTTGGGTCGTGGTGGTCAGCTGTTGAAGCCGACGCCGAAACGGTCGAGCAGCGTGAGCCACGGCCCGCGGCGGCCGATGTCGTCCTCACGCGCCAGCGCGGCCCGGGTGACCTGGATCAGGGGGTAGCGCAGCGGCTCCGGGGGGAAGGGCACCGGCTTGCGGCGCACGATGGACAGCCGGGTCCGCTCCGTGTCCGTTCCCGTGACGAGGTCGAGGGCGACCTGCGCCCCGAAGCGGGAGCTGGCGACGCCGAGCCCGGTGTAGCCGAGGGCATACGCCATCCGCCCGCCAAGGGCGGTGCCGAAGGCCGGGGTGAACCGGGAGGTCGTGTCGATCAGGCCCGCCCAGCGGTGCGTGAACCGCAGCCCCTCCAGCTGAGGGAAGGTCTGGAAGAAGTGGTCGGCGAGACGTTGGTGACTGACGTCGCGCTGCTCGAGCGAGACGTCGGTGCGATTGCCGAAGTAGTAGATCGCG
Organism: Intrasporangium sp.; assembly: GCF_051961875.1. Lineage (GTDB taxonomy): Bacteria > Actinomycetota > Actinomycetes > Actinomycetales > Dermatophilaceae > Intrasporangium_A. Next base: position 4,724 of record NZ_JBQCCV010000116.1, on the reverse strand, counting down.
TCGTAGCCACCCCAGAGGATCCGGTTGTCAGGGGTCCGCCGGTAGTAGTGGAACTGGTTCCCAGCGTCCGAAATGCCTTGTCCGTCAGTCCAGCCCACCGTCTCGAGCTGCTCCGCGGTGAGCGGTTCGGTGACGAGGACGTGGTCGTAGACGGGCAGCACCCACGAGCGGAGGCGGCGGAGCACGGGTGGGAACGCGTTCGTTGCGAGGACGACGCGCGCGGCCCGAACCGTCGCCCGGGGAGTCCGCACGGACACTCCGGGCCCGTCCCGGTCCACGCCGAGGACCCGGGTCTGCTCGTGCAGCTCGACGCCGCGGTGCTGCGCGACGCGTCGCAGCCCCCACGCGAGCGCCGCCGGATCGACGAGGCCGTATCCCGACCGGACCCGTAGCGAGCCGAGGTAGGTCGGTGAGTGCACGTCGGCCCGGGTCGCCTCGGCGTCGAGCAGGTCGGTGGGCTCCTCGAAGCGTTCGTGCAGGGCCTGGGCGTCCGACAGCCGGCTCAGCTGCTGGGGGGTGACGGCCATGACGGACTTGCCCATGAGGGCGAGGTGCGCGTCGATGCCCTCGTTCTCGACGAACTGCGCGATGCCGGCGAGGTTGGCCCGACCGAGGCGGAGCAGCGAGGTCATCTCGTCGGGCCACATCGCGACGCCATGGGCCAGGCCGTGGGTGAGCGAGGCGGAGATGAAGCCGCCGTTGCGGCCGCTGGCGCCGTGGCCGACCCGGTGCTCCTCGAGCACCACGATGCGCCAGTCCGGGTGCCGTTCGCTCGCCTCGATCGCGGTCCACAGCCCGGTGAAGCCGCCTCCGACGACGACCAGGTCGGCCGTGGTTGCGGCCGTGAGCGGGCCAGTCGGGGTGGGGGCCTGCGGACGATCGGTCCAGAAGGGCCGGGGCGCGGCCTCGGCCAGGCTGGCGCGTGCCCGTCCTGCGACGCTCATCGCTTCTCCCCCGCGTGCTCGAGCGACCGCGTCGCATCGGGGATGCGCCCCAGAGGCAGCTCGGTCGACACGTAGCGGAGGAGCCACTCCTGCAGGGCCGGACCGAGGTCGTCGCGCTCGCAGGCCAGCCGGATCACCGTCTTGAGATAGTCGAGCCGGTCCCCGGTGTCGTAACGCCGACCGGAGAACACGACACCCACCACGCCCCCGCCCTGCTCGGCAGGCATCGCCGCCAGGGTCGCGAGCGCGTCGGTCAGCTGGATCTCGCCGCCCCGACCGGGTGGGGTGGTCTCGAGCACGTCGAAGACCGCCGGGTCGAGCACGTAACGTCCGATGACGGCATACGACGACGGGGCCTGTGCGGCGGACGGCTTCTCGATGAGGCCCGTGACCCGAAGGTCCGCCGAGCCCGGTAGCGGCTCCACGGCCGCGCACCCGTAGAGGTGGATCTGCTCGCGGGGCACCTCCATGAGGGCGACGACACTGCCACCGTGGGTCACCCGCGCGGCCATCATGGCCGGCAGGATGGGGTCGCGCGGGTCGATCAGGTCGTCCCCGAGGAGCACCGCGAAGGGGCACGGCCCGACGTGCTGGCGGCCAGAGAGGATCGCGTGACCGAGGCCGAGCGCCTCCCCCTGCCGCACGTAGTGCATCTGGGCCAGCTCGGCCGACGCCACGACTCCGGCAAGCCGGTCGACATCGCCGCGCCGCTCGAGGATCGCCTCGAGCTCGGCGTTGCGGTCGAAGTGGTCCTCGAGCGCCCGCTTGTTGCGACCGGTGACGAGCAGCAGGTCCTGCAGTCCGGCAGCCACCGCCTCCTCGACGACGTACTGGATCGCCGGCGTGTCGACGATGGGCAGCATCTCCTTGGGCGTCGCCTTCGTGGCCGGCAGGAAGCGCGTGCCGAGGCCGGCAGCCGGGATGACCGCCTTGGTCAGGGCCAGCTCCTGGACCGGGGCAGTGGGCCGGCTCACGATGCGAGCACCACGCCGTGCGCCTGATCCCATGCCAGGTGCACGACGTCCCCACGCCGCACGGGAGCCATCCCCGGGTGAGTGTGCAGAACCGGCTCATCCCGGCCGTCGATCTCGATCGCCACGGTGGACGTCCCTCCATAGAACTGCGTATCGATCACCTGGCCGCCCAGGATCGCGCGGTCGACGTCGACGAGACGGACATGCTCTGGCCGCACCATGACGTGCGCCGCTCCGGCGCCCGGGTCGATCTCGGCCGTCCCGGGCAGCAGGCCCCACCGGGTGTGGACCCCACCGGCCGCGGCATCGCCCGCGAAGATGTTGCTCGTGCCGACGAAGTCGGCGACGAAGAGGTTGGCGGGCCGCTCGTAGAGGGCCTGTGGGGTGGCGACCTGCTGGACCCGGCCCCCAGCGAGCACGGCGATCCGGTCCGCCATGGACATGGCCTCCTCCTGGTCGTGGGTCACGACGACGAAGGTGATGCCGACCTCATGCTGGAGCCGCTTGAGCTCGAGCTGCATCTCCGCGCGAACCTTCCGGTCCAGCGCCGAGAGGGGCTCGTCGAGCAGCAGCAGCTGTGGTCGTTTGACGATGGCGCGCGCCAGTGCGACCCGTTGCCTCTGGCCTCCCGACAGCTGGCTCGGACGCCGACGCGCGAGGGCCGTGAGGCCCACCGTGTCGAGGACCTCACCGACCCGGCGGCGCACCTCATTCTTCGCGACGCCCTCGCGCTCGAGCCCGTAGGCGACGTTGCGTTCGACGCTGAGGTGCGGGAACAGCGCATACGACTGGAACATGAGGTTGACCGGGCGCCGGTGCGGCGGGAGCGCGAGCAGGTCGGCGTCGCCGAGCAGCACCGATCCCGAGTCGGGCTGCTCGAACCCGGCGATGACCCGCAGCAGGGTCGTCTTGCCGCATCCCGAGGGGCCGAGGAGGGCGAAGAACTCGTTCGTCCGGATCTCGAGGCTCACGTCGTCGAGTGCTGACGTCGCTCCGAAGCTGCGGGTCAGACCGGCGACCCGCAGGAGGGGGCCTGCTTCGGGCGTGGCCGGGGGCTGGGACCGGGGGTGCGTGGGCGACCGGTCGGCGGGGTGGGTGGTCATGCGCGGTCCTTCACTCGCAGGAGGCGCTGGACGACGAGGACGGTCACGCAGCTGATGCCGATGAGTACCGTCGCCAGGGCGTTGATCTCAGGGGTGACGCCGAACCGGACCATCGAGTAGATGACGATCGGCAGGGTCGGGGTGCTCGGCCCGTCGGTGAAGAAGGCGATGACGAACTCGTCGAGGGACAGGGTGAACACGAGCAGGGCGCCGGCGAGGATCGCCGGGCGCAGCGTCGGCACCGTGATCCGCAGGAAGGTGGTGACCGGTCCCGCGCCCAGGTCGCGCGAGGCCTCCTCGAGCTGCGGGTCGGTGTTGGACAGCCTCGCCTTCACGACGGCCGCGACGAAGGCGAGGCCGAAGACGGTGTGCGCGATGAGGACCGTGTGCAGACCGGTCGCGATGGAGCTCAGGCTGAAGAGGCTGAGCAGCCCGATGCCGAGAATGATGTCGGGCACGATCGCCGGCGCCAGGGAGAACGCATCGAGCAGCGCAGACCTGGAGTGACGGTGGAGCCCGACTGCCAGCATCGTGCCGAGCACGGTCGACAGCACGGTGGACCCGAGAGCCACGACGAGCGTGTTGCGCAGGCCCTCCATGATGCGCTCGTCCCCGGCGAGCTGGCCGTACCACTGCAGGCTCCAGCCGCTCCAGGTGTAGGGCGAGCTGCCTGCATTGAACGACATGACGATCAGCACGACGATCGGCAGGAAGAGGAAGGCGTAGGTCAGCAGCAGGGGTGCCCGCAGCCAGCCGAGCTCACGCATCTGCGGCTCCTTCCCCGGAGACGCGCCGGGCGGCGCGGGACTGCAACGCGAAGAGCACGACGAGCAGCGCGATGACGACGAGGGCGAGGACTGCGCCGAAGGGCCAGTCACGGGCCTTGAGGAACTGGTCACGGATCAGGTTGCCGACCATCACGGTCTTGCCGCCGCCGAGCAGCTCGGGCACCACGAAGTTGCCGAGACTGGGGACGAAGACGAACAGGCTCCCGGTGATGGCCCCGGGGAGGCTGAGCGGGACCGTGATGTCCCAGAAGCTGCGCCACCGGGTCGCCCCGAGGTTGGCGGCAGCCTCACGCAGCTGCGGGTCGATCCGCTCGATCGACGCGTACAAGGGCAGTATCATCAGCGGCAGGTAGGCGTAGAGCAGCCCGACGACGACCGCTCCACGGGTGTAGAGCAGCTCGAGCGGCTGGGAGGTGATCCCGGTCGCGAGCAACGCACGGTTGAGCACTCCCTCGGAGCCGAGGAGCACGATCCAGCCGTACGTGCGGATGAGGAAGTTCGTCCAGAACGGCAGGACGACCAGCACGAGGGCGACGACCCTCCACCGCTGGGGAACCTTGGCGATGGCGTATGCCGCGGGGTAGCCGATGAGCAGCGCCAGCGCGGTCGTCAGGCCGGCGATGACTAGCGAGCTGCCGAGGATGGAGACGTAGATCGACTCGAACACGCGGGCGAAGTTCGCACCGGTGGGGGTGAGCACGATGCCGCCGAACCGGCCGCGCTGGAAGATCGTCAGCCCGAGCACCAGGGCAATCGGGACGGCCATGAAGACGGTGAGCCAGGCGAGTCCCGGCCCGGTGAGGACGAGCCGTTCCGCCCGGGGGGGGGGGGGGGGGGGGGGCGGGCGCGGCCCCCCCCCAAGCGCGAAAAACAACCACAAAAAAAATTTGTGGTGTGGTGGTTGTGGGGGGGGGG
>NZ_JBQCCV010000115.1:0-7641 GCF_051961875.1 Intrasporangium sp. | reverse complement strand
CCCGGGCGGCTACGAGGCGGCCCTTGTCGCTGCCCAGCTCGGCGCCGACGTGACGATCGTCGAGAGGGACGGCGTCGGGGGTGCCGCCGTGCTGACGGACTGTGTGCCCAGCAAGGCCCTCATCGCGACGGCCGACCAGCGATCCGACCTCGACATCGCCGTCCGGCTCGGTGTGAGTCTGGGCCGCCCGACCCAGGCGCCGACGGATGGAGTCGTCGCGAGGGCGACCACGATCAACGAGCGGATCCTCGACCTCGCCGCGGCCCAGAGCCGCGACATCCGGCGCAGCCTCGAGAACGTGGGCGTGCGGGTCGTCGACGGTGTCGCGCGACTCGTCGAGCGCGGGCTCGTCCGCGTCGAGGCCTCCGCGAACGAGACGGTCGAGCTGACCGCCGACATCGTGCTGGTCGCGACGGGCGCCACCCCCCGCGTCATGCCGACCGCGGTCCCAGACGGCGAGCGGATCCTGACTTGGCAGCAGATCTACGCCCTCGATGACCTGCCCGAGCGTCTCGTCGTGATCGGCTCCGGCGTCACTGGTGCCGAGCTCGCCCAGGCCTACCTCGGCCTCGGCTCTGCCGTCACCCTGGTCTCCTCGCGTGAGCGCGTGCTCCCGGGTGAGGACGCCGATGCGGCGACCCTCATCGAGGACGTGTTCCGGGAGCGCGGCATGGAGGTGCTCGGCAAGTCGCGCGCCCAGAGCGTCGAGCGGACCGCGGACGGCGTCGTGGTGACTCTCACGGACGGCAGAACCGTCGAGGGCAGCCACGCCCTCCTCGCCGTCGGCTCCCTGCCGCAGACGACCGGGCTCGGTCTCGAGGAGCTCGGTGTCGAGCTTGCCGAGTCGGGCCACATCGTCGTAGACCGCGTGTCGCGCACGTCCGTCCCGGGGGTGTACGCCGCCGGCGACTGCACGGGCGTCCTCCCGCTCGCCTCGGTCGCGGCGATGCAGGGGCGCATCGCGATGTGGCACGCACTCGGGGACGCGGTGGCTCCCCTCAACGTGCGAGGCGTCGCAGCGAACATCTTCACCGACCCCGAGATCGCCACGGTCGGCATCGGCCAGCGGGAGGCCGACGAGCTGCCCGACGTGCAGTCTGTCCTGCTGCCGCTCGCGCGCAACCCGCGCGCGAAGATGCAGGGCATCGAGGCCGGTTTCGTCAAGCTCTTCTGCCGGACCGGCTACGGCACCATCCTGGGCGGTGTCGTCGTGGCACCGAAGGCCTCCGAGCTGATCTTCCCGGTCGCGCTCGCCGTACAGAACCGCCTCAGCGTCGACGCCGTGGCGAGCACGATCACCGTCTACCCGTCACTGTCGGGCTCCATCGCCGAGGCGGCGCGCCAGCTCCACCAGTCGGAGTAGCCGCGGCCGGGTGAGGCTCCTGGTCAGGGCTCCTCGTCCTCGTGGTCGCGGCGTTCGTCCTCCTCGCGCCACCGCTCGACCCGATGCTTCGACACCCGCTCACGCAGCCGCTTCTGGAGCGGGTAGACCAGGGCGAAGACGATCGCCACGATCACGAATCCCTTGAAGTTCAGGCCCGTCGAGGTCTGGGCCGCCTCCGAGAGCAGCGTCGTCAGCACGGAGTCGAGTCTGCCAGACCACTCCGGGGGACCACCTGGGGCCGGGGGGGAGCGAGACACCCACACTGCGCGGACGCGCCACAGACAGACGTATGCCGCTCAGCCCGGGGCTGAGCGGCATACCGCCTCGTGGTGGTGGTCGCTCAGGCCTCGGTCGGGGCGTCCTTGATCTCGGCGAGGACAGTCCCAGAGTTGACCGTCTCGCCGACCTTGGCCGTCAGGCCGGTGACGACCCCGTCCTTGTGCGCCGTGATCGGCTGCTCCATCTTCATCGCCTCGAGGACCACGACGATGTCACCCGTCGCGACCGTCGCCCCGTCCTCGACCGCGATCTTGACGATCGTGCCCTGCATCGGGGCCGTCAGCGAGTCGCCCGACGCCGCCGCGCCCCCGCGGCCGCCACCGGTCGAGCGCTTCGGGGCCTTCTTCTTCGCCGTGGCAGAACCGCCGCCGAGGGCGAGGCCACCCGGCAGCGAGACCTCGAGACGCTTGCCGCCGACCTCGACGACGACCTTCTGGCGCTCTTCGGCCTCGGGGGTCTCCGCCGGGCCGCCGGCGTAGGGCGCGACCGTGTTGTTCCACTCGGTCTCGATCCACGTCGTGTGGATGCCGAAGGGCTGCGCGGGGTCCTGCGGCGCGAAGGCGGGGTCGCTGACGACCGCTCGGTGGAAGGGCAGGACGGTCGGCATGCCGTCGATCTCGAACTCGGCGAGGGCCCGGCGCGACCGCTCGATCGCCTCCTGACGGGTGCGCCCCGTGACGATGAGCTTCGCCAGCATCGAGTCGAAGGCGCCGGCGATGACGTCGCCCTCGACGACGCCTGAGTCGAGCCGCACGCCGGGACCGGCCGGCGGGCGGAAGACGGCAACCGTGCCGGGCGCCGGGAGGAAGTTACGGCCCGCGTCCTCGCCGTTGATGCGGAACTCCATGGAGTGGGCGTGCGGCTCGGGGTCGGGGTAGTCGAGGGGCTCGCCGTTCGCGATGCGGAACTGCTCCCGCACGAGGTCGATGCCGGTGACCTCCTCGGTCACCGGGTGCTCGACCTGCAGGCGGGTGTTGACCTCGAGGAAGGAGATGACGCCGTCGGGTCCGACGAGGAACTCGCAGGTGCCGGCCCCGACGTAGCCGGCCTCCTTGAGGATCGCCTTGCTCGCGCGGAGCAGCTCGGCGTGCTGCGCCTCGGAGAGGAAGGGAGCCGGCGCCTCCTCCACGAGCTTCTGGTTGCGCCGCTGGAGCGAGCAGTCGCGGGTCGAGACGACGACGACGTTGCCGTGCTGGTCGGCCAGGCACTGCGTCTCGACGTGGCGCGGGTGGTCGAGGAACCGCTCGACGAAGCACTCGCCGCGGCCGAACGCCGTGACCGCCTCGCGGACTGCGGACTCGTAGAGGTGCGGGATCTCCTCGAGGGTCCGGGCGACCTTGAGGCCGCGCCCGCCACCGCCGTAGGCCGCCTTGATCGCGACCGGCAGGCCGTGCTCCTTCGCGAACTCGACGACCTCGTCGGGGCCGGAGACGGGGTCCTTCGTGCCGGGCACGAGGGGTGCGTTGGCCTTGGTGGCGATGTGCCGTGCCTTCACCTTGTCACCGAGGGCGTCGATGGCCTCGGGCCCGGGACCGATCCAGGTGAGGCCGGCGTCGATGACGGCCTGGGCGAAGCTGGCGTTCTCGGCGAGGAAGCCGTAGCCCGGGTGGACCGCGTCGGCACCGGATTCCTTGGCGACCTGGAGCAGCTTCTCCTGTACGAGGTAGCTGTCGCCGGGGGTGGTGCCGCCCAGGGCGAACGCCTCGTCGGCGACCTTGACGTGGAGGGCATCCCGGTCCGGCTCCGCGTAGACCGCGACCGACCCGATCCCGCTGTCCTTGCAGGCGCGGGCGATACGAACGGCGATCTCGCCACGGTTTGCGATGAGGACCTTGCTGATCGATGCCATGGCTCGGACTCTAGCGCCTGGTGCATCCGGGCCCGCGGTCCCGCGAGGGGGTTAGCGCGGAGTCGGACCGTGAGGTCCAGCACACCGGCGGATCGCTGGCCCGGCGCCGCGGCCGCCGGCCGTCGTAGGTTGTCCTCATGACCTCGAAGCTGCCCGTCCATCAGGTTCCCCTCGGTCACGCCTCGACCTCGGGACTGACGATCCCGCAGCTCGGGTTCGGGCTCTGGGAGGTTCCGGACGAGCAGATCGACACAGCACTGCGCGCCGCACTGGACACCGGATACCGGCACATCGACACGGCCGAGATGTACCGCAACGAGGAGGGCGTGGGCCGGGTGCTCACCCGCGCCGGCATCGCCCGCGAGGAGGTCTTCATCACGACGAAGGTCTGGTACACCCACCTGCAGGACGTCGGGGCGGCCTTCGACGAGTCCATGCAGCGCCTCGGCCTCGACGTGCTCGACCTCTACCTCATCCACTGGCCGGTGGCGAGCCGCGGTACGTACGTGTGGGCCTGGCAGCAGATGCTCGAGCTGCAGCGGTCGGGGCGGGTGCGGTCCGTCGGTGTCTGCAACTTCCAGGTGGACCACCTGCAGCGGCTCCTCGATGAGACCGGAGTGCTGCCCTCCATCAACCAGGTCGAGCTCTCGCCCTACCTGCAGCAGCGCGAGCTGCGCGCGTTCCACGCCGAGCACGGCATCGTCACCGAGGCGTGGAGCCCCCTGGCTGCGCGCGCCGGGCTGCTCGAGGACCCCGAGGTCACCCGGATCGCCGAGAAGCACGCGGTGACGCCGGCGCAGGTCGTCCTCCGATGGCAGTTGCACCTCGGGCACGTCGTCCTGACTCGTTCGGTGAAGCCCGCCCGGATCGCCCAGAACGCCGACCTGTTCGGCTTCGACCTCGACGACGAGGACATGCAGGCCATCGCCGGGCTCGACCGGGGGGTCCGGACGGGAGCCGATCCCGACGAGTTCGGCAACTGACCGGTGGGATGGCCGCCTCGCGCGGGAGAGCGAGAGCCGGTGGACGGTGACCTGGTCGTCCGCACCGAGCACGCCCCGGATGGGCTGGTCACGCTCGTCGTCGAGTCGCTCGGGAAGCGGGTCGGGAGCCTGCAGGTCCAGCGCCGCAGCGACGATGCCGCCCAGGTCACCTGGCGGTTCGAGCCGTCCCACACCGGTGGGGGAGTCCCGCACCGCGCGGTGCGCCTCGCCGTGGACCGCTGCTTCACCGACCTCGGCCTGCACCGGGTCGAGGCCCTCATCCCCGTCGGTGACACCGCCCGGCTGAGGGTGGCTGCACGGGCGGGGCTCCGGCGCGAGGGCGTCGCCCGCGGCGCCGGTGGACCCCATACCGACCTCGTGCGGGTCGCCCGGCTGGCGGACGACCCGAGGCCCGACACCCGCGACGGGTTCATCGGCGTGCTCAACGCGAACCTGCCGACGAAGCGGGTCATCAGCCAGGGCGTCCTGCGTGACGAGTACGACCGGGTGCTGCTCTGCGAGCTCACGTACAAGGCCGAGTGGGACCTGCCGGGGGGCGTCATCGACCCGTGGGAGTCACCGGCCACGGCGGTGGCCCGCGAGCTGCATGAGGAGCTCGGCCTCGAGCTGTCGGTGCTCGGGCTGCTCGTCGTGAACTGGATGCCGCCCTGGCGGGGATGGGACGACGCGTGCCAGTTCGTCTTCGACCTCGGCCGGCACGCGTCGTCGATCATCGACGCGATGACCTTCGAGGCGACCGAGATCGCCGCCGTCCACTGGTGCACCCGCGAGCAGGCCAGGCCCCACATCCCCGACTACCTCGACACCCTCCTCGGCCGGCTCGAGCGCCTCACCGACCCGCCTCTCTACCTCGAGGGCGGCACCCCGATCCCGTGACGCGAGGCAGGCGTCAGGAGCCGATCCGGGCCCGAACGGCGTAGAGCTCAGGGAAGAACGTCAGGTCGAGGGCGCGGCGGAGGAAGTCGACGCCGGATGACCCACCGGTGCCCGGCTTGTGCCCGATGGTGCGGGTCACGACCTGAAGGTGGCGGAAGCGCCAGAGCTGGAAGTTGTCCTCGACGTCGACGAGCTCCTCGCAGGCCTCGTAGACGCCCCAGTGCTCGGCGGGCTTCTCGTACACGTGCGCGAAGACCTCGACCAGAGCGTCGTTGAGCCGGTGCGGCCGCGTCCAGTCCCGGTCGAGCAGCTCCCCGGGCACCGGGTAGCCACGCCGGTGCAGGAACGCGATGAACTCGTCGTAGAGGCTCGGCTCGTGGAGCAGGGTTGCCAGCTCGGCCTGGACAACGGGGTCGTGCTCGAAGACGGCCACCATGTCGGCGTCCTTGTTGCCGAGGAGGAACTCGACCTCTCGGTACTGCGCCGACTGGAAGCCCGAGCTGGTCGCCAGATAGGGCCGGATCTCCGCGTACTCGCTCGGGGTCAGGGTCGCGAGCACGTTCCACTGGTCGGCCAGCGTGTGCTGGATGTGCTTGATCCGAGCAAGCCGCTTCAGCGCAGGGGCGAGGTCGTCGGAGCGCAGCAGGCTCCTGGCGGAACGGAGCTCGTGCACGAGCAGCTTGAGCCACAGCTCGGACGTCTGGTGCTGGATGATGAAGAGCAGCTCGTCGTGCAGTGGCGGGTCGCTGAGCGGCTGTTGCGCGGACAGCAGTACGTCCAGCCTGAGGTAGTCGCCGTAGGACATCCGCTGGGAGAAGTCCCGCTCGATGCCCTCCTCCAGCTCACGCCGGCTCGCACGGTCGTCGGTGGCCATGGAGGGATCCTAGGTCCCGCCACCGCCGGGAGTCAGGGCCGTGTCGCTGAACCGGCTCGGTCGCGATGTCAACCAGGTGCGGTCCTCGTCGCGTCATGATGGGCGAACCATCCCGCCGATACGAGGATGCCGACATGGGGGACACAGAGGACCGTGACGCCGACTTCACGGCCTACGTCAGGGCGCGACAGCGCCACTTCGTCCGTTTCGCCTTCCTGCTGACCGGTGATCCCCACAGTGCGGAGGACCTCGTGCAGAGTGCCTTCGCCCGGGTCTACCGGAAGTGGTCGTCGATCACCGGGTCGCCCGACGCCTACGTGCGGACGGTGATCGTCAACGAGCACCGGAGCTGGTGGCGACGGACGTGGCGGCACAGGGAGGTCACCAGCAGCGAGCTCGTCGCCCACCAGGAACCCGTGGCGCCTCCCGATCTCCATGCCGACGGCGACCTCTGGGCACAGATCGCAACCCTGCCCCGGCAGCAGCGCGCCGTGATCGTCCTGCGCTACTACGAGGACCTCACCGAGGCGCAGACGGCAGCGGTCCTCGGCTGCTCGGTCGGCACCATCAAGAGTCATTCGAGCCGTGCCCTCGCGACGCTCCGCGTCCAGATGCTGGAGGTGACCGCATGAGCCCCAACGAGACAGATCTCCGGGCCGGCCTGCGCCACGAGGCGGAGCGCGTCGACGCAGTCGGCGACTTCGCGACGGCGGCCATCGCCCTGGAACGGCGACGCGGCCGCCGGCGTGGCGCGGCGATCGCGGCAACCGCGTTCGTGGCGGCTGCCGCGCTCGCCGTGCCCCTCGGGCTGTCGTCCCTGCGGGGGACCGCTCCGGTGACGCCCGCGCCCGCGCGGACGAGTCAGCAGGAGCCGACGACACCGACAGGCCTTGCGTCGCAGAGCCCGACGCCCTCCGCGACCGGGGGCACGGGCCCGACGGCAGCGGCATCCGGCGTCTTCGCCCTCGACGACACGATCCACGTCGGGGACACGGTGATTCATCTCACCAAGGGGACGGCGGTCGAGAATCTCGCGGTCCTGTCGAACGGCGGGTTCCTGGTGCAGTCGTACAAGACGGTCGGCCCCAGGGAGAGCCAGATGGATCTGCTCTCGCCACAGGGCAGGGTGATCAAGCACCTGGGCGTCAGCGGCTCGTATGCCGTCTCCCCGGACGGCGCCAGAGTCGTGGCGCAGGACGGACGAGGCCGGACGACGACGGTCTACGCCGCGGACGGGACGGTTCTGCGGCAGCGGACCGACCACCGCAGGCCCGCGGCCGTCGTCGGGGACTACGCCTACCTCAACTCGAACGGGGAGACCACGTCCCTTGAGTGGAACTACGTGACGGGGGCGACACGGGAGCTGCCGGCCGGT
>NZ_JBQCCV010000114.1:0-2410 GCF_051961875.1 Intrasporangium sp. | reverse complement strand
GATGGCGCCGCTGACCAAGCTGCGCTGGTTCTCCCGGAACGAGCCCGACCTCGCCGCGCGTGCGACGACCTGGGCGGGCCTGAAGGACCTCGTCCTCCAGGCCCTGACCGGCCGCCTGGTCACCGAGCTGTCCTCGGCGAGCGGGACCGGCCTGCTCGACATCAACACCCGCCGCTGGGACCCGGACGCAGTCGCCCTCGCCGGCATCCGGCTCGACCAGCTCCCGCCGGTGCTCGCGACGACCGACGTCCTGCCCCTCTCGGAGACGGTTGCCGCGGAGGTCGGCCTGCCGGTCGGCACCCCGGTCGTCGTCGGCGCCGGCGACGGCCCGCTCGGCAACCTCGGGACGGGGGCGCTCGAGCCGGGCGTGGCCGGCCTCTCGCTGGGCACGAGCGGGGCGCTGCGGCTCGTCGTCGACGGCCCGTATGCCGACCCCTCCGGACGGCTCTTCTGCTACGCCCTCACCGACGACCGCTGGGTCGTCGGGACGGCGATCAGCAACGGTGGCGCCGTGGTCCGGTGGGCGCGTGGCGTCTTCGCCGCCGACCGGCCCGGGGCGCCGACCCCGCACCCGCCCGAGGCCGAGCCGGCGGTCACCGACGCCGAGGTGCTCGAGCTTGCCGCCGACATCCCGCCCGGCTCCGAGGGACTCGTCATGCTGCCCTTCCTGCTCGCCGAGCGCGGCCCGCTCTGGGACGCCGACGTGCGGGGCGCCTACCTCGGCATCCGCCAGCACCACACCCGCGGGCACTTCATCCGGGCCGCGGTCGAGGGCGTCGCCTTCCAGCTCGGCACGATCCTCGACGGCCTCGACGAGGTCACCCCGGTCACCTCGATCCGCGGCACCGGCGGGGTCTTCCGCAGCGAGCTGTGGCGCCACGTCCTCGCCGGCGTCCTCGGCCGCCCCCTCACCGTGACCGCAGGGGCCGAGGGGTCGGCCCTCGGCGCCGCCGCGCTCGCGCTGTACGCCCTCGGCCGGGCCCGGACCCTCGAGGACGCGGTGGAGACGCTGTCCCCGGGGCTCGTCCACGTCGCCGACCACAACGAGGCGATCGTCGCCTCGGAAGCCGACGCAGCGGCATACCGGGCGGCTCGGATCTCGGCCCGAGGGCGACTGCACGACCTCAGCGCGGCCGTCGACCTGCTCGCGGGGACGGCCGCACGGGACTGAGCCGTGCCATCCTGCGGAGGTGACCGCCGAGCACCTGCTGATCTTCCCCGACCGTGAGACGGCGGAGGACGTGGCCGACGACCTCGAGGCCCGCGGCTACCGGGAGGTGCGCGTGGTCCGCGAGGCGCTCGCCGGCGAGGACGACTCCGAGGACCACGAGTGGGCCGTGCACGTGCGCACGCCCGCCGAGGAGTCGTATGCCGCGCAGCTCCGTGTGCTCGCCGCTGACCAGGGCGGCTGGTACGACGCCGAGGTGTGACGCGCCGGAGTGACGCATGGGACGGAGCGCTGACCCGGCCTATTCAGTCGAATGAGCAGTCCGTCACTTCCGCCCCAGCCCAACGGGTGCCCTCCTTCTGTCGAGTGAGCACTCGGTCACTCCGGTAACACGTCGCCGCGCCGGATCTGGGTACGAGCCACGGTGGGACGGAGTGTGCCCGCGCGAGCGGGCTCAGCGGCATACCCCCCATCGGGCCGTGGGGTTGAGTGGAATAGGCTCAACTTTGGAACGGTTGGACGAAGTGAACTCTGACCCCTAGCAGGAGAACGCATGGACCTTCAGCTGACCAACAAGGCTCAGGAGGCCTTGGCCCAGGCCGGGACGACCGCGGCGGCCAAGCACTCGCCGAACATCGAGCCGGCTCATCTGCTGCTCGCGTTGGCAGCTCAGCCGGGCACGACCACCCCGACCCTCCTGGAGAAGGCCGGGTCCTCCGTCGCCCAGGCCACCACGACGGCCGAACGCGCGATGAGCTCGCTGCCGAAGGTGACCGGTGGCGTGCAGCCGCAGCTCTCGCGGGCGACGGCCGCCGTCATCCAGCAGGCGCAGCAGTACATGACCGCGATGGGCGACACCTACGTCTCGACCGACCACCTGCTCCTCGCCCTCGCCCGGACGGGCCAGTTCGGCCTCGACGCGGACGCGATCGAGCAGGCGATCCCCGAGCTGCGGGGCGGCCGATCGGTCAACTCGGAGAACCCGGAGGGGACGTTCGAGGCGCTGACGAAGTACGGCACCGACCTGACCGAGATGGCCCGCGAGGGCAAGCTCGACCCCGTCATCGGCCGCGACTCGGAGATCCGGCGCGTCGTCCAGGTGCTGTCCCGGCGGACGAAGAACAACCCGGTCCTCATCGGTGAGCCGGGTGTCGGCAAGACCGCCGTCGTCGAGGGGCTCGCCCAGCGGATCGTTGCGGGCGACGTCCCGGAGAGCCTGCGCGACAAGCGCCTCATCAGCCT
>NZ_JBQCCV010000113.1:0-21693 GCF_051961875.1 Intrasporangium sp. | reverse complement strand
GAAGAGGTCCGCCTGCAGGTAGATCTGGCCGTCGGTGATCGAGATGACGTTGGTCGGGATGTACGCCGAGACGTCACCGGCCTTGGTCTCGATGATCGGCAGGCCGGTCATCGAGCCGGCGCCGAGCTCGTCGGAGAGCTTCGCGCAGCGCTCGAGCAGCCGGCTGTGCAGGTAGAAGACGTCACCCGGGTAGGCCTCGCGGCCCGGCGGGCGGCGGAGCAGCAGCGACACGGCGCGGTAGGCCTCGGCCTGCTTGGACAGGTCGTCGAAGACGATGAGGACGTGCTTGCCCTGGTACATCCAGTGCTGGCCGATGGCCGAGCCGGTGTAGGGCGCGAGGTACTTGAAGCCGGCGGAGTCGGACGCCGGGGCGGCGACGATCGTCGTGTACTCGAGCGCGCCGGCCTCCTCGAGGGTGCCGCGGACCGACGCGATGGTCGAGCCCTTCTGGCCGATGGCGACGTAGATGCATCGGACCTGCTGGTCCGGGTCGCCGGAGTCCCAGTTGCGCTTCTGGTTGATGATCGTGTCGATCGCGACCGTCGTCTTGCCGGTCTGGCGGTCGCCGATGATCAGCTGGCGCTGGCCGCGGCCGATGGGGGTCATCGAGTCGACAGCCTTGATACCGGTCTGCAGCGGCTCGTGGACCGACTTGCGCTGGACCACGGTCGGTGCCTGCAGCTCGAGCGCGCGGCGTTCGGTCGTCTTGATCTCGCCGAGCCCGTCGATCGGGTTGCCGAGCGGGTCGACGACGCGACCGAGGAAGCTGTCCCCGACCGGGACGGACAGGACCTCGCCGGTGCGCTTGACCGCCTGCCCCTCCTCGATGCCGTTGAAGTCACCGAGCACGACGACGCCGATCTCGTGGACGTCGAGGTTGAGCGCCAGGCCGAGGGTCCCGTCCTCGAACTGCAGCAGCTCATTGGTCATGGCCGAGGGCAGACCCTCGACGTGAGCGATACCGTCACCGGCGTCGGTGACGCGGCCGACCTCTTCGCGGGAGGCCGCGCCGGGCTCGTACGACTGGACGAACGAGTCCAGTGCTTCCCGGATCTCCTCCGGACGGATCGAAAGCTCCGTCATGTGATGATCTTCTCCTCGTTTCGGCCCACCTCGGGCGGGCCCCATGATGGTTCTCTGAGCTGGTGTGGTGGGTTCCTCAGGAACCCATGGCGCGTCGGGCGCCCTCGAGCTTGCGCAGGACCGTGCCGTCGATGACCTCGTCACCGATCTCGACCTTGACGCCGCCCATGACCCGCGGGTCGACCACGGTGTTGACGTGGACCTTTCCACCGTAGATCGCGGACAGACCTGCACCGAGGCGCTCTCGCTCGGCGTCGGCCAGCGGCACCGCGGACGTCACCGTCGCGGTCTGCTGGTCACGGCGCTTCGCTGCGAGCTCGAGGTAGGTCTCGACCGTCCGGTCGAACCGGCGGCCGCGCGGGTGGGCCACCGCCTGGCGGGCCAGGGTCAGCGTCTCGTCGGCGACCTTGCCGCCGAGGAGCTCGTCGACCAGCGCGACCCGCGAGTCCAGCGGGGCCGTCCGGTTGCCGACCGCAGCCTGAAGGCCGCCGTCGGCCGCGACGATGCGCTCGAAGCGGAAGAGCTCGTCCTCGACCCGGTCAGCCCGGTTCGCCGCCTCGGCGGCCGCGATCACCGACTCGACGGCGAGGCCCTCGAGGGTGTCGGTGAGGTCGCGGTCAGACGACCACCGCTCGCCGCTCGCGACGCTGAGCACCCGCACGGCGCCGTCGCTGACCTTGCCGGCGAAGAGCCGCTGGACGAGAGCCTGCTTGCCGGCGGCCTCGCGGGAGCTGTCGGCGAGAGCGCGACGCAGCGTCGAGCTGGAGTCGAGCGTGTCGACCACGCCGAACAGCTCGTCACCGAGGCGAGCCGCATCGGCGCCGCCCACGAGGACCTCGCGGAAGGCCTCGTGGCTCGAGGCCGCCGCAGCGCGAGAGGAGCCCTGCATCAGGAGTCCTCACCCTCGACGACACCGACCTTCTCCCGGACGACGTCGCCCGACTCGAGCTCCGCGAGGAAGCGGTCGACGATGCCGCGCTGGCGGGTCTCGTCGTGGAGTGACTCCCCCACGATCCGGCTGGCGAGGTCGGTCGAGATCCGGCCGACGTCGTTGCGGAGCGAGACGAGGGCCTGCTGGCGCTCGGCCTCGATCTGCTTGTGCGCCGTGTCGGTGATCCGGGCCGCCTCGGTCGCCGCCTGCTGCTTCATCTCGGCGATGATCTGGGCGCCCTGGGCCTTGGCGTCCTCGCGGATGCGAGAGGCCTCGGCGCGGGCCTGGGTGAGCTGGGCCTGGTACTCCTGGAGCGCGGCCTGGGCCTGGGCCTGGGCCTCCTCGGCCTTGTTGATGCCACCCTCGATTGCGGCAGCACGCTCGGCGTAGACCTCCTCCAGGCGCGGCACGATCTTCGTCTTGACCACCCAGTAGATGACCGCGAAGGTGACGAGACCGAAGATCAGCTCGAGCGGGTGGGGGATGATCGGGGGCAGGCTCCCCCAGCCGCTTCCGTCCCCGGAGGCGGGGAATGTCAATGCGTGCATGCGCATCTCCTCAACATTTCACAGGTGGCCGAGTGGCCGGCCGGATGCACTCAGGACTTGAAGACGAAGGCGAGCGCGATACCGAAGATGGCGAGCGCCTCGGCGATGGCCATACCGAGGAAGGCGATCGGCTGCAGCATGCCGCGGGCCTCGGGCTGACGAGCCACGCCGTTGATGTAGGCCGCGAAGATCAGGCCGACACCGATACCGGGGCCGATGGCGGACAGGCCGTAACCGAGGATGGCGATGTTGCCGGTCATGTTGATTCCATTTCCTTTGTGTCGGTCCCGCTGGCCTTTACCAGCGGAGCGGGGTCGAACAACTACTTCAGGTGGTGCAAGTCGCGACTGCGCGGCGCTCGCCGTCAGTGTTCATCGGCGATGGCACCGCCGATGTAGAGCGCGGCGAGCAGGGTGAAGACGTAGGCCTGCAGGACCTCGACCAGCAGCTCGAAGAGCGTCATGACGAAGGTCACGATCCAGGTGACGCCGCCGAAGATCGGCAGGACGCCGCCTGAGGTGAGCATGTACCAGCCACCGGTGATGAACAGCAGCATCATGATGTGACCGGCGAACATGTTGCCGAAGAGTCGGAGGGCGAGCGTCACCGGCCGGGTGAACATGTCCGTGATGAGCTCGAGGAAGAAGATCGCCGGGATCATTCCCTTGGGCAGCCCCGCCGGGATGAGCGACTTCCAGTAGCCAATGAAGCCGTGCTTCTTGATGCCGATCCAGTGGTAGACGACGAAGACCACGAGGGTCAGGGCGATCGGGAAGCCGATGCGGCCCATCGTCGGGTTCTGGAACGGCGGCACGACGCCGAAGAGGTTGTTGACCAGGATGAAGATGAAGAGGGAGAAGAGCAGCGGGACGAACTTCAGGAACTCCTTGCTCCCGATGAGGTCCTTGGCGATGCCGTTGCGCACGAAGCTGTAGACCGCCTCGGTGCCCATCTGCCCCATGCTCGGCACGAGGGCCTTCTTCTTCGTCGTCGCGTGCAGCCACCACCAGATGAGGCCGACGGACACGATCGCGAGCAGGCAGGCCCGGGTGAACGCCCAGGCGCCGTCACCGATGAGGGGGATCCAGAAGTCCGCGGTACCGGGCGGCTCGTATTGCGTCGGCAGGACGGCGGCCTCGATGCTCACAGGTATCTCCTTCGGCTGCGCGGGGCAGGACTGGTGGTGGGGGGTGCGGGGCGGCTCTCGGCGCTCCCAGCAACTGTCAAGTCCGGTGTGCTACGGCGGGCCCACCACGACAGGCTCAGTGGGTACCGTACCGGAACCAGATGTAGTAGATCGACAGGGCCATCCCACCGACGATGCCCACACCGACGAGCCACGACGTGCCCAGCCAGTGATCCAGCAGGGCACCGATGCCGCCGTAGATGAGCGGACCGGTGAGCAGGTAGGCGATGGCGCGCCAGGCCGAGTCCTGTTCGCGGACGTTGAACGCGCGCAACCGCTCCTTGGCGGCCTCCGGGTCCTCGTCCTTGTTCTCGGGCGAAGGCTGTTCGGGCTCGGACGGGTTCATGCCGGCTTCCGATCTCACGGTTCATCTTGCGGCCCCTGCCCCGGGTCGGCGTCGAGCGAGGCCTCACCGTCGGGGTCGTAGACGAAGATCCGCAGGTGCTTGTAGGCGCGCATCTCGAAGAAGAGCCAGACGATGGCGCACACGGTGATGCTGACCCCTACTGCGTACCCGGACACCCACGTCGCGTCATGCAGCAGGAACATCACGATCCCGAGGACGACGATCTTGAGGGTGTACGCGATCATCACGACGACCATCGTCGTGGCGGGGGCAAGGTCGGCCGTGCGCTTCATGACGAGCAGCGTCAGGCCGAAGAAGACGATGACAAGAGCGGCGCCGAACGCCGCCGACCACGCAGCCATGGGGCTCGAGAAGAAGCCGCCGACGACGCAGAGCAGCGCCGCGGCAAGGGTCGGCAGGAGGCACCCGCGCAGGAGCTGCGCGAACGCATCGGACTGGGATGCGTTGCGGCCGGATGTGGCGCTCAAGGAGGACCTGCCTAGTGCGTCGGCTGCGACAAAGTCGTTGTCGAATCAGTTGTGGATCAAGGGGTTCCGCCGCCTCGGTGGGTGGCTCTCAGACTTTCCCAAGGCGCTTGTGAATGCTATCACAAGCCCTTGGCGGGCCTCCACTTCGGCAGCCACAGGGTGAGCACGACACCGACGATGGCGGCGCCGATGACGACGAGGAGCGGGGTCCACCCGTCCCAGATGACGAGGGACACCGAGCCGAGCGCGACGATGGCCGCCCACATGTAGAGGATGAGGACCGCCCGGCGGTGTCCGTGACCGATGCGGAGCATGCGGTGGTGCAGGTGCATCGCGTCGGCCTGCCACGGACGCTGGCCGGCCCGGGTGCGCCGGACGACGGCGAGCACCATGTCGAGCAGCGGAAGCAGGAGCACCGCAAGCGGCACGAGGACCGGCAGGAAGGCGGCCGTGACCTGGTTCGCCGAGACGTCGCCGGGGTCGACGTTGCCGGTGAGCGTGATCGTGGCCGCGGACAGGAGCAGGCCGAGGGTGAGCGCCCCGGAGTCGCCCATGAAGAGCCGAGCGGGGTGGAAGTTGTGCGGCAGGAAGCCGGCGCAGCACCCGACCAGTGCGGCCGAGACGAAGGTGGCCGTGGAGAAGACGTTGGCGGGCTCGAACGAGCGCGACACGATGTAGGAGTACATGAAGAAGGCGAGGGCGGCGATGCCGACGACCCCGGCCGCGAGGCCGTCGAGGCCGTCGATGAAGTTCACCGCGTTCGTCGAGACGATCACGACGAGGACGGTGACCGCCACCAGTACCGGGGTGGGCAGGATCGTCACGCCGAAGACGGGCAGCGAGAGCAGCTGGACCCCGGCGTAGGCCATGAGCCCCGCGGCGAGGACCTGGCCCGCGAGCTTGGTGAGCCAGTCGAGCTCGCGGATGTCGTCGAAGGCGCCGAGGAGGCAGACGATCCCGCCGGCCGCGACGATGCCGAAGATCTGCCGGTCCGAGAAGAGCGTGCCGAGATAGGGCAGCGACCGGGCGACGACGGCGGCCGAGACGAAGCCGAGGTAGATGCCCACTCCCCCGAGGCGCGGGATCGGCGTGTTGTGCACGTCCCGCTCGCGGACCGGGGTGAACGCGCCGGTCGCGACCGCGAGGCTCCGCACGAAGGGCGTGACGATGTACGTGACTCCGGCCGCGACGATGAGGATGAGGACGTATTCGTGCACCTAGACGCTCGCGTTCCCGGCGGCGTCCTCAGGCTGGGGAAGGGGTTCGTCGTCCACGGGGGCGAGGGCAGAGTCGATCTCTGCCTGGCTGAGGGCGCCGACTCGCAGCGTCACCGGCTCGGGCCCCGTGCAGTCGATGATCGTCGAGGGGTCGCCCTCCTCCACGGGGCCGGCGTCGAGGTAGACCGCGACGCTCTCACCGAGCATCTCGCGGGCCTCGTCGGCGTTGCGGGCGGCCGGGTCGCCGGTCGTGTTGGCACTCGTGACCGCCATCGGTCCGACGTCGCGGAGCAGCTCGAGCGCAACTGGGTGGTCCGGCACCCGCAGGGCCACCGTGCCGTTCGTGTCGCCGAGGTCCCAGTGCAGGGACGTGTGCGCCTGCAGGACCACGGTGAGCGGCCCCGGCCAGAATCGCTCCATGAGGGTCGTCGCGTAGGCCGGGACCGATGTCGCGAGGCCGAGCGCGGTCCGCGGCGTCGGGATGAGGACCGGCGGCGGCTTGTCCCGGCCCCGGCCCTTGGCCGCGAGCACGGAGGCGACGGCGGCCGCGTCGAAGGCGTCGCACCCGATCCCGTAGACCGTGTCGGTGGGCAGCACGACGACCTCGCCCCGGCGGAGGGCCGCCGCGGCGGCCGAGATCCCCTCCGCGCGGGTCGCCTCGTCCGCGCAGTCGAAGATGTCACTCATGGGAGGGCAGCCTAGTCCGCGTGGTTGGGACGAGCGTCACGCCGCCGGCGCGCGGAGGTGACCCGTGGCCGACCGGAGAGGTCGAGGTGGTCGGTGACGTCCGTCCACGCGCCGCTCGACCTGAGCGCCGCCGGCAGTGAGTCGCCTTGCGAATCAGCGTGTTCCATGAGGATCAGGCCCCCGGGACGGAGGAGCGACGCCGCCACGGCTGCGACACGCAAGGGGATGGCGAGCCCGTCGTCGCTGCCCCCGTAGAGCGCGACCTCGGGGTCGTGGTCGCGCACCTCGGGGTCGACCGGCACGGCCCCGACCGGGATGTAGGGCGGGTTCACGGTGACGACGTCGACCGTCTCGTGCCAGTCCGGGAAGCAGGGCCGGGTCGCGTCGCCCTGGGTGAGGTCGACCTCGAGCCCGAGGCCGCGCCGGTTGTGCTCGGCCCAGGCGAGGGCCTCCTCGGACAGCTCGAGGGCGCGCATGGTGACCTCCGGCCTCTCGTCCTTGAGCGCGAGCGCGATCGCTCCCGACCCAGTGCACAGGTCGACGACCCGTATGCCGCTCCCTCCCTCCCCGAACGGACCGTTCGAGGGCGAGCTGGACGGTGTACCGGCCGGTTGACCCGCAACCAGACGGTTCGAGGGGACCTGGTCGGCGTGCCGGCGGTCGATCTCGGCAAGGGCGAGGTCGACGAGGACCTCGGTCTCCGGCCGAGGCACGAAGACGCCCGGCCCGACGGCGAGGGTGATCCGGCGGAAGTGCGCGCGCCCGGTGAGGTGCTGCAACGGGATCCGGCGTGCCCGCTCGGCGAGCTGCCCGGCATACGTGTCCTCGAAGGACTCCGGGAGGTCACCCCCAAGCACCATCCGGCGGCGCACCTCGGAGGGCTCGACGCGCAGGACGTGCGCGGCGAGCTCGAGCGCATCGACCTCGGCCGAGGCGATGCCGGACTCCGCCAGGGTCCGTGCCCCGGCCCGGACGAGACGGCGCAGGTCGGTCACGTCTCGGCCATCGCCGCGAGGCGGGCGGCCTCGTCCGAGTCCATGGCCGACTGGACCACCGGGTCGAGGTCGCCGTCGAGGACGTGGTCGAGGTTGTAGGCCTTGTAGCCCGTGCGGTGGTCGGAGATCCGGTTCTCGGGGAAGTTGTAGGTGCGGATCCGCTCCGAGCGGTCCACGGTGCGCACCTGCGAACGCCGAGCCGCGGAGGCCTCGGCGTCGGCTGCGTCCTGGGCCATCTGGCGCAGGCGGGCGCGCAGGACCCGCAGGGCGGCCTCCTTGTTCTGCAGCTGGGACTTCTCGTTCTGGCAGGAGACGACGACACCGGTGGGCAGATGCGTGATCCGGACCGCGGAGTCAGTCGTGTTGACGCTCTGGCCACCAGGCCCGGACGACCGGTAGACGTCGATCCGCAGGTCGTTCGGGTCGATCTGGACTTCGCCCTGGTCCTCGACCTCGGGCATGACGAGGACACCCGCCGCGGAGGTGTGGATCCGGCCCTGCGACTCGGTGACCGGGACCCGCTGGACGCGGTGGACGCCCCCCTCGTACTTGAGCCGCGCCCACGGTCCGTCGCCCGGGCCGGGCTGGCCCTTCGCGGAGACGGAGACGCGGACGTCCTTGTAGCCGCCGAGGTCGGACTCGGTCGCGTCCTCGACCTGCGTCCGCCAGCCGCGGTGCTCGGCGTAGCGGAGGTACATCCGGAGCAGGTCGCCGGCGAACAGGGCCGACTCCTCGCCGCCCTCGCCCGCCTTGATCTCGAGGATCACGTTGCGGTCGTCGTCGGGGTCGCGTGGCACGAGCATCCGTCGCAGGTGCTCCTCGGCATCGGCCAGGGCCTGCTCCAAAGCCGGCAGCTCCTCGGCGAACGCCGGGTCCTCCTCGGCGAGCTCACGAGCGGCGGTCAGGTCCTCGCCGGCGGAGCGCCAGTCACGGGCGGCGCTCACGACCGGGCCCAGGTGCGCATACCGCTTGTTGAGCGTGCGCACGAGGTCCTGGTCGGAGTGCACGGCTGGGTCCGCGAGCCGCGTCTCGAGGTCGCTGTACTCGTCGAGAATCGCCTGCACTGTGTCGAGCACGGTGGCTCCTCATGCTGCTCGGTCGGGAGGCCCTGTCGGGTGGCGGGCCCGGGAAAACGAACGCCGGCCCCCGACGACCGTGGTCGTGGGAGCCGGCGGACGGGAGACCTACTTGGCGGCCTTCTTGCCGTAGCGAGCCTCGAACCGGGCGACGCGGCCACCGGTGTCGAGGATCTTCTGCTTGCCGGTGTAGAACGGGTGGCACTGGGAGCAGACGTCGGCGCTGATCTTGCCGCTCGTCGCCGTGCTGCGCGTGGTGAACGTGTTGCCGCAGGTGCAGGTCACCTGGGTCTCCACGTAGTCAGGGTGAAGGTCCTTCTTCAACGGTGTCTCCTCGAGGTCATGGCCGGGTCGGCTGCACGTGGGCATGCTGCCGTGAACCGGTCCAAGGGAAGAGTGTGCCATGTCGGCGCACACCATCCCAAACGGAGAACCGGCGGCCGGCATTCCCTAGGCCGCGGGCAGGGTGACCGTCATCGTCGTCCCCTCGCCCTCGACCGACGTGACGTCGAGCCGCCCGCCGTGGCCCTCGATGATGGTGCGCACGATCGCGAGGCCGAGCCCCGTGCCGGGGATCGCGGCGGCGGTGGCGTTGCCGGCGCGGAAGAACCGCTCCGCCAAGCGCGCCAGGTCCGCCTCGGGGATGCCGATGCCGGTGTCGGAGATGCTGATCCGGACCTGGTCGTCGACCGCCGTTGCGTCGATCGTCACCGTGCCGCCGGAGGGCGTGAACTTCACGGCGTTGGAGCCGAGGTTGATGAGGGCCCGCTCGACCTGCGCCCGGTCGACCTTGACCGCCATGTCGCCCGGGACCGGCCGCGCGACGAGGCTCACCTGCGACGCCACCGCCGCCGGCTCCATCGTCTCGACCACACAGCGGACGAGGTCGGTGACGCGGACGTCGTCGATGGCGGCCTGCAGGCCGGTGCTCTCGATCTTGTTCAGGACGAGGAGGTCCTCGATGAGCCCTCGCAGGCGGGAGGCGTTGCGACGCACGACTCCGAGTGCGTGGACCTGCCCCTCGGTGAGCTCGCCGAAGTCGCCGTCCTCGAGCAGCTCGAGATAGCCGCTGATCGAGGTGAGCGGTGTGCGCAGCTCGTGGCTGATCGTGGCCATGAAGTCGGTCTTCTGATGGTCGAGCTCCGTCAGGCGCTGCACCTGCTCCTCACGCATCTCGGCGAGACGGAGCTGGACGATGGCGCGCGCGGCCATGACGGCACTCTGCTCGGCGACGTGGACCTCGCTCTGGCGCCACCAGCGGGGCTGGTCCACGGTGAGCACGGCGAGGAGCCCGAGGCCCTGGTCGGCGGTGCCGACCGGGGCGATCACCAGGGATCGAGCCCCGGTCGCCCGGTGGAGGGCGAGGACCCGCTGGTCGTCGGCCCAGTCCGGGTCGAACACGTCGGGCAGGACCACGGCGCCGCCACCCAGCTCGCGCAGCTCCGCCTCGACGCCCGGGATGTGCCCGGCCAGGGACGCGGGAACTGGCGGTAGGTCCGGCAGCGAGTCGGCGTGCCACTGGCTCCGCTCCCGCACGCCGAGCCCTTCCTCGAAGGTGTAGAGCAGGACCCGGTCGGCGCCGAGGCCCGCACCGAGGCTGGCGCAGACGCCGTCGAGGGCGGCCGGCACGTCCTCGGCGGCGCGAACCCGCCGGGCGACCTCGAGGACGACCTGGCGGGTGCGCAGCTCGTCGCCCTGCTGCGCGACGAACCGGGCGTTCTCCCGGGTGAGGGTGTTGAAGTCGCGGGCCAGGGTGCGCACCTCGGCCGCGCCGTGCTCGGTGTCGGCGAAGGTCGAGACATCGCCGCTCACCCGGCGGCGGACGACCTCGCTGAGCCGCTCGAGCGGGCGCACGATGGAACGCCGCATCCGGTAGGCGGCGAGGAGCAACATGCAGGTCGATGCGGAGGCGACGCCGAACACGACGAAGCCGAGGGTGGTCAGGGCGGCCCGGGACTGGGCCCGGCCGGCACTGCGCTGACCCAGCAGGCGATCGTCGAGGCCATGGCTGGCGGCATGGAAGTCGCCCCAGGCTGCGTCGATCGGCCTGTTGTCCAGCCGGGCACCTTCGACGTCCGTCGGGGCGGCCCTCAGAGCGGCGGCGAACCAGGCTTCGACCGCATGTCGCTGGCGTTGCGTGAGGACGGCGTACGCGGCGCGGTCGGTCGGGCTGAGGTCAGCGGACCGGGTGGCCGCAAGCAGGGTGTCCAGTTGCACCTCGACCGTCGACCGGTGCGCCTCGAGGGCCGCTCGCGTCGCCTCCGCGGCGCCGTTGGACCGGCCCTCGAACCAGGTGCCTCGGGCCCGCGTCATCTCGAGCAGGACCTCGCTGTTGGCCTCGACCGCGGGGCCGAGCGACAAGGTCAGGGTCCGCACCAGCTGCCCCTGCTGATGGATCAAGTAGAGCGAGGTCAGGGTGCCCAGCGGGATGAGCGCGACGAGCAGGATGACGAGCGTGCGCACGTGTCCGCCGGCCGAGCCCTTCGGCCGCCTGCGACGGCGGGTCACGAGGCCCCCTCGTCGAAGCCGGTGCGGGTCATCACGCCCCATACGTGACGTTGCCCCCGCAGGCTGGCCCACCAGCCTTCGAGGCGCCACCACACAGTGAGCTGCCGGTACCCGATGTTCTCGAGGGTGGCGGCGGCCAGCGCGATCCAGATGGCCCGCCACCGGTCGTGTCGGTGGAAAGCCCACTCGTCGGCGAGGAGTGCTGCGAGGGTCACCAGGAGCGCGTAGCCGTAGGCGAGCAGGAGGAACAGGGCCGCATACGGCAGGTTGACGACGCCGAGGGCGAGGGCGAGCGGCACGACGATGAGGCCGAACAGCTCGAGGAGCGGCGCGAACAGCTCGAAGAGCCAGTAGTACGGCAGCGCCAGAGTGCCGATGCGGCCGTATCGCGGGCGAAGCAGCATGCCTCGGTACGCCCACAGGGTCTCCCAGAGGCCGCGGTGCCAGCGTCGCCGCTGGCTCCTCAGGACACGTGCCGTCGACGGCACCTCGGTCCACGCGACCGGCTCGGGGACGAACTCGACGCGGTAGTCACGGCCCTCGTCGCGCAGGTGCTTGTGGATGCGCATGACGAGCTCGAAGTCCTCGCCGATGCTCGTGGGGTCGAGCCCGCCCACCTCGACGAGCACGTCCCGGCGGAAGAGGCCGAAGGCGCCGCTGATGAGGATCAGCGACCCCATCCGCGACCAGCCGGTGCGGCCGAGGAGGAACGCGCGGAGGTACTCGACGACCTGGACCCGGGGCAGCCAGGTGCGCGGCATCTCGACTCGGACGACTCGGCCGAACTCCACCCGGCTGCCGTTCACGGGGCGGATCGCACCACCTGTCGCGACCACGCGGGTCGGGTCGTCGACGAAGGGCTTGGTCACCCGGAGCAGGCCGTCGGGCTCCAGGATCGAGTCGCCGTCGATCATCGCGACGAGCGGTTCGCTCGCTGCGTTGACGGCAACGTTGAGGGCCTCGGACCGCCCGGAGTTCTCCTTGCGGACGACAACGAGCCGGGTGCGCCCGTCGCGAGGCACGTGGACGCTGTGCACCTCGGCGCGGATCGCCACGTCCTGCGGGAGCTGCCGTGGCACGACGACGAGGTCGAACGCCTCCTTCAAGCGCTCGAAGGTCGCATCGGTGCTGCCGTCGTCGACGACCACGACCTCGTGGCGGGGGTAGCGCAGGGTGAGGAAGGACTTGACCGCGGTGACGATCCCGGTCTCCTCGTTGTATGCCGGCACGAGCAGGGACACTCCCGGTGCGAGTCCGCCGCCCTGCTCCGGGCTGGTCACCCGTCGCCGCTGCTGGGCGCGGAACTCGCCGAAGGCGAGCAGGATGAGCACGAGCAGGGAGGTGTTGATCAGCAGGAAGTAGACGAGGATCGGCCCGGCCGTCACCTGCATGACGGCCGTGAGCGCGGTCCGCACTCCCTCCACGACGCGGTCCCAGCTCATCGACTGCTCCCCCGGAGCTCCGCGACGAGGGTCGCGCTCCTCGTCGCGGGGACGTGCTGGAGGGGCTCGAGCGCGGCGATGCCATCGCGGCCGAGCCCGATGAGGGCGGTGGCCGCCTGCTCCCCCACCCGCGGGTCGGGGTCGCTGACGAGGCCGGCCAGCACCGGCAGGGCGGTGCGCTGCCCCAGCTCTGCGAGAGCCGCCACACAAGCCCGCCGCAGCGAGGCCGGCTCCGTCTCGGCGGTGTGGGCGGCGAGCGCCGGCACATCCTCGGGCCGGCCGAGACGCCCGATCGCCGAGGCCGCCATCGACCGGACCGTCACGTCCGGGTCCGATTGGAGCAGCTCCCTGAGCCGCGGGAGCCCGCTCGTGAAGCTGCCGCCGCCGATGAGGAACGCCGCGACTGTACGGGTCCGGGGATGGGGATCGTCGAGCGCCGTCCGCAGCTCCGGGGAGATCGCGATCCCCATGCCGTGCAGGGCCTCTGCGGCCGCGCCGGCGGGCAGGCCGAGCGGTGCCCCGCGACGGTCGGTCACCCCACCGACGGCGGCGAGGATCGGTCCCGCCGACCGCGGGTCGCCGATGAGGCCGAGCGCGTAGGCGGCAGCGTCCCGCACCTCCACGAAGCGGTCCTGCAGGGCCGCCTCGAGCGCTTCCCGCGCGTCCGCGCAGCCGGTCAGGCCGAGCACCTGGGCGGCCTGTGCGCGGCGCACCGGTGCGCGGTGGGTCAGCTCACGGCCCGCCCGGTGCACCGCGCCGTGGGTGCGAAGGACCTCCACGAGCTGCTCCGCCGGCGCGCCCCGCACCTTGGTCAGCAGGCGGATGATGCGTCGGTCCAGTGCCATGGCGGTCGGTCCGGTCGTGCCGGCGAGATCGCGGACCGCGAGCCCCTCGTCGTCCTCTCCCGCGGCGACCTGGATGAGGGTGGGGCGAAGCGGCGCCAGCAGGCGTTCTTCGCGGCGCTCACCGGTGATCCGGGCCAGGCGCACGACGATGACGGCGAGCAGCAGGGCGGCGCAGGCGCCGAGAACGCCGATGGTCGCGGCGAAGAGGAGGCCGTGTGCGCTCACCGGGCGCGCGCGAGCATGCCGCTCACACGGTGCAGCAGTTCTCGCGGGCTGAAGGGCTTGATGACGTAGTCGTCGGCGCCGACCTCGAAACCCGTGTCGACGTCGGAGTCGCGCGACTTGGCACTGAGCAGGAGGACCGGCACGGAAGCGGACCCGCTCTCACGGATCCGGCGCAGGACGTCGATGCCGGACATGCCCGGCATCATGACGTCGAGGACCACGAGCTCGGGCGGTTCCTCCTCGAAGGCCGCCCACGCAGAGACGCCGTCTGCCACGGCGCGAACGTCGTATCCCGCCTGGGTCAGCTTGAACTCGACGAGGTCGCGGATGTCGGCGTCGTCGTCGGCGACGAGGATCCGCGGCTGTGCAGCCGAGTCGTGCATGGTTCTCCCCTGAGAGCGGTCCCGAATGCGCCGATCGTATTGGACATTTGGGACATTAGGGCGCACTTCCGGCAAGACACGACGGACGACGCCCGATGGGCGCCGTCCGTCGTCAGCAGTTTGTGCTCAGGCTTGGGTCCGTCGCGGGACCAGGCCGAACCGGCCCTCGGTCCTCACGCCTGGCCTCAGCCCTGGTCTTCCACGCGGATGCTGCTCGTCTGCTGCACCTGCACCAGGAACTCGTAGTTCGTCTTCGTCTTCTTGAGCCTGTCGAGAAGCAGCTCGATCGCCTGGGTCGGGTCGAGCGCGGCGAGCACCCTACGGAGCTTCCACATGATCTTCAGCTCCTCCGAGGCGAGGAGGATCTCCTCGCGCCGGGTGCCGGACGCGTTGACGTCCACGGCCGGGAAGATCCGGCGGTTCGCGAGCTCACGGGAGAGCCGCAGCTCCATGTTGCCGGTGCCCTTGAACTCCTCGAAGATCACCTCGTCCATCTTCGAGCCGGTCTCGACGAGCGCCGTCGCGAGAATCGTCAGCGACCCACCGTTCTCGATGTTGCGCGCGGCGCCGAAGAACTTCTTGGGCGGGTAGAGCGCGGCGG
This sequence comes from Intrasporangium sp., assembly GCF_051961875.1. Taxonomy (GTDB): domain Bacteria; phylum Actinomycetota; class Actinomycetes; order Actinomycetales; family Dermatophilaceae; genus Intrasporangium_A. Next base: position 7,132 of record NZ_JBQCCV010000113.1, on the reverse strand, counting down.
AGTCGACGCCGCCGGAGAGGATCCGACCGCTCGCCGGTGCCGAGAGGTTGTAGGCCCGCCCGAGCTTCGTGATCGAGTCGAGCAGCACCACGACGTCGTGGCCGAGCTCGACGAGCCGCTTCGCGCGCTCGATCGAGAGCTCCGCGACCATCGTGTGGTCCTCGGCCGGACGGTCGAAGGTCGAGGAGATGACCTCGCCCTTGACGGCCCGCTGCATCTCGGTGACCTCCTCAGGCCGCTCGTCGACGAGGACGACCATGAGGTGGCACTCCGGGTTGTTCGTCGTGATCGCGTTGGCGATCGCCTGCATCACCATGGTCTTGCCGGCCTTCGCAGGCGCGACGATCAGGCCGCGCTGGCCCTTGCCGATCGGTGCAACGAGGTCGATGACCCGGGTCGTCAGGACCTGCGGCTCGGTCTCGAGCCGGAGCCGCTGCTGCGGGTAGAGCGGCGTCAGCTTGTGGAACTCGACCCGCTTGAGGGCGTCCTCGGGCGAGGCGCCATTGACCGTGTCGAGCCGCACGAGGGCGTTGTACTTCTGGCGCCCGACGTGACCGGAGGGCTGCTCGCCGTCTCGCAGCGCCTTGACGGCGCCGGTGACCGCGTCACCCTTGCGCAGGCCGTGCCGCTTGACCATGCCCAGCGGGACGTAGACGTCGTTCGGTCCCGGCAGGTAACCAGTGGTCCGGACGAAGGCGTAGTTGTCGAGCACGTCGAGGATGCCCGCGACCGGGACGAGGACGTCGTCCTCGGTGATCTGGACGTCGGTCTCGTTCCACTCCTGGCCCCCCTGGCCCCGGCGCTTGCGATCCCGGTTCCGGTTGCGGTTGCGGCCGCGACGGCCGCTCCCGTCGTCGTCACCACGGTTCTGGCTGGGCTGGCGCCCCTGTCCCTGGCGGTTGCCCTGGTCCTGTTGGCCCCGGTCGCCCCGCTCCTGGCGGTCGTCGTCACCGTGCTGCTCCCCGGACCTGTCGTCGTGGTCACGAACGCCCCGCTGCTCGTCCCGGTCGGCTCGGCCGTCCCGGGCGCGCTCGTCCCTCTCGTCACGCTGCCGGTTCTCGCGACGCTCAACGCGGTCGTGGGCCTCGCGCCGATCCTCACGACCCTCGCGGTCCGACTCCGGGCGTGCCTCGCGTGCCGCACGTCGGTCCTGCTGTCCCTCGCGGCGGTCACGGCCGCCCTCGGAGCGCTCCTGGCGCTCCTGGCGTCCCTCCCGTCGGGCCTGGCCAGTCTCGCGCCGGTCCTGGCCACCCTGGCGCCGGTCCTGGCCACCCTCGGGGACGTCCCCGCCACCCTCGCGGCGGTCTTGCCGGTCCCCGCGGGCGTCCTGACCCTCCGGACGGGCACCGCGCTCCGGGCGGGTACCGCGGTCACCGGGCTCGCGCTGCTGGCGCCGCTCGGGTCGGCCCTCGGTCTCGCCCTCCTGTGCTGCCGACGGCCGCTCTGCTGCTTCACCGGCCGCACGGCCTGAGGCGGCCGCCTGCGCGCCCTCGGGCGCCCCTGCCTGTCCGCCGCCCGTCGGGCCCTCCTCGGAGACGGGTCGCTCCTGGGCGCCTCCGGTCGGACGAGTGGCACGCCGCGTCGCCGGCCCGGCCGCTTCGGTGGCCGCACCCCCGCTCTGGCGGTTGCGAATCGCCTCGACGAGGTCGCTCTTGCGCATCTTCGCAGTGCCCCTGATCCCCATCGAGGAGGCGACCGCCTTGAGCTCGTCGAGCTTCATTGCGGACAGACCTGCAACCTGACGGGTGGTTGTTTCTGACACGAAGGATCCTTCCCCCTCTTTGGCGGCCCGGGAGATCTCCTCGGTGCCGGACTGGGGACCCGGTGCTCAAGCGACAGAGCACGGACCAATGTTGAGAACCACGGTGACGCGCACGGCGTCACGAGACGAGGAATCGCCTCGGCGTGGGGGTGGAGCACCGTACCTGCTCGTGAAGCGGCCTCGGTGCGGAGACACTCTAACACTCGTACCGGCGTCATCGGCGCCATCCCGACACGTGTCCTGGACACGCTCGTGAGGCTGTTCCCAGCATCCTCGGCTCAGCAGGCCGTGACCTGCGCCCCGCGCGACGGCACACCCGGGGTGAGCCGTCTCCAGCCGGAGAATCCCGCCGGCGCGACCACCTGGTCACGGTCCGCGCGGGTTGTCAGGACGAGCACGGAGGGGCCGGCACCTGAGACCACCGCGGCGTGGCCGGCGGCACGCAGCGCGTCGACGAGCTCCATCGAGGCGGGATAGGACGACCGCCTCGCCTCCTGGTGCAGCCAGTCCCGCGTCGCGCCATGCAGGAAGGCCGGCTCGCTCGTCAGGGCATGCACGAGCAGCGCCGCCCGACCGGCGTTCGCCGCGGCAGCGGCCAGAGGGACCTCCCGCGGCAGGACCGCTCGAGCGGTGCGGGTCGGCAGCTGGGCCTCCGGGACGAAGACGACGACGTCGACCGACTCGTGCAGCACGGGCCGGGCGGTCACGGTCCGGTCCCCCTTGTCGTGGCCCGACAGGTCGGGCATCCAGCTGACGGTGAGGCCGCCATAGACGCTTGCCGTGGCGTTGTCAGGGTGCCCCTCGAGGATGCTCGAGATATGTCCCGTCGTTGTGAGGTCGACCTCGACCGGCGAGCCCGTCGAGGGCAGCTCGGGCGACGAAAGCGCTTGAGCGGCAACGACACCCGCGACAATTGCCGTGGCCGAGGAACCGAGCCCTCGACCGTGCGGGACTCCGTTGCCCGCGGTCAGGCGCAGACCCTCGGGTGGTTCGTAGCCGAGTTCGCGCCACGTGTGCTGGATCGTGGCGTGGACAAGGTGCGACTCGTCCGTCGGCACGTCTGCGGCACCGTGGCCCTCGACCTCGATGGTCAGGCCGGCCTCGTGCTGGGTCGTGACGGTGTACTCGTCCCAGAGCCCGAGGGCCAGTCCGATCGAGTCGAATCCGGGACCGAGGTTGGCACTGCTGGCCGGAACGCGCACGTGGACCGTTCGGCCGCCGGGAACGGCACCCACGGATCAGTCCTCCAGGCCGAGGGCACGGGCAGTCGAGTAGGCGTCCACCGGTACGCGCACAGGCTTCACCTCGGCACCATCGGGACCGCGGAGGGCCCACTGGGGGTCCTTCAGCCCGTGGCCCGTGACCGTGCACACGATCCGGGCACCGGGGGGCACGAGCCCGCCGCGGTGGCTCGCCAGCAGGCCGGCCACCGAGGCGGCCGAGCCCGGTTCGACGAACACGCCCTCCTCGGCGGAGAGGTAGCGGTGCGCCTCGAGGATCTGCTCGTCGGTGACGGCCTCGATGCGCCCGCCCGACTCGTCACGGGCCGCGATCGCCTGCTGCCACGAGGCCGGGTTGCCGATACGGATCGCGGTGGCGATCGTCTCGGGGTGGTCGACCGGGTGCCCGAGGACGAGCGGTGCGGCGCCGGCCGCCTGGAAGCCCCACATCTGCGGCAGCCGGCTCGCCCGGCCGGGCCGGTCGCTCACCTGCGGGTCCGAGGAGTACTCGCGATATCCCCTCCAGTACGCCGTGATGTTGCCGGCGTTGCCGACAGGCAGGCAGTGGATGTCGGGCGCGTCGCCGAGCGCGTCGACGACCTCGAAGGCCGCGGTCTTCTGGCCCTCGATCCGGGCCGGGTTGACGGAGTTGACCAGCTCCACCGGGTAGGCCTCGGCCAGCTTGCGCGCCACGGTGAGGCAGTCATCGAAGTTGCCTTCCACCTGCAGGAGGGTTGCACCGTGCGCGATCGCCTGGCTCAGCTTGCCCATCGCGATCTTGCCGTCCGGCACGAGGACGGCACACGCCATGCCGGCCTTGGTGGCGTAGGCAGCGGCCGACGCGCTCGTGTTGCCGGTGCTCGCGCAGATGACCGCCTTCGCGCCCTTCTTGGCCGCGACGGAGATTGCGGTCGTCATCCCGCGATCCTTGAAGGAGCCCGTCGGGTTCAGTCCTTCGTACTTGAGGTGCACCTCGGCGCCGACCCGCTCCGAGAGCTTCTCGGCGTGGATGAGCGGCGTGCCGCCCTCGTGGAGCGTCACGACGGGCGCGCCCTCGAGCATCGGCAGGCGGTCGGCGTACTCACGGATGACGCCTCGCCACTGGTGTGCCATCAGGCTCCCTCCACCCGCATGACCGACATGACATCTCGGACCACCTCGAGGGTGCGCAGCGCGGCCACCGTGGCGCTGAGCGCCGCGTCGGACGCCGTGTGGGTCACGACGACGAGGTTGGCACCTGACTCCGGACGGTCGTCGTCGGCGGGCACCAGCCGCTGCCGCACGGTCTCGATCGACACGTCGTGGTCGGCGAAGGCGGTTGCCACCCGGGCGAGCACGCCCGGGCGGTCGGCCACGTCGAGGCTGATGTGGTAGCGGGTCAGGGCGTCGCCCATCGGCCGGACCGGTAGGTCGGCGTAGCTCGACTCCCCCGGGCCCAGGCCGCCGGCCACCCGGTGCTGCGCGACCGCGACGATGTCGCCGAGCACGGCGGACGCGGTGGGATCGCCCCCGGCCCCGCGGCCGTAGAACATGAGCTGGCCCGCCGCGTTGGCCTCGACGAAGACCGCGTTGAAGGCGTCGCCGACACCGGCGAGCGGGTGGCTCCGCGGGATCATCGCCGGGTGCACCCGGACGGAGATGCCACTGTCGACGCGTTCGCAGATCGCGAGCAGCTTGATGACACAGTCCATCTCGCGCGCGGCCGCGACGTCGGTCGCGGTCACCTCGGTGATGCCCTCGCGATGGACGTCCTTGCCCGCGACCCGGCTGTGGAAGGCCAGGGACGCGAGGATCGCCGCCTTGGCCGCCGCGTCGAAGCCCTCGACGTCGGCGGTCGGGTCGGCCTCGGCGTACCCGAGTGCCTGAGCCTGCTCGAGCGCGTCACCGAAGCTCGCGCCGGTGCGGTCCATCTTGTCGAGGATGTAGTTGGTGGTGCCGTTCACGATGCCGAGGACCTGGCGCACCTCGTCGCCGGCCAGGGACTCGCGCAGGGGCCGCAGCAACGGGATGGCTCCCGCGACCGCGGCCTCGTAGTAGAGGTCGACGCCGTGCTTGGCCGCCGCTGCATAGAGGGTCGGTCCGTCCTCGGCGAGCAGCGCCTTGTTCGCCGTGACGACGGAGGCGCCGTGCTCCATGGCACGAAGGATGAGCGACCGGGCCGGCTCGATCCCGCCTATGACCTCGACGACGACGTCCGCCCGGGTCACGAGTTCCTCCGCGTCGGTCGTGAAGAGCGCCGGGTCGACCCCGGTGTCCGAGCGGTCCCGACCCGGGCGCCGCACCGCGATGCCGACGATCTCGAGGGGCGCGCCGACCCGGGCGCACATGTCTTCTGCGTGCTCGGTGAGCAGGCGGGCCACCGCGCTGCCGACGACACCACAGCCGAGGAGCGCCACGCGCATCGACTTGCTGCTCTCTTGACCAGTCACCTGTGAATCCTGTCGTCTGACCCCGCGATGGACGCGATTGTGTCGCGATCCGGACAGGACGACCGCACGATCTGCGGCGCCGGCCCGCCCGGGCCGCGCCCCGCCTCACACATCGAGGGCGAGGATGTCGTCGATCGTCTCACGGCGGACGATGACCCGAGCCGCTCCGTCCCGCACGGCGACGACCGGGGGGCGAGGGGTGTGGTTGTACTGGCTCGACAGGGCGCGACAGTAGGCGCCGGTGCCGGGGACGGCGATGAGGTCGCCGGCGCGGACGTCGGCGGGGAGGAACTCGTCCATGACGACGATGTCGCCGCTCTCGCAGTGCCGCCCGACGACGCGGGCCAGGACGGGGTCGGCGTCGGAACGCCGGCCGGCCACCGTGCAGGAGTAGTTCGCGTCGTAGAGCGCCGTACGGATGTTGTCGCTCATCCCCCCGTCGACGGAGACGTAGACCCGGGAGGCGCCCCCGTCGAGCTGCACCGGCTTGACGGTGCCGACCTCGTAGAGCGTGAAGGTGCTCGGCCCGGCGATGGCTCGGCCGGGCTCGATGGAGATCCGGGGCACCGTGATGCCCTCGGCGCGGCACTCGCGCTCGACGATGTCGGCCATGCCAGAGGCGAGGCGCGCCGGCGGGAGTGGGTCGTGCTCGGTCGTGTAGGCGATGCCGAAGCCGCCCCCGAGGTCGAGCTCGGGCAGCTCCACGCCCACCTCCTTCGTCACGGCCGTGTGCAGGCCGAGGACCCGGCGGGCGGACACCTCGAAGCCCGACGTGTCGAAGATCTGCGACCCGATGTGGCTGTGCAGCCCAAGCAGGCTCAGGGTGCCGGGTCGGTCGAGGATGCGCCGAACCGCCTCGAGGGCCTGGCCGCCGGCGAGCGAGAGCCCGAACTTCTGGTCCTCGTGCGCCGTCGCGATGAACTCGTGCGTGTGGGCTTCGACGCCGACGTTGACGCGCACGAGGACCGGCGCCACGACGCCGAGCTCCGCTGCGACACGGGCGATCCGGTCGATCTCCTCGAGGGAGTCGACGACGATGCGTGAGACGCCGTACTCCAGTCCTTCGCGGATCTCGGCGACGCTCTTGTTGTTCCCGTGCATACCGATTCGGCTCCCGGGGATACCGGCCCGACGTGCGACGGCGAGCTCACCACCGGTGCACACGTCGAGGTTCAGTCCCTCAGCGTGGATCCATCGGGCAACCTCGGTGCAGAGGAACGCCTTCCCTGCGTAGAACACGTCCGCGCCGGCGAGCGGGGCGAAGTGAGCGGCATACTCCTGCTTGAACTTCCTTGCGCGAGAGCGGAAGTCGTCCTCGTCGATGATGTATGCCGGTGTGCCGAACTCGCGCGCGAGCTCGCTGGCGCTCACACCGGCGACCGAGAGGACCCCGTCGTCGCCGCGCCGGACCGACGTGGCCCAGAGGGAGGGCACGAGGGCATTGACGTCGACGGGCGTCTCGAGCCAGGCAGGCCCGCGGTATCCGTCGGCGTGCAGGGCTCCCGCTTCGTGTGCTCGCATCGTCACATCCTCTCCGGGGCGCTCGCCCCTAGCAGACACAGTCCAGTGCGCAAGACGTCCCGGGTGGCGGTCGCGAGCGCGAGCCGCGCGCCGTGGACGGGCTCGATCGGCTCGCCCAGGATCAGCGGCCGGACGGGATGGACCCAGGAGACGGCCCGGTCGGCAAGCTCGAGCATCGCCGCGAGGGTCCGGTCGCGATT
>NZ_JBQCCV010000112.1:0-6022 GCF_051961875.1 Intrasporangium sp. | reverse complement strand
TCAACCCCGGCCCGTATGCCGCCCAGCCGGTGCCCGCCTCCCCGCTGCGCGGAATCCGGGCCGATTCCACGTCGAGTGAGCAGTCACTCGGCGCGACGCGCGGAGCGCGAGAACGCTTCCGCGCCGGATCGCCAGGTCCGGTCGAGGTCCGAGTCGTCCACGAAACGCCCCTCGATCTCGAGGATCGCCATGCCGTGCGCGAAGGCCCACATCGCCTGCGCGACGTGCGGCTCCCCCGTCGCCAGGAAGAACGGCTCCCCCGCCCAGGCCTCGAGTCCCGGGGACAGCAGATCGCGGGGCAGGTCAGGTCCCGTCGCGAGCCGATAGAGGTGCGGGTTGGCGAGCGCCAATCTGCGGTATGCCGTCAGCACCGCGGCGACCGGACCGGCATGCCCCCGCCGCGCGGCCGCCGCATGGAGCTCCTCCCCCATCTCGACGAACGCATCCTCGACGAGCGCCGCCTCGACGTTCCGCTTGCCCGGAAAGTGCTTGTAGAGCGAGGGCGCCCGCATCCCGACCTCGTCACCGAGCCGGCGCATCGTCAGCGCGTCGGGGCCCTCGGCCTCGACGATCCGCCGGGCGGTGGCGACGATCCCTGCAGCCCGCTCCGACCGCTCCGGCCCGACCGGTGCGGGGGTCGCCGCGGTCACTGAGCCGAGAGCCGGAAGACCGGGTGCCGCGGCGCGATCCGCTCCAGCTCGGCGTGAGGCGAGTCGGCATCGACGCCGTCGAAGAAGACGCCGACCTCGGCCTTCCACCGCCGCAGGTATGCGCGCAGGATGTCGACCTTCTCGGCATCGGCCAGCTCCGTCGCCAGCCGCTGCTGCCTCGACCGCCCGAGCAGCAGGTCCAGCCGGCCGCCCGCGGCGCGGACGTTGCGGACCCACTCGGCCGTGCCCCGAGGCGCGACGAGGTACTCGCTGCCCTCGACGGTGAGCAGGTTGACCGGCACTCGCCGCGGCAGGCCACTGCGGCGGCCCGGCACCTCTAGTACGCGGCTGCCCCACACGCTGAGCCCTCGCCGGGTGAGCCAGGCGACCGCCCGGTTCATCACGTTCCTCGTGAACCAGCCGGGTCGCCGGTAGTGGACCGCCTCGCTGTTTGCCATTGCCATGATCGCCTCCTGGGCTAACGTCGTTAGCCTCACTCTAGGCTAACGCCGTTAGCCAGTCACGGGGTGTGCGCACGGTCGGGCATGCCGAGGCCCTCCGGAACCGGGAGGGTTCCGGAGGGCCCAAGCGGTCAGCTGGGGATGTCCCCCTCACCGACTCAGGAGTCGGTGAGGGGAGCTCACCTCACGGGGCGACGAGCGCCCGGCTGTTGTTGATGGCGTCGAAGGTGTTCTTCGCCGCCTCCTGGATGGCCTTGACGTTGCCGTACCAGATGCTTCCGCCCGCGTTGGACTGGGCGGCCGCGTGGGTCAGCAGCTGGTTTACCGTCATCGCCGTGGCTCCCCCGAAGGCGGCGCTGGCGTTGCTGACGTCCACCTTCACGCCACCGAGCGGCAACGGCGAGCCGATCTTGTTCCCGCCAAGCGATGGGTCGCTGAAGTAGACGTCGAGCGCGGTCGCGAGCATCTGGGCCTTGAGCATCGCGTTCATGCTCGGCCCGGAGGCGTTCGCCGCGTTGAAGGCCTTGACGAAGTAGTCGCCGACGTCCTTGCACGTCGCCGTCTCCTTGAGGTCCTGGAACGGGGCGAACTGGCGCAGCCACGTGGCCGAGTTGCACACCTTGTTCGTCGCCACTCCACCGGTGATGATCGCCTGGCCGTTCTTGTTCTGCCAGAAGCCCATCGTCAGGCCCATCGCGGCGCCGCAGACCTGCACGGACTGGCTGGCTTCTCCGGTGGCACCCGTCGTGTTCGTCGTGAACGTCGCCGTGTTGTCGTACGACGCGCACGCGTCGACCGCTACCGGCACGGGGCGCTGGGAGACGAACTTGGTCGGGTTCGGGCCGCCGACGCACACCGTGCCGAGACTGCCGGCATAGGTGTCCGTCACAGCGATGCAGTCGTCGACGGTGGTGGACGAGAAGTCGATCCCGCCCAAGGTGAACTTCGCGTAGCCTGCCTCCAGGACACCGTCCGGGTCGACCGTCTGCGCGTCCCAGCTCACGGTTGCGGTGTTGTCCAGCTCGCCCTGAGGCAGACCGGACAGCTCGCAGCTGTAGTCGAAGGTGGTCTTCCCCGGCTTCAGGTCCTGGGCTCCGCCGTTCTTCACGGTGCAGACCGTGCCGTCGGAGAGCGTGTCGGTGACTCCCGCGATCCACATCGAGCCCTTGTTGAAGTTGGTCACCGTGATGGCGCCGTCGACGTGGATGTCGGTGATCTTGCCGGCGTCATGAGAGACGTTGACCGTGTAGGTGAACGTTGACTTCGAGGCCGTCGTCTGGACCAACGTCTTGTCCGCCACCTTGGTGATGTCCCACGTGTAGGTCTCCGTGGCGCTGCCGGCGGCGTCCTTGGTGATCGCTGGCGGGTCCGCGGTGCCGGACGGGCTCGGCTTGACCTTGAATGCGTCGTACTTGCAGCTGCTCGGGGCCACGGGGTAGCCGCCTGCGAGCGAGCATGTCGCGAGGATGTAGACGCCGCCCGGGTTCGTGGTGTCGCCGTAGGGCATGAGCCGGATCTTGTTGTTGTCGAAGTCGGCGGCATGGGTCCCCGTGTAGCCGATCGCGCCGTCTCCCCCGACCGTGAAGGTCCGGTTGGTGTGGTCATCGCTGGTCGAGAGGTTGCCGGCGCCGCCGTCGTTCGGGTCGTACTGGCCACCGGGCTCGAGCACGGCGAAGAAGTACTTCCCTGCACCGACCCCGGCACTCGTGGGCAGGCCGGTGAGCCAGACATAGTCCTTGCCGTCGTAGATGTTGCAGTTGATCGCCTCGTTGCCGTTCTGGCAGTGGCCGGTGCCGTCCACGGTGGGGTTCGTCGTCGATGAGACGGCGCCTCTGACCGGCGGGGCGGCCTGGGCCGACGGTGCGGCCACCGCGCCCATGGCAGGTGCCGCAATGAGCGCGACCGCCAGCCCGAGCCGGCCGAGCACCCTGCGACGACGTGTCGCTGAGCGTGTGTGCATTGGTGAGTCCTCCTTGGGTGCACGGATCACACCCCACCGCTGGGGCATGACCAGCCGACGACGGCGGTGTTCAACCTCCCCGAACGGCATCCCCCGGGGCCCCACCGGCGAAGTGCGGCCCTCGGTACCGTCGCCAGAGCAATCTCTAGGTGCGCGGCAGTCCTCCAACTGCGCATTGACGCACTCTGGCTACCGGAAGTAGACAACAGGACGGCGCCGGTGTCAGGTGATTCCAGAAGTGCGCGTGCTTCGAAACCCTTTGTCCAGCAAAGGGATTCATGTCTGGTTTGACCGTGACGTGGCAATTGTCGCGCGCGATGGAGTCCCTTTCCGTATGCCGCTCAGCCACCGGGCGCTCCTGGACTCAGCGGCATACGGACCGGTTGTCGTCACCACCCGCCGCTGCTGGGTAAGTGGCCTCTCATGACCGCTGCACATTCACCAGGCCTGCCCTTCCCGGCCAGGCTCGCGATCGACCTGGAGCGCGACGACCGTCTGGACCCGGTCGTGGACGGCGTCCGCCAGGTGGCGGGCCCACTGGCCGACTCGCCGGTCGCGACCGCCCTGCGCGGCGACTGGATGGGCCACGCCCTCCACCCGTCCCTGACGGACCTCCCGCTCGGCCTCTGGACCGCCGCCTCGGTGCTCGACGTCGTCGGGGGCGTCGGTTCCCGGCCCGCGGCACGGCGCCTCATCGGTGCTGGCCTGCTCGCCGCCGGCCCGACGGCCTTGTCCGGCTGGGCCGAGTGGCAGCGCGCCGGGACGCCCGCCCAGCGGGTCGGGGTCGTGCACGCCGCCCTCAACGTCACGGCCATCGCCTTCTACGCCGGCTCGTGGGGCGCCCGGCGGGGCGGCAAGCACGGCCTGGGCGTGGCCATGGCCCTGCTCGGTGCGGGCGCGGCGACCGCCGGCGGCTACCTCGGCGGCCACCTCGCGCTCGTCCGCGACGTCGCGAGCCGGTCAACGGGCATCGGCGACGGGCCGGGCACGAACGGCATCGGCCCGGGGACGACCTTCCCCGTGGACGGGACTGCGCCCTAGGCCGCCTGATCATCGGGGATTCGCCTTCTCGGCCCGGCTCCGGGCCGCGAGGATGGGGTGGTGCCCTTGACCGTGTCCCTGGCGGTCCTCGGCGGCGTGGTCGTCGTCGTGACCTGGGCGAGCGTGCTGGCCGTGCTCGTCGTGCCGCGGCGCACCCGTGACCCGCTGACCCGCGGCATCACCCACCTGACCGACGCCGGCTACCGGCTCGTGACCGGGGCCGTGCACAGCTACCGGCGACGGGATCGGCTGCTTGCCACGGAGGCCACGACGATCATCATCCTGCAGCTGATGGCATGGCTCGGCCTGCTCTACGTCGGCTTCGCACTCGTCCTCCAGGCCGACGACCCGGCCGGGGTGGGGCACGCCTTCGCGCAGGCCGGCTCCTCGCTCTTCACCCTCGGCTACGCGGGCCCCGACAGCGCGCCGCTCACCGCTGTCGACTACCTCGCGGCGGCGAGCGGCCTGGTCGTCGTCGCCCTGCAGATCGGCTACCTGCCCACCTTGTACAGCGCGTTCAACCGTCGGGAGACCGAGGTGACGATCCTCTCCGGCCGCGCCGGCACCCCGGCCTGGGGCCCGGAGATCCTCGCCCGGACCCGGTTCGGCGTCGCAGAGGGGGACGACGGCGTGGTGATGGACGAGTTCTACCTCGGCTGGGAGCGGTGGGCGGCCGACGTCAGTGAGAGCCACACGAACTACCCCGTGCTCATGCGGTTCCGGTCCCCGGCGAAGTACTCGTCGTGGGTTGTCGCGCTGCTCGCGGTGATGGACTCGGCGGCCCTGTGGCTGGCACTGTCGCCGGGTCGCGCGCCGGCGCTGGAGGCCCGCCTGGCGTTGCGGATGGGCTTCACAGCCTTGCAGTCGATGGCCGAGACGCTCGGCCTCCCCGTCGACCGGGACCCGGACCCTGACGGTGACCTGGCGCTGACGTATGACGACTACCGGGCAGGGATCGAGCGGATCAGGTCGACGACGTTCGTGATGGAGCGCAGCCCGGAGGAGGCATGGCCGGACTTCCGGGGCTGGCGGGTCAACTACGAGGCCGTCGCCTACGCGCTCGCCAAGCGGCTCGACGCCGTTCCCGCGCCGTGGACCGGGCCGCGGCGCACCGGAGACGCGCCGGTGGAACCGATCCGTCCTGCGAACCGGCATCCGACACCGTTCGCCAAGCCTCCGATGCCGGACCGCTCAGCCGCCGATGGCCGCGATACCGACGGCCGACGTGCCGAGCCCCAAGGTACCGACCGCCAAGGTGCCGACGACTGAGGTACGGGCTGCTGAGGCGCAGACCGTGGGGTGCCGACGCGCGACAGGCGTCAGGAGGCGACACTCAGCGGTTCCGGCATGGCGAACACCCCGTCCCGAGTCGCGACGTGGAAGCCGAGCAGGCGGACGCCGTGCTCGACGCAGAGGTCGATCGCACGTTGGTGCCAGGCACGGTCGGTGTCGTCGGCAATGAGCCCACGGGGCCGGCCGCGGCCGAGCAGCACGGCGCCGTCGATCTCCGCGACAAGCGGCAGGACGAGGCGCAACAGCTGGGTGACGCCCGCCAGGTCCACGAGCTCTTCCTGGTCGGAGAACAGGATCGGGTTGATCCCCCGGTCCCGCTCGTCGCACATCATGACGCCGAGGGAGCCGTAGTGGCGGGACTCCTCGCTGACGATCAGGTCGATCACGTCGCCAGCGAGACGGGGGTCGGTGAGGGGCAGGTGGCGGACGTTGGGTGGCAGGTCTTCGAATGACATGCCCTCCATGGTGGCCACATCCGCCGAAGCCCCGTCGAAGTTCTCCACAGGCCGGCGAGGGGGGTGCCGCTGGACTGGGTCAAAAGGAAAAACCGCGAATTTAACAATATGGGGAGTAAAAAAACAAAGACCCCCACCAATTGTTTGTGCGCCCCCAACACC
>NZ_JBQCCV010000111.1:0-11430 GCF_051961875.1 Intrasporangium sp. | reverse complement strand
CATCGTCGACGACGGGATGAGCGTCGTCTTCATCACCCACAAGATCCGCGAGACGATGAGCGTCTGCGACGCGCTGACGGTCATGCGGGACGGCAACCGGGTCGGCACCCTGCGCCGCGAGGGCACCACGGCCGCAGAGCTGGCCAGCCTCATGGTCGGTGACGACGCGATGGTGTCCCGGGTGACCGAGGTCGTGACGGCAGGCATGGGCACGGCTACCGGCCCTGCCGCCGCGGAGGCCCAGAGCACCCTCGACGACGCCCCGGTTCGTGTCGCCGTGACAGGCCTCGGCGCCCTGAACGACCACGGGGTCCGGGCCATCTCGGACGTGTCGTTCGCCATCCGCCGCGGCGAGATCCTCGGGATCGCGGGCGTGGCGGGCAACGGCCAGGTCGAGCTCGCGGAGGCTCTCTCCGGCGTGCGTCCGATCGACGCCGGAGCGGTGGCTCTCGACGACCGGGACTTCACCGGCGACCCGACGGCCGCGTGGCTGGACGGCGGCATCGCCTACGTCCCCGAGGACCGGCACCGCGACGGCATCCTGCCGTCGGGCAGCATCATCGAGAACCTCGTTCTCGGCGCCCAGCGCGGCGGCCGCTTCCGGACCGGCCCCTTCCTCGACTGGAGGCGGGCCCGCCAGCACGCCGACGAGATGATCAAGCGCTTCTCGGTCAAGACGCCCTCGGCGACGACCCCGGCTGCGCAGCTGTCCGGCGGCAACATCCAGCGGGTCATCCTGGCTCGTGCGTTCTCGCACGACCCCGGCTTCCTCATCCTGCACAACCCGACTCGCGGCCTCGACATCCCGTCGACGCAGTTCGTCTATGACCGGGCTCGTGAAGCCGCGGCCAAGGGCACCGCCGTGCTGCTCCTCTCGGAGGACCTGGACGAGCTGACCGGACTCTGCGACCGGCTCCTCGTCATCTACTCCGGTGGGATCCTCGGCGAGCGTCGGCGGGGCCACTACGACCAGTACGAGCTCGGCCGGCTCATGGCCGGGCTCAAGGAGTCAGCATGACCACCACCGTCACCCCACCCGTGCGGACCGCCACACGGTTCACGCGTGGCAGCGACATCGGCGGGCGCATCGCGTCATACGTCGTCGCCGTCCTGCTCGCCTTCGTCGTCGCGGGGATCGTCATCGCGCTGCTCGGCCACTCCCCCGTGGACGCGTACCGCGCCATCCTCACGACGTCGTTCAAGTCCGGCTTCGGGCTCGTCGAGACCGTGCACAAGTGGGTCCCGCTCGTGCTCCTTGCCCTCGCCTTCGCGATCCCGCTGGCCGCCGGGAAGTACAACATCGGCGGTGAGGGCCAGCTGCTCGTCGGCGCCACCGCCAGTGCTGCCGTCGGCATCACCCTGGCCGACCTGCCGCTGCCGATCCTGCTCCCGCTCGTGCTCGTCGCGGGGCTCCTCGCCGGCTCGGTCTTCGCCTGGATCGCGGCGTGGCTGATGGACCGCTTCGGCATCAACGAGATCCTCAGCACCGTGCTGCTGAACTTCGTCAGCTTCGGCATCGTCGACTACGTCGCCAGCGAGGTGTGGAGCGACCCGGCCGCCGGGCACCCCACGACCATCCCCGTCGGCGACGGCGCGCTGCTGCCGCTCATCGGACGTCCCCCGATGCACGTCGGCGTCTTCCTTGCCCTGCTCGTCAGCGTCGGGATCGTCGTCGTCATGCGCCGGACCGTGCCCGGCTACGAGCTGCGCGCCGTCGGCACCAACCCGCGGGCTGCGCAGGTCCATGGTGTCCGCATCGGCCGGATCGCCGTGGGCTCGCTCGTCGTCGGTGGCGCGCTCGCCGGCCTGGCCGGCGCCATCGAGGTGGCCGGCGTCCACGGCAAGCTCATCGAGGGCATGCAGTCCAACTACCTGCTCCTCGGCATCATCATCGGGCTCATGGCCCGGGGCAACGTCATCGCGGTGCCCTTCGTGGCCTTCGGGATCGCGGTCCTCGAGGTGGGTGCCAGCGCCATGCAGCGCACGGCCGGCGTCCCCCAGGAGATGGTGCTCATCGTCGAGGCCCTCATCCTGCTGTTCCTGCTCTTCTCCGACGTGGTCGGAGCCCGCCTCAGGAGGTCGTCCCGATGAGTGAGGTCACCTCGTTCCTACAGCTCGTCGTCACCGCGATGGTGCCGTTCATCCTCGCGGCCCAGGGCACGATGCTTGCTGGTCGGGCCGGCGTCTTCAACGTCGCCCAGGAGGGCCTGATGATGCTCGGTGCGAGCATCGGCTTCCTCGTCTCCCTCAAGTTCGGCGGCAACCTCGTCGGACTCGTCGTGGCCGGTCTGGTGGGTGCCGTCTTCGGGTGGTTCCTCGGCTGGGTCACGACGCGCTTCCGCCTCGACCAGTTCGTCATCGGCCTCGCGTTGTTCTTCGCCGCCACCGGCCTCGCATCGCTGCTCTACAAGGTCGTCATCGGGGTGACGCTGCAGCCGCCGCTCATCCCGACCCTCGGTAGCCTCACGATTCCGGGTCTGTCGGCGATCCCGGTCGTCGGGCCGATCCTGTTCGACCAGTCGCTGATGGTCTACTTCGCGTTCATCGTCTCGGGCCTGCTCTACTGGTTCCTCTACCGGACGAGGCGTGGTCTCGAGCTGCGCTCGGTCGGCGAGAACCCGAAGGCGGCCGACAGCCTCGGCGTCAACGTCGCCCGGACGAGGATCTGGGCCTCCGCGGCCGGTGCGGCCCTGATGGCACTCGCCGGCGCCTACCTGCCCATGACCTACACCGGCACGTACACCGAGGGCATGGTGGCCGGCCGCGGTTGGCTCGCGATCGCCCTCGCCTTCTTCGGCGGCTGGCGTCCGCAGTACATCCTGGGCGGCGCCGCGTTCTTCGCCGGCATGGAGGTGCTCGCGCTCCGGGTCCAGGTCGGGGGCATCGGCGTGCCACACCAGTTCGTCTCGATGCTGCCCTACGTCGCGACGCTGCTGGTCATGATGTTCGCCCTCCGGTGGGCCAGCATCCCGGCCTTCCTCGGTCGCAACTACGACCGGGAGAGTCGTACGAGTCACTGAACGGCACGTTCCGCGGCCCTCGTCCCCACCATGAAGGGGACGAGGGTCGCGGCGTTTGTGACCAGTCGAGCGAGCGAAAGTGACCGGTCGACGGGGGTCAGCCGGTGTAGGAGACCTCGGCTTGCCAGTCGTCATCGGGCGTCTGCGCGGCGGCGAAGAGGGCGCCGGCGACGCGGTCGTGGGCGAACGGCCCCTCCGACGCCAGCGTCCCCCTGACCGTCAGGGACATCGCGCGGATGCCGTCCGGCGCGAGCGTCGTGTCGAGGCTCCGGACGAGGTTGCGCAGCGCCGCCTTCTGGACACCGAGCGAGCAGGCCTCGTTCCAGGGCTCGTCGGCGGCCATGCTGCCCGTCGCGAGGACCCGGGCACCGCGAGGCATGACCGGCCGCGCGGCCTGCACCGCCGTCAGCAGCCCCCCGACACCGACCCGCACGTCCTCGAGCAGCTCATCGACCCCGAGCTGCAGCGGGTCGGCCTGCCGGAAGACGCTCGGGTTGTAGTGCAGCACGTCGATCCGGCCCAGGTGAATGCCGAACCGCTCGACGGCAGCCCGCAGCGCCGGCGCGTCCGAGATGTCAACCGGTGTCCACCCGGTCGTCACGCCCTGCCCCTGCAGCTCCGTCCCGAGCTCCTCGAGATACGCCGCCGAGCGCGCGATGAGCGCCACGTCGTATCCCGCACTCCCGAACCGCCGTGCCACCGACGCTCCGAGCCCGGCACCAACGCCGACGATGACCGCAACCTTGTCGCCCATGAGGCCTGACCCTACGACCGGACGCCCCGCAGCGCTTGGCAACACCTGCCTACCGGAGCAGCAACCCCTTGCCACAACCTGCTACGCGCGGGGGGTGAGGTGGGCGCATAGGCTCGGGCACAGCGGCATACAGCTACCAAGGGAGCGGAAGTGGGCGCACCACTCGAAGACGTCGTCGTCATTGACCTGTCCCGGGCCCTCGCCGGCCCGCACGCGGCAATGATGTTGGGAGACATGGGCGCTCGCGTCATCAAGGTCGAGTCACCGGGCCACGGCGATGACACCCGCGGATGGGGACCGCCCTTCGTCGGACCGGAGGACGACCCGATCTCGACCTACTTCCTGTCGTGCAACCGCAACAAGGAGTCGATCACCCTCGACCTCAAGTCCGACGACGGCCGCGACGTCCTGAGCCGCCTGGTGCGGCACGGCGACGTGCTCGTCGAGAACTTCCGCCCCGGCGTGCTCGACCGGCTCGGCTTCTCCGTCGAGCGGCTGCACGAGATCAACCCACGCCTGGTCATCCTGTCGATCAGCGGCTTCGGCCACGACGGCCCCGAGGGCGGCCGCGCCGGCTACGACCAGATCGCCCAGGGCGAGGGCGGCCTCATGTCGCTGACGGGCAGCGGCCCCGACGACCCGCAGCGCGTGGGCGTGCCGATCGGCGACCTGCTCGCGGGGATGTACGGCGCGTACGGCGTCGCCGCCGCCCTGCACGAGCGCAACACGACCGGACGGGGCCGGGTCGTCCGCACGAGCCTGCTCGCCGCGATCGTCGGGGTGCACGCCTTCCAAGGGACCCGCTACACGGTCGCCGGTGAGGTGCCGGCCGCGCAGGGCAACCACCACCCGTCGATCGCGCCGTACGGCCTGTTCAGCTGCAAGGACGGCAAGGTCCAGATCTCCTGCGGCAGCGAGGGCCTCTGGGTCAAGCTCGCGACCGCGTTCGACATCGACCCCGCGACGCCGGGCATGGCAACGAACCGCGAGCGAGTCGCCAACCGCGACAACGTGATCGAGGTGCTCGACGCGGCGTTCGCCCCTTACCCGCTCACCGACCTGCTCGCCAAGCTGGCCGAGGTCGGCGTCCCCGCCGGCGAGGTGCGGACGCTCGACCGGGTCTACGAGTGGGAGCAGACTCGCTCCCAGGGGCTCGTCCTGGACGTCGACCATCCCGTGCTTGGTGGCATCCAGATCCCCGGGCCGCCGATCCGGTTGGACGACAACGCCTTCGCCGGTGGACGGTCCCAGCACGAGCACCCGCCGATGCTCGGCGAGCACAACGAGTCGGTGCGCGCGTGGCTCGACGAGCAGGACCGTGAGGTGCCGTGATGACGACCACCACCCGGCGACTCGGCGCGCTCGAACTGCTCACGACCGTCCTCGACGAGGGCAGCTGGACGAGCTGGGACGCGACACCCGTGCAGCCCGCTGCCGCCGACAGCCCGTATGCCGCAGAGCTCGCGGCCGCTGCCGAGCGCAGCGGGTGCGACGAGGCGGTCATCACGGGCGAGGGGCGGATCCGGGGCAGGCGCGTGGCGGTCATCGCCGGCGAGTTCCGGTTCCTCGCCGGCTCGATCGGTGCGGCCGCCGCCGAGCGGATCGTGCTCGCCTTCGAGCGTGCTCGCCGTGAGGAGCTGCCGCTCTTCGCTGCGCCCAGCTCGGGCGGCACCCGGATGCAGGAGGGCACGCCGGCGTTCGTCGGGATGATCAAGATCAGCGCGGCCTGCACCGAGTTCAAGCAGGCGGGACTGCCCTACCTGGTCTACCTGCGGCACCCCACGACCGGAGGCGTCTTCGCGTCCTGGGGCTCGCTCGGCCATGTGACCGTCGCCGAGCCGGGCGCGACGGTCGGGTTCCTCGGCGCGCGCGTCTATGAGGCGCTCTTCGAGCGGCCCTTCCCGGAGGGCGTCCAGACGTCCGAGCACCTCTTCGAGCACGGGCTCATCGACGCGATCCTGCCCGTCGAGGCCCTCGCCGAGACCGCCGACCGCGCCCTCACCGTCCTCATGGGCCCGCGTGAGAACCTGCCCGAGGTGCCCGAGCTCCAGCGCGAGCAGCTGCCCGACCTGCCGGCCTGGGACTCGATCACCCGGTCCCGGCGCCCGGAGCGGCCCGGCGTCCGCGCGTTGCTCAAGCTCGGCGCCACCGATGTCCTCCCGCTGCACGGCACCGGCCAGGGCGAGTACGACCCCGGGCTGCTCATGGCGCTGGCGCGGTTCGGCGGCGCCCCGTGCATCGTCCTGGGACAGGACCGCCGTGGCCAGCTGCTCGACCCGCTCTCCCCCGCCGGACTGCGGGTGGCCCAGCGCGGCATGCGACTCGCCCGCGAGCTCAACCTGCCGCTCGTCTCGGTCATCGACACCGCTGGGGCAGCGCTGTCACAGGAGGCCGAGGAGCGCGGCATGGCCGGCGAGATCGCCCGGTGCCTGGCCGAGCTGGTCATGCTCGACGCGCCCACACTGTGCATCCTGCTCGGTGAGGGGACGGGCGGCGGCGCCCTCGCCCTCATGCCGGCGGACCGGGTCATCTGCGCCCAGCACTCCTGGCTCTCGCCGCTGCCACCGGAGGGCGCCTCGGCGATCGTGCACCGTGACACGAGCCATGCTGCCGAGATGGCCGCGGCGCAGCGGGTTCGCTCGCTCGACCTGCTGAGGACCGGCATCGTGGACCGGATCGTCGCCGAGCACCCCGACGCCGCCGACGAGCCGGCCGAGTTCTGCCGCCGGATGAGCCAGACGATCCAGCACGAGCTGGCGGAGCTGGCCCGGCAGGACCGGGCGGAGCGGCTTGCCACCCGGCTGGAGCGCTATCGCGATCTCGGTCGCTCCTGACCAACCATCAGCAGGTCGGCCAGCGAAGGTCCGAGCGCCACCCTCAGACCCGAAGGGCCCTCACGACGGAACGGATCCCAGCGTCCCGTCGTGAGGGACCTGCGTGACCGGATGACGCCCGCCGCGGTCCCACCGCCTGAGGGCGCCCCCTCCTGGAGTGCGAGCCCAGCGGCATACGCCTCGACGTATGCCGCTGGGCTCGCTGCCGCGCGCACCGCACCACACGCGGGTCCCGCCCCGTCGTCGGGAGGCACAGAACTGCCAACCCGGCCACGCGCGTTGGGCAGGAGGTGACAACGCGAGGGGCCGCTCGCACTCCATAGGCTCGCCACACGGACGAGAGGAGGTCGGCATGAGGGTGCTCGTAGCACTCGGCGGCAACGCCATGACAGGACCGGACGGCAGCGCCGCGCCCGAGGCCCAGTGGGAGGCCATCAGAGGCGCGATGGCGCACGTCGCGCAGCTCGTCGAGGCGGGCCACGACGTCGTCCTCACCCACGGCAACGGCCCTCAGGTCGGCAACATCCTCGTCAAGAACGAGCTCGCCGCCCACGTCGTCCCCCCGGTCCCGCTCGACTGGTGCGGTGCCCAGACGCAGGGGACGATCGGCTACATGATCCTCGTCGCCCTCGAGGCGGCGCTGGCGCGACGTGGGGTCGACCGCAAGGTCGCGGCGATCGTCTCGCGGACCCTCGTCGACCGCGACGACCCCGGGTTCGCCCGGCCCACCAAGCCGATCGGGCGCTTCCTGCCGCTCGCCCAGGCCCAGAAGCTCATCGACCACGGCGAGACGTGGGAGGACCGCGGCGAGAAGGGGTGGCGTCGGGTCGTCGCCAGCCCGGAGCCGCTCGAGGTCCTCGAGGCGCACACGCTGAACACCCTCCTCGAGGCCGGCTACGTCGTGACGGCGGCCGGCGGCGGCGGGATCCCCGTCGTGCGCACCCCGGACGGTGACCTCGAGGGCGTCGACGCGGTCATCGACAAGGACCTCACCGCCGCCCTCCTCGCCGAGCAGCTGCGCGCCGACGTCCTGGTCATCGCGACCGACGTCACCCACGCCGTGCTCGGCTACGGCACCCCCACCGCCCGCCCCGTCGGACGGGTCCGTCTCGAGGAGATGGAGGGGTATGCCGCCGAGGGCCACTTCGCGTCGGGCTCGATGGGCCCGAAGGTCGAGGCAGCCCTGCGCTTCGCCCGCTCCGGCGGCCGGTCGGTGATCACCACGCTCCACCAGATCACCGAGGCCGTCGTGGGCGACGTCGGCACCGTCATCGAGGGTGCACCGACCGTGACCACACCAGCAATTCCCACATGAACGAGAGGACAGACATGGCCCAGCCCATTGAGGTGCGCAAGGTCCCGATCAACAGCGTCTCCGATGCCTCCGGGCTCGCGAAGCTCATCGACGACGGTGTCATGGAGGCCGACCGGGTCATTGCCATCATCGGCAAGACCGAGGGCAACGGCGGCGTCAACGACTACACCCGCATCATCGCCGACCGCGCCTTCCGCGAGGTCCTCATCGCCAAGGGCGCCCCTGAGGAGCAGGTCCGGCAGGTCCCGATCGTCTGGTCGGGTGGCACGGACGGCGTCATCAGCCCCCACGCGACGATCTTCGCCACCGTGCCGGAGGAGAAGGCGCAGCCGTCGGACGACCTGCGCCTCACGGTCGGGTTCGCGATGAGCGAGCCGATCCTGCCCGAGGAGATCGGCTACACCGGGATGATCAGCAAGGTCGCCGCCGGCGTGAAGGAGGCCATGGCCCGCGCCGGCATCACCGACCCGGCCGACGTGCACTACGTCCAGACCAAGACGCCGCTCCTGACGATCCACACGATCCGCGACGCCAAGTCGCGCGGCCACCGCGTCTGGACCGAGAACACCCACGAGTCGATGGACCTCTCGAACGGCACGACCGGCCTCGGCATCGCCGTCGCCCTCGGCGAGATCGAGATGCCCTCGGACGAGGACGTCATGCACAACCGCGAGCTCTTCTCGTCCGTGGCGTCGTGCTCCTCGGGCGTCGAGCTCGACCAGGCCCAGATCGTCGTTGTCGGCAACGCCCGCGGCGTCGGGGGCCGCTACCGGATCGGCCACTCGGTCATGAGGGATGCCCTCGACCAGGACGGCATCTGGGAGGCCATCAAGGACGCCGGCCTCGAGCTGCCCGAGCGCCCGCACTGGACCGACCTCGAGGGCCGGCTCGTCAACGTCTTCCTCAAGTGCGAGGCGAGCGCCGACGGGATGGTCCACGGCCGGCGCAACGCGATGCTCGACGACTCCGACGTCCACTGGCACCGCCAGATCAAGTCGTGCGTCGGCGGTGTCACGGCCGCGGTGACCGGCGACCCGGCCGTCTTCGTCTCGGTGTCCGCCGCCCATCAGGGCCCCGACGGCGGTGGCCCCGTCGCCGCGATCGTCGACCTCGGCGAGGGTGAGCCCAGCGGGTACAACTGGTCGCGCTGAGCGCGACAGCGATGAGCGGCATACGAGTCTCGTATGCCGCTCATCCCGTTCCCGGCCCCGTCTGACCTCGCGGGGGCTGGGTTGCCGGCTCCCCCGAGTGCTCCCTGGATGGCGGGGGCGAAGCCGGGCCGGATCAGGTCGGCCGCACGTGGTCGCGCAACAGGTGCAGGGCGTGCACCGTCGTCTGGTCGACGATCTCCGACGGGTCGCCCTTGAAGCGCTGCAGCTCGGTCCGGGTCTCGCCGTGGGCGCGGACGCCGAACCATACGGTCCCCGCCGGCTGCCCCTCCTCGTCATCGGGCCCGCCGACACCCGTGACCGCGACGGCGAGGTCGGCCCCAAGCAGCGACGCCACCCCCTCGGCCATCGCTGCCGCGCACTCCCTGGAGATCACCGGTCCCTCGGGCACCTTCAGCACGTCGTACTTCACCCTGCTCAGGTACGCGACGACCGATCCGGCGAACCACTCTGAGGAGGACTCCGCCACCCCGAGCTGGCAGGAGATCTTGCCGCCCGTCAGCGACTCGGCGGTGGCAACGGACCAGCCCTGCTCGCGCACCAGCTGCGAGATCTCGTCGGCCAGGTCCTTCGCACCGGGCAGCTCGTCTGCGGTCCCCATGGTCACCTCTTCCGTGTCTTCACGCGTGTTCGTGACAACGTGCGTCACGTCCACGCCTCCCCTACCCCCACAGCCGCGCCGACACGCGCCCGTCCCGGCAGCTGCAGCAGCAGGACCGGCAGGATCGTGGGTATGCCTCGGGCATGCGTGGCAGTGTGTTGAGACCCAGCCTCCTCGCCGCGGTGCCCGGTGCCGTGCTCGCGGCCGCCTTCGGCGTCGTGGCCCTCGCGCGGCGCGGGAAGCCCCTGCACCCGGAGGGCCAGATCGGTGCCGGCCACCTCGTCGTGGACCCGGACGGACGATCGGGCTGCCGGCTGCTTGACGTCGCCGGTGACCTCGACTGCCTGGTGCGGGCGTCCTACGCGATGGGCACCGGGCCGGGGGGCTCCGACATCGAGGGACTCGCGCTGCGCCTGTTGCCCGGCGACCACCTGGCCGCCCCCGCCGACGTCCTGTTCGCGAGCACCGGAACGGGCAGGGTCGGGCGGTTCGTCCTGCGGCTGCGCCGACCCGGGCACCACGGCGGCCAGACGACGCTGCTGCCGGTGGACGCGTCCGGGTATCCCCTGCTCCTGCGGCTGCTCCCCCGCTCCCACGGGCCGGGGTGGCCTGCCGACTACGACCTCGAGTGGGCGCACGGGACCGGCCCCTGGCGGACGTGTGCACGGCTGACGGTCGACTGGGCGACCGGCACGGACGAAGCGGTCCGGTTCGACCCGATCGCGAACCAGCTGCCGGGGACCCGGGAGTACGGGTGGGTCCGTTGGCTGCGCGAGCCGGCCTACCGGGCCGCTCGGCTGGTGTCGCCGCAGGCCGGCCGGCTCAGAGCTGGCCGCTCGCCCGTGTCGGCCGGATCCGAATGACGACCCGCTCGTCCTTGACCATCGCCTCGCGGTACTCGTCCCAGTCGGGGTGCTCACCGGCGATGGCCCGGTAGACCTCGACGAGCAGGTCGAGGGTGTCCGGCTGTGACTGGTCGACGATCTCCGCCGCGCCGTCGACCTGCACCCAGCGGCCGTAGAACCGGTCGTTCATGACGAGCAGAGACACCTCGGGGGTGCGCCTGATATTGCGCACCTTGGCCAGCATGGCGCGACTCGAGATGACCACGTCGTCGCCGATCACCCCGGCGTTGAGCGGCGACATCTGGATCGAGCCGTCGCGGCGACGCGTCGTGAGCACCGCGTGGCTGTTGTCGGCTATGAACGCGAGCGCTTCGTCGATCGTGGGCGACATGACCTCACCGTATCCTCGGTCGACTCAGTCGACCGGAGCGCCGGCCTGGCGGGCGGTCTTCTCCAACCGCTCCCGATAACTGCGCCACCAGTCCGCCTCCTGCCCGGGCAGGTTCCTGTTGGTCTGCCGGAATCCCGCGGAGCCGTCGATCGTCTCGCGGACGATGTCGGCGTGACCGGCGTGCCGATGTGTCTCGGCGATGACGTGGACGAGCAGGGTGTGCAGGGTCGGGTGACGCCGTTCCTCCGCCCACCACGGCACCTCACCGCGGCTGTCCAGCGACAAGGCGGAGACCGTCTCGTCCGAATGGGCCCACACACGGCGGTAGAGGTCGACGACGTCCTCCCGGGACTCCTCGGCGGTGGCCCACATGTCGGCGTTGGGCTCCGCGTCCTCATCCATCCACGGCATCGGTTCGGGGAAGGGACGCCCCATGACAGAGCCGAAGTAGCCGCCCTCGACTCCTGCCAGGTGCTTGACGAGCCCGAGCAGGTTGGTCCC
>NZ_JBQCCV010000110.1:0-22816 GCF_051961875.1 Intrasporangium sp. | reverse complement strand
CGGGGTAGAGCGGCCCCTCGTGCGAGAAGGTCTCACCGCGGGGCGTGCCCCAGACGCCGGTGATCACGGCGAGCTGCTCCTCGAGCCGGTCGAACCGCTCGCCGACACCGGGGAACGGGATCCCGTACGCCCGATGCTCCTCCTCGAACCATCCGGCGCCGAGGCCGAGCTCGACCCGGCCGCCGCTCATCTGGTCGACCCCCGCCACGGCCACCGCCAAGGGGCCGGGCAGGCGGAACGTCGCGGACGTGACGAGGGTCCCGAGCCGGATGGTCGACGTCTCGCGGGCGAGGCCGGCGAGGGTCACCCACGCGTCGGTCGGCCCGGGACCGCCGTCGCCGCCCATGTGCAGGTAGTGGTCGGACCGGAAGAACCCGCCGAACCCCAACCGCTCCGCGGCCTGCGCCACGGCCAGGAGGTCGTCGTACGTCGCTCCCTGCTGGGGCTCGGTGAAGATCCGCAGCTCGACCATCGACCCGCCCGTCCTCAGTGACCGGCGGGCGGAGCCCAGCGTGCGGTCGAGAGGCCCTGCTCCTTGGCCCGGTCGAGCGCCTCGCCCACGATGCGCTCGGCCTCCTCGCGGCCGGCCCAGTCCGAGCCTTCGACATGCTTGCCGGGCTCGAGGTCCTTGTAGTGTTCGAAGAAGTGCTTGATCTCGTCGCGCTTGAAGTGGTCGAGGTCGGAGACGTCCTGGATCGAGTCCATCCGCGGGTCGGTCGGGACGCAGACGACCTTGTCGTCGCCGCCGGCCTCGTCGGTCATCCGGTAGACACCGATCGGGCGGGCCTCGACGACGACCCCGGGGAAGAGCGGCTCCGGGATGATGACGAGCGCGTCGAGCGGGTCGCCGTCCTCACCGAGGGTCGACTCGATGTAGCCGTAGTCGGTCGGGTAGGCCATCGACGTGAAGAGGAAGCGGTCGAGCCGGATGCGTCCCGTCTCGTGGTCGATCTCGTACTTGTTGCGCTGGCCGCGCGGGACCTCGATCGTGACGTCGAACTGCACCCTTGTGCCTCTCTCCTCCGCCGGTCGCAGGGCCGGCTGCTGTCAGAATGTTCCGGGACAGTCTTGCGCACGCAGCGGCGCGACGGAAAAGAAGGCGACGGTGGTGGACGGGTGAAGCGCGCGGTGCGGCGCTCGGTCGTCATCGGCTCGGCGGTCGCGGTGCTGGTCGGCTATGCCGCGCTCGATGCCGCCGACCTTGCGCCAGGCATCCTCACGACCCGTCCGCTGCCGCCTCCGCCGCCGACCGCGACCCCGGGCACCCGCACGTTGCCCGTTGTCCCCCAGCCGACGCCGTCGACCTCCGTCGGTATGCCGCTCGGCTCGCTCGCCGAGGACGGCGCCGCGCCCAGCCCTGCTGCGCTCCGCGAGCGGCTCGCCTCGGTGCTGGGACTGCCGGCGCTCTCGCTGGCCTCGCTCGTCGTCCGCGACGGGCAGACCGGCACGGTGCTGCTCGATGAACGGGGTGCCGAGCCGCAGGTGCCGGCCTCGACGACGAAGCTGCTCTCCGCTGCCGCCATCGGGCAGGTGTTCGGCCCGAACGACGTCCTGACCACGAAGGTCGTCGGGGGCTCGAGCGCCGGCTCGATCATCCTCGTCGCCGGCGGCGACTCCCTCCTCGCCCCGGACCAGGGAAACCCGGCATCCGTCGACGGCCATGCCGGTCTCGGCGACCTCGCGGCCCAGGTGGCCGACGCGCTGCGCAGGAGCGGAACGACGAAGGTCACGGTCTCCGTCGACCTGTCCTATGCGCCCGGCCCGCTCCTCGCCCCGACCTGGTCGGCGTCGTTCCGACCCGACGGCATCACCGGAGCTGTCGCGATGCTCGGCCGCGCCGACCAGCGAGCGGTGCCCGGTCGGCCGGGCCCAGCCGACCCGGTCGCGGGAACCGTGGACGCCTTCCTCGCCCAGCTCCGCAAGCACGGGATCACGGCGAGCCGAGCCTCGGTCGCGCATAGCCTCGCGCCGCTCGACGCGCGGGTCCTCGGCTCCGTGGACTCGGCCCCGGTCCTGGACCAGCTCGGGCTGGCCCTGACCGAGTCGGACAACGCGCTCATCGAGATCCTGGCTCGGCAGGCGGCCTTCCGGTCCGGCGCCCAGACCTCGTTCGGCGACGTCGGCACCTGGGTCGTCAAGCGAGTGGCCGCGCTCGGGCTCGACATCCAGGGCGTGGCCCTCAGCGATGCCAGCGGACTGTCGAGGGAGAACCGGGTGACCGCCCTGCTCCTGACCGACCTGCTCGCGAAGGGCTACGACGGGCGACACGCCGCGCTCCGACTGGCCATCGAGGGCATGCCGATCGCGGGCCTCACAGGCACCCTCGAGGACCGGTACCTCTCCGGCACGGCCCACGCCGCCGCAGGCCGGGTCAGGGCCAAGACCGGCACCCTGACCGGCGCGAACGCCCTGGCCGGCAGCGTCGTCGACGACGACGGACGCCTCCTCGTCTTCGCGGGACTGGTGCCCAAGGCGGGCATGGCGGACGCCCGGGCCGCACTCGATGGCTTCGTCACGGCGCTCGCCTCCTGCGGGTGCCGGGCCTGACCGTCTGGCCGCACTCTTGACCGGACCTGTCGGGGCGCCGAGGTATCGTCCCCGGGAACGAAGAGCCAGCGCGTAGCGTTGGTGCGGTGACTGCCTCGAGCAAGCGGGGTGGCCTCGAGGACGAGACCGAGCACAGACGGGCGAGAGACTCAGCATGAGCGAATCGACCAGGCTGCCGGCGCCAGCCGGCGGAGCGGCATACGTCGACTACGAGTTCGCCAAGCGGACGGGGCAGGTCATCACGAAGGCCGGCCCGCAGGTCAGCTTCGAGGAGGCGGCCACGATCGTCGCCGACCTCCGGGCCGCGGCGGCGGAGGCGGTCGAGCCCGTCGCCGAGACGTCGGGCATGCGGGCGCCGGAGGCCGCGCCACCGCCCCTCATCGTCGACCGGGCCGGCTGGATCAGTGCCAACGTCGACTCGTTCGAGGCCATGCTCGACCCGATCATCGACAAGCTGACTGCGACGCGGAAGGTCAACCTCGGCCCGGCCGCAGCCGCGATCGGCAGCAAGGTCACCGGGGCCGAGATCGGAGGGCTGCTCGCCTTCCTGTCGAGCAAGATCCTCGGGCAGTACGACCTTGCGCCGGGCGGCACCCCGCGCCTGCTGCTCGTCGCCCCCAACATCGTGCAGGTGGAGCGGCAGCTCGACGTCGACCCGCACGACTTCCGCCGGTGGGTCGCGATGCACGAGGAGACCCACCGGGTCCAGTTCACCGCGGTGCCGTGGCTGCGCGAGCACATGATCGAGCAGACCCAGCAGCTCGCGGTGGACCTCGCCCCGACGCCCGAGGACATCGGCAACCGGCTCCAGCAGCTCGCGACCCGCCTGCCCGAGGTGATCCGCTCGGGGGAGGGGCTGGGCCAGCTCTTCGCGACCCCGGAGCAGAAGGCGAAGATCGCCGACATTACCGCGATCATGTCGCTCCTCGAGGGTCATGCCGACGTCGTGATGGACGACGTCGGGCCCCGGGTCATCCCCACCGTCGCAGAGATCCGGGCGAAGTTCGACCGGCGCCGGATGAGCTCGGTCGGCGTCGACCGGCTGCTGCGCAAGCTCCTCGGTCTCGAGGCGAAGCTGCGCCAGTACCGCGACGGCGCCGGCTTCGTCCGGGCCGTCATGGACGCGGTCGGCCGGGACGGCCTGTCCGAGGTCTGGGCCTCGCCGGAGACCCTGCCCCGCGCGACCGAGATCCTCGACCCCGCCGCCTGGGTGCGGCGCGTGCACGGCTGAGGCGCGGCGTGACCGGTCCCGATCCCGCGGTTGCCGCGGCACGGCTCGCTGTGCGCGAGCACCTCAAGGACATCCCCGAGGGCTCCCTCATCGTCGCCGCCGTCTCCGGCGGCACGGACTCGATGGCGCTCGCCGCCGCGCTCGCCTTCGAGGCGCCCCGGAGCGGCATGCGTGGCGGCGCGGTGATCGTCGACCACCAGCTGCAGGAGGAGTCGAGCATCGTCGCGCACCGCGCGGCGGCGACGTGCCGGCAGCTGGGCCTGGCTCCGGTCGAGGTCGTGGAGACCCAGGTGCCGACAACCGGCGCCGGACCCGAGGCGGATGCCCGCACCGCCCGCTACGCCGTCCTCGAGACGACGGCCCACCGGCTCGGCGCGGCCCTCATCCTCGTCGGCCACACCCGCGACGACCAGGCCGAGCAGGTCCTGCTCGGGCTCGCCCGCGGCTCGGGGGCGCGGTCGCTGTCCGGTATGCCGGTGCGCCGGGGCCTCGTGGTGCGCCCGTTCCTCGCGCTCCCGCGCGCGACGACCCGGGCGGTCTGCGCCGCCCACGGCATCGAGCCGTGGGACGACCCGCACAACGGCGACGAGTCGTTCCGGCGAGTCCGGGCCCGCAAGGTGCTGGAGATCCTCGAGGCCCATCTCCGCCCGGGCTTCGTCGCCGCGCTGGCGCGCTCCGCGGACCTGCTGCGGGAGGACGCGGACCACCTCGAGGAGCTCGCGCGACGGGCGCGGGCCGAGCTGCCCAACGCGCCCGGTCATCCCGGGGTCGACCTCGACGCCCTGAGCGCCCTGCCTCGGGCGATCCGCACCCGGGTCTGGCGCATCCTCGCCTCCGAGGCCGGGGCACCGATCGCGGACGTCTCGGCGGCGCACGTCGAGTCGCTCGACGCGCTGCTCACGTCGTGGCACGGCCAGGGGCCGCTCCACGTGCCGGGCGGCATCGCAGTGGCCCGCGACGAGGGCGCCATCCGGTTCAGCCCGATCCCGGTCGCCGACCACTGACCCGGCGCCGGCCCCCCCGGGCGACGCGAATCCCTCGCCTTGCAGGAGTGCCGTGCCGCGCGGGTTGGTCGATCGGGTTGAATGGGGTCGGTTCGCCCACCCCGACACACCGAGGAGCCGTTAGTGGACAGCGAGCACATGGGAGCCGACCTCGCCAAGGTCCTCCTCACCGAGGAGCAGATCCAGGCCCGGCTCGCGGAGCTGGCGGCGCAGATCTGGCAGGACTACGAGGGCAAGGACCTCCTTCTCGTCGGCGTCCTCAAGGGGGCGGTCGTCGTCATGGCCGACCTCATGCGGGCGCTGCCGGGCACCGCGCCGATGGACTGGATGGCGGTCTCGTCCTACGGCTCCGGCACGAAGAGCTCCGGTGTCGTGCGGATCCTCAAGGACCTCGACGCGGACATCACCGGCAAGGACGTCCTCATCGTCGAGGACATCATCGACTCCGGCCTGACCCTGTCGTGGATCCGGGCCAACCTCGAGTCCCGCAAGCCGGCCTCCGTGGAGATCTGCACGCTGCTGCGCAAGCCCGACGTCGTCAAGGTCGACATCCCCGTGAAGTACGTCGGCTTCGACATCCCCAACGAGTTCGTCGTGGGCTACGGCCTCGACTACGCGGAGCGCTACCGCAACCTCCGCTGCGTCGGCACCCTCGCGCCACACGTCTACGCCTGACGGGGACCGGCCGATGACCTTCTCGATCGTCGCCCGCGACGGTGACGCCTACGGCGTCGCCGTCGCCAGCAAGTTCCTCGCCGTCGGCTCGGTCGTGCCCGGGGCCCGCGCGGGTGTCGGCGCCGTCGCGACCCAGTCCTTCGCCCGCGTCGCCTACATCGAGGAGCTGCTCGAGCGCCTCGCCTCGGGCGACGCCGCCGGGGCGGCCATCGCGACCACGACGTCCGCGGACGAGGGCCGCGACGAGCGCCAGCTCGGGCTCGTCGGCCCCTCGAGCGCCGCGACCTACACCGGCCCCGGATGCCTGCCCTGGTGCGGTGGGGTCGCGCACGACTCGGGGACGGCGGCATACGCCATCCAGGGCAACATCCTGACCGGGCCTGAGGTCGTCGCGGAGATGGAGCGCGCCTGGCTCGAGTCCGAGGACGAGCCGTTCGCACAGCGCCTTCTCGCCGCGCTCGCGGCGGGCGACGCCGCCGGCGGTGACGCGCGTGGCCGGCAGAGTGCCGCCCTGTATGCCGTGCAGCCGGGGGCGGGCTACGACGGCTCCGGCGTGCTGGTCGACCTTCGCGTCGACGACCACGCCGATCCCGTGGGTGAGGTCGCTCGGCTCCTCGGCGAGTGGGAGATGGTCTTCGGCCACGCGGAGGACGTGCTGCCCCTCGAGGGAGACCTGGCCGAGGAGATGCGCGGCCGGCTCGCCCGGCTCGGCCACACGAACGAGGACGTCGCGGCGGCGCTCGCCGACTGGGCCGGCATCGTCAACTACGAGTCGCGGCTCTCCCCGGAGGGCGTCGACAGCCGGGTCCTCGACGCGCTGCGCGCGGCGACACCGGACTGACCCCGCGACGCCTCGTACGGAGGGGCGGTGACCGGCATACGAGCTCGCGCGGAGGGTACGGGCAGGGCAGGTTGGACCTCGGCTGGCTGGGCATGAGCGGACCGGATACGGAACACTGAAGCCTGCCCAGACGTTGATCGATCAGTCAGCACCGCCAGACGAGCAGGAGGACCGGGGCGAAGGCCCCGCAGTTACATGGACGCAAAGCGCATTCTTCGCACCCCGATGGTGTGGATCCTGCTCCTCATCGGCGCACTGGTCTTCGGCCTGATGTTCTCCGACTCGGGTGCACCTCGGATCGACACCTCCGAGGCGATGAAGCAGATCGCATCGGGCAACGTCGAGTCGGCCACGCTCGTCAACAACGAGAAGATGGAACTGACGTTCAAGACGCCGTACACGTCGCCCGACGGCACGGTGAAGGACGCGACGTCCGTCTACGCCTACTACGTCGACGCGCGCGGTGGCCAGGTCGTCGACGCCATCGAGAAGGCCAACCCGCCGAAGGGTTACACCGACGAGATCGACCAGCCCAGCTGGCTCGGCTCGATGCTCTACTCGGTGCTGCCGATCATCATCATCCTCGGCCTCTTCTGGTTCCTGATGGGCCAGATGCAAGGCGGCGGCTCGAGAGTGATGCAGTTCGGCAAGTCGCGGGCGAAGCTCGCCACCAAGGACATGCCAAAGGTCACCTTCGCCGACGTCGCCGGCGTCGACGAGGCGATCGAGGAGCTGCACGAGATCAAGGAGTTCCTCCAGGAACCCGCGAAGTTCCTCGCTGTCGGCGCGAAGATCCCCAAGGGCGTCTTGCTCTACGGGCCGCCCGGTACCGGCAAGACCCTCCTCGCCCGGGCTGTCGCCGGTGAGGCCGGCGTGCCGTTCTACTCGATCTCCGGCTCCGACTTCGTCGAGATGTTCGTCGGCGTCGGTGCCAGCCGCGTCCGCGACCTCTTCGAGCAGGCCAAGGCCAACGCCCCGGCCATCGTCTTCGTCGACGAGATCGACGCGGTCGGCCGGCACCGTGGCGCCGGCCTCGGCGGCGGCCACGACGAGCGCGAGCAGACCCTGAACCAGCTGCTCGTCGAGATGGACGGCTTCGACGTCAAGACCAACGTGATCCTCATCGCTGCGACGAACCGGCCCGACATCCTCGACCCGGCACTCCTGCGGCCCGGCCGCTTCGACCGGCAGATCGCCGTCGAGGCCCCCGACATGATCGGCCGGCACCGGATCCTCGAGGTGCACGGCAAGGGCAAGCCGATGGCGCCCGACGTCGACCTGCTCGCCGTCGCCCGCCGCACGCCGGGCTTCACCGGCGCCGACCTCGCCAACGTCCTCAACGAGGCCGCGCTGCTGACGGCGCGCAGCGACAAGCGCGTCATCGACAACCGGGCGCTCGACGAGGCGATCGACCGCGTCATCGCTGGTCCGCAGAAGCGCACGCGGATCATGTCGGCCAAGGAGCGCAAGATCACGGCGTACCACGAGGGTGGCCACGCCCTCGTCGCCGCGTCGCTCAACCACACCGACCCCGTCACGAAGATCACGATCCTGCCGCGCGGCCGGGCCCTCGGCTACACGATGGTCATGCCCGTCGACGACAAGTACTCGACGACCCGCAACGAGATCCTCGACCAGCTCGCGTACGCCCTCGGTGGCCGCGTCGCCGAGGAGATCGTCTTCCACGAGCCGACGACCGGCGCCTCCAACGACATCGAGAAGGCCACCGGCATGGCCCGCAAGATGATCACGGAGTACGGCATGTCGGAGCGGATCGGCGCCATCAAGCTCGGGCAGAGCAACGGTGAGGTGTTCCTCGGCCGCGACATGGGCCACCAGCGTGACTACTCGGAGGAGATCGCCGGGGTCGTCGACGAGGAGGTCAAGAAGCTCATCGAGTCGGCGCACGACGAGGCCTACACGGCGCTGAACCAGAACCGCGACGTCCTCGACCACCTCGTCCTGCAGCTCCTCGAGCGGGAGACGCTCAACCAGGGCGAGCTCGCCGAGGTCTTCACCAACGTCGTCAAGCTGCCGCCGCGGCCGACCTGGCTCTCGTCGCAGACCCGCAAGCCGAGCACGATCCCGCCGGTGCTCACCCCGGCCGAGATCGCCGCGAAGCAGAACGGCCACCTGCCGCCGCCGGTCCCGCCGGACAAGCAGATCGAGGAGGAGATCGACGAGGCCGCGTCGGTCGGTGCGCACCCGCTCGCCGACGAGCACCCGCCGGCCGAGATCGTGGAGGTGCCCGACGACCACCGCGTCGACCCGGGCGAGAAGGGCTGACCGTGGCGGTCGACCAGGCGCGGGCAGTGAAAGCGGTCCGCGAGCTGCTCATCGCGGTCGGGGAGGACCCCGACCGCGAAGGGCTGCGTGACACCCCCGAGCGCGTCGCCCGCTCCTACGCCGAGATCTTCTCCGGCCTCGACATGGAGGCCTCGGACGTCCTCGACAAGACCTTCAACATCGATCACGAAGAGCTGGTGATCGTCCGCGACATCGAGCTCTACTCGACGTGCGAACATCATCTCGTGCCTTTTCACGGCGTCGCCCACGTGGGCTACATCCCCGACAAGCACGGCCGGGTCACCGGCCTGTCCAAGCTCGCCCGGCTCGTCGAGATCTACGCCCGGCGCCCCCAGGTCCAGGAACGGCTCACCTCCCAGATCGCCGACGCCCTCGTCGAGCACCTCGGCGTGCAGGGCGTCATCGTCGTCATCCAGTCGGAGCACCTCTGCATGTCGATGCGCGGCATCCGCAAACCGGGCGCGTCGACCATCACCTCTGCGGTCCGTGGCCAGCTGCGAGATCCAGCCACTCGAGCAGAGGCCATGGCGCTGATGCTCGAGGGCAACAAGTGAGCCGCGACAAGCAGCTGAGCGAGACCCGGTCGTCGGTCGCGGAGACGCTCGGACGGGTCCGGCCCGTCTCGACGCACATGCCCCGCATCATCGGGACGGTCGTCTATGCCGTCGCGATCCTCAACATCGCGGGCGGGTTCACCCACGGCTTCCGCGGCCGGGCCCACTGGCTCGGCACCCTGCTGCCGTGGGGGATCGGCAACCTCGCTGCCGCCGGGATGGTCGTCTTCGGCGTCCTCCTCGCGCTGCTCGGGCACGCCCTCAAGCGCCGCAAACGCCGGGCCTGGCAGGCGGCCGTGCCGCTGACGGCCGCCGCCACCGCGATCGACGCCGTCCACTCCCGGCTCATCATCGCCGTCGCGTCCGGGGTCCTGCTCTACCTGCTGCTGCGGCACCGCGACGAGTTCTACGCCGCGGGCGACCCGACGACCCGCTGGCGGGCGCTGTGGACCGGCCTCGGTCTGCTCGTCGGAAGCACGTTCATCGGCCTGGGCATGCTCATCTGGTACGAGCGCGAGGTCATCGGTGGGTGGCCCGGTCTGTGGTCGGCCGTCCAGCAGGTGTGGCTCGGCATGGTCGGCGTCTCGGGTGACCTCGTCTTCCGGCACGGGCGCTTCGAGGACTTCATCTCCGACGTGCTGCTCGGGCTCGGCGTCGTCACCGTCCTCGTGCCCATCCTGCTGCTGCTCCGCTCGCCCCGGCCCCTGCCGCACCTGTCCGAGGAGGACGACGCGACGCTGCGGCAGATGCTCCCTGAGACGGCGGACTCGCTCGGCTACTTCAACCTGCGACGCGACAAGAGCGTGCTGTGGTCCGACTCCCGCAAGGCGGCCGTCGCCTACCGCGTCGTCGGCGGCGTCATGCTGGCCAGCGGCGACCCGATCGGCGACCCCGAGGCCTGGCCGGGGGCGATGACGAACTTCCTCCTCGAGGCGGACCGGCATGCCTGGGTCCCCGCGGCCCTCGGCTGCTCGGAGCGGGCTGGCCGGGCCTGGCAGCGGCTCACCGACTTCGCCGCCGTCGAGCTCGGTGACGAGGCCGTCGTCGACACGGAGTCGTTCTCCCTCTCCGGTCGCTCGATGCGCAACGTGCGGCAGATGGTGAGCCGGGTCCGGCGCGCAGGCTACGAGACGCGGATCGTCCGGGTCCGCGACATGACCCCGGCGGCGCGCCACGAGCTGCTGCGTGACGCCGAGGCGTGGCGCGGCAGCGAGACCGAGCGGGGCTTCTCCATGGCGCTGGGGCGGGTCGCCGACCCTCGCGACCCCGACGCCCTCGTCGTCCTCGCCGTGCATGAGGGCGTCGTGCGCGGCTTCCTCCAGTTCGTCCCCTGGGGGTGCGACGGGATCTCCCTGGACCTCATGCGCCGCGACCGGCGCGCCGAGGCCGGCGTCAACGAGCTGCTCATCGTCTCGGTCCTCGAGGCGGCCCACGAGCTCGGGATCCGCCGCGTCTCGCTCAACTTCGCCGCCTTCCGGAGCGTCTTCGAGCGGGCGGAGCGCCTCGGCGCCGGCCCGATCACCCGCTCGATGCGCCGCCTGCTCGGCCTCGGCTCGCGGTGGTTCCAGCTCGAGTCGCTCTATCGGTTCAACAGCAAGTTCCATCCCCGCTGGATCGGCCGGTTCCTCGTCTACCCGGCGGGCACCCTGCCCCGCGTCGCGCTCGCCGCGCTCCGCGCCGAGGCCTTCGTGACCCGCCCCTCGCTGCCCCGCCTCCTGACGCGGAGGGACGCGTGAGCCCAGTGGCAGGATGGTCCCCATGACCGCGGCCGACCTGCTTGCCGAACGGGACCGGACGCTGGTCATGGGCGTCGTCAACGTGACCCCCGACTCGTTCTCCGACGGCGGTGAGTGGTTCGAGCCCGCGGCCGCGATCCGGCACGGCCGGGACGTCTGGGCGGCCGGGGCCGACATCATCGACGTCGGCGGGGAGTCCACGCGGCCGGGCGCCGAGCGTCCCTCCGTGTCCGAGGAGCTGCGCCGGGTGATCCCGGTGATCCGGGAACTGGCCGCTGAGGGCGCCGTCGTCTCCGTCGACACGATGCGCGCCGAGGTGGCCGAGGCGGCCGTCGCCGCGGGTGCGGTCATCGTCAACGATGTCTCCGGCGGGCACGCCGACCCGGACATGGTGCCCTACGTCGTCGGCGCACGGCTGCCCTACATCGCGATGCACTGGCGCGGGCACAGCGCCGAGATGTACGCGCGCGCCGTCTACGACGACGTCCTCGAGGAGGTATGCCGCGAGCTGGCCTCCCGCCGCGACGAGCTGCTGGGTGCCGGGCTGGCGGAGGACCTGCTCGTCCTCGACCCCGGCCTGGGATTCGCGAAGACCGCCGACCACAACTGGGCCCTCCTGGCGGCCCTCCCGCGGCTGCACCACCTCGGCCACCCGATCCTGCTCGGTGCCTCCCGCAAGGCCTTCCTCGGTCGCGTCGGGCGGCCCCCGGGGGAGCCGCCGCGACCGCCCGCGGAGCGCGATCTCGAGACGGCCGCCACGTCGGTCATGGCGGCGATGGCTGGCCTCTGGTGCGTCCGGGTCCACGACGTCGCCCGCACGGTGCGGGCCCTCGCGGTCGTTGAGGCCGCCCAGGCGCACGCACCTGTCGAGGAGGGCGCTCGGTGACCGACCGCATTGTCCTGCAAGGCGTCTCGGCTCGCGGCTTCCATGGTGTCCTCGACTTCGAGAAGCGCGACGGCCAGCCGTTCGTCGTCGATGTGACCCTCGACCTGGACCTGTCCGAGGCCGGCCGGACTGACGACCTCGCGACGACGGTCAGCTATGCCGAAGTCGCCGACGACGTCGTCGCCCGCATCACCGGGCCGTCCTTCGACCTCATCGAGCGCCTCGCCGAGGTCATCGCCGCCGACGCGCTGCGCCGCGACCGGGTCGACGCCGTCGAGGTCGTCGTCCACAAGCCGGAGGCTCCGGTCGGACGACCGTTCACCGACGTCCAGGTCCGGGTCCGTCGCGGCGGCGTCCCGGTCGTCGTCGCCCTCGGCTCGAACCTCGGGGACCGCGGCGAGACGCTGCGCAGCGCCGTCGAAGGGCTCGCCGCCCGAGCCGGAGTCACCGTCGTCGCGGTCTCGCCCATCGTCGAGACCGACCCCGTCGGGGGTCCCGCGGACCAGCCGCCCTACCTCAACGCCGTCGCCATCGCTCGCACCGACCTTGCGGCGGACGAGCTGCTCCGCGTCCTGCACGAGATCGAGGCCGACCACGGCCGTACCCGCGAGATCCGCTGGGGAGCAAGGACGCTCGACCTCGACTTGGTCCAGTACGGTCGCCCCGGGTCGGACTCCGAGGTGTGCAGCGAGGCGCCCGAGCTGACGCTGCCCCACCCACGGGCCGCCGAGCGGGCCTTCGTCCTCGTCCCGTGGGACCTCGCCGACCCCGCGGCCCGGCTGCGCGTCGGCAAGGGCGGGAACGGCATACGTCCTGTCGGCGACCTGCTCACGGAACTTGATCGGTCAGGCGTGCGCCCGGGACCGGAATGGGAGGACGCATGAGGCCACGCGAGGGACTGCGGGTCACCACCCTCGTCATCGTCGCGCTCGTCGCGCTCATCGTCGGCTGGGTGGGGACGAAGTGGTGGGTCTCGAGCGGCCACTTCGTGCCGGACCCCGGCTGGGTGGGGCTCGTGGTCATGGCCTTCCTCGGCGCCGGAGTGCTCATCGCCGGCTCCCAGGTCAAGCAGGTGCGCGACGGCCGCGGCCTGACCTCGATGAGCCCGATGCGCGCGGCGCGCACCCTCGTGCTCGGGCAGGCCGCGGCGCTGACCGGGGCGGCGCTCACCGGCTGGTACGGGTCCAACGCGTTGCTCCTGATGCCCGACATCGACGTCGAGTCGCAGCTCGCGCGGCTATGGCCGCTCCTCGCCCACATGGCGCTCGCGATCCTGCTGGCGGTCGCCGGCATGGTGGCCCAGTCGATGTGCCGGATCAAGCCGCCCAAGCGCAAGGACGACAACGAGGACGACGACGAGGACCGCGGCTGAGCCGTCGGGGGTTCGGGTTGCCCTGGGCCGCCAAGAATCGGGCCGCGGCAGAATTCTTGGCGGTTCGGATTGCCGAGAGTCCAGAGCCGTTCCTGGCCGATTCTGCCCTCAGCGGCGCGACGACGTGCTCGAGTGTGTGCTCGGCGGGCTTGTCCGGTGCCGCGTCGTCGAGGTGGACGTCGGCGCGGGGGTCGGGCCCTGGTCGAGGCTCGTGTTGGTCGCGTTCGGCCAGGGCGGGGGGATCGTGTCGACGGTGTCCTCGTTGGAGCAGGCCGCGGCGATCGACACGACGGAGGTGATGAGGATGACCCCGGCGGCGCGGAGGGCACCAGCGCGCGACAGTCCGGTGAGCGGCATACCGACCCTCATTTGTCGATGTCCCCCACGACGAAGAACATTGACCCGAGGATCGCGACCATGTCGGCGATCAGCTGCCCCGGCAGCATCTCGGCGAGCACCGAGACGTTGTTGAAGGACGCGGAGCGCAGCTTCAGCCGCCACGGCGTCTTGTCGCCACGGGAGACGAGGTAGTAGCCGTTGAAGCCGAGCGGGTTCTCGGTGGCGCAGTAGATCTGGCCCTCCGGGACCTTGAGGACCTTCGGGAGCTTGACGTTGATGGGGCCGCGGGACAGGTCCGCGAGGCGCTCGACGCACGCGTCGGCGAGGTCGAGGCTGACGCGGGTCTGCTCGAGGAGGACCTGCAGGCGGGCGAGGCAGTCGCCGGCCTCGCGCGTCACGACGCGGCCGGGGCCGCCGGGGACGAAGAGCTCGGCGTAGGCGAGGTAGGGCGTGTCCCGGCGCAGGTCGACGTCGACGCCACTCGCCCGCGCGATCGGCCCCGAGACGCCGTGCGCGAGGGCGAGGCTGCGCGGCAGGACGCCGACGCCGCGGGTGCGGGCCTCGAGGATCTCGTTGCCGACGATGAGGCGTTCGAGGTCCGGCAGCGGGCGGGGGACGGCCGCGACCGCCTCGATGACCCGGCCCAGCCACCCGGCCGGCAGGTCCTCCTTGAGACCGCCGACCCGGTTGAACATGTAGTGCATCCGGCCGCCGGAGGCCTCCTCCATGACGGCCTGCAGCTCCTCGCGCTCGCGGAACGCATAGAACACAGGCGTGATCGCGCCGAGCTCGAGCGGATACGAGCCGAGGAACATCAGGTGGTTGAGCACGCGGTTCAGCTCGGCGAGGAGGGTGCGGGCCCAGACCGCCCGCTCGGGGACCTCCATCCCCAGCATGTCCTCGACGGCGAGCACGACGCCCAGCTCGTTGGCGAAGGCCGAGAGCCAGTCGTGCCGGTTCGCGAGGACGAGGATCTGGCGGTAGTCGCGCACCTCGAAGAGCTTCTCGGCGCCGCGGTGCATGTAGCCGATGATCGGCTCGGCGCTGACGATGCGCTCGCCGTCGACGACGATCCGCAGGCGCAGGACGCCGTGCGTCGCGGGGTGCTGCGGACCGATGTTGAGCACCATGTCGGCGGTCGCGAGCCCGCCCGCGCCGACGCCGACGGTCAGCTCACGTCCCGACGTGGTCGCCTCGGTCATGGGTCGAGTATGCCGCTCACCCTCGGTTCTTGGTGTCGGCGGTGTCCGGGGTGTCCGCGGTGCCGGGCGTGGCCGCGGCGTCGCGGCGGCGGGAGCCGATCCAGACCACGGCGCCGATGAGGAGGACGATGACGACGCCGGCGATGGTGAGCATGACCGGGACGAACGATGACTGCTGGGCGGCCGCGACATCGGGGGAGCCGGGCTGCTGGGCGGGGACCGGGGCGCCCTGC
Organism: Intrasporangium sp.; assembly: GCF_051961875.1. Classification (GTDB taxonomy): domain Bacteria; phylum Actinomycetota; class Actinomycetes; order Actinomycetales; family Dermatophilaceae; genus Intrasporangium_A. Next base: position 7,889 of record NZ_JBQCCV010000110.1, on the reverse strand, counting down.
GTCGCGGTCGAGCCGTCGAGCCCGACTGTGGCGTGGAACGAGAAGGTGCCGGAGATCGGGTGGCCGTCGGACGAGGTGACGCGGTAGGTCACGACGTAGTCGCCGGCAGGTGCCTGCGCGCTCAGCTGCTGGTGGACGACCCGACCCTCGATCGTCGGGTCTCCGTGGGCCACGTTGCCGCTCGGGCCCTTGACGAGGATCTGCGTGCCGAGCGCCAGCGGGTCGTCCGAGAACGTCAGCGTCACGGCCTGGGGCAGCCGGTCGACGGTCGTGCGGTCGGCTGGCGACGTCGACTCGAGGACGTCATGGGCGCTCGCGGCCGGTGCGCCGACGAGGGCGAATCCGACGGCGAGCAGGACCAGGGCCAGGAACCGACGCATGGCCTCAGGGTACGTGTGGGCTGCCCACCTGCTTCACGGCCCACCAGAAGGCGCCGAACCCGCTCCGATCGATGAGCCGCGCCTCGGCGGAGGCCCGTTCGAGAGCGCGGAGGTAGCCGATCGGGTCGGTGCGCGCGGCCGTGTGGTCGGGGGTTCGTGCCTCGAAGCCTAGGTCGACGAGCAGGTCCCGCTGGCGGTGCAGCTCCTCGGCGCCGAGGCTGTCCATCGCGACGTGGGCCGTGAGGTCGCATGTGCCGTCGGGCACCGGGGGGACCAGATGCCCCTCACGGTATGCCGCGAGCGTCCCGCCGCTCGGCCGCCCGCTCCGCACGTGGCCGTAGTCGATGCCCACGACGAGACCCGAGTCGACCCGGGTCAGGAGGTCGGCCCAAGCCTCGTCGCGGGTCCGGCCGATCTCGATGCGGCCGCCGCCGGCGTGGTCCGGCCAGTACTGCTCCACCCACGCGGTGTCCGCGTCGGTGACGACCGGTCCGAGCTGCTCGGCACCAGTGCCCGGCTCGACGAGGACCTCCCGGAGGCCGCCGTCGGCCGCGACCTCGGCGATCGTGCAGGGGACGACGTCGAGCCACTCGTGGGCGACGACCAGCGCGTCCGTGAGGCCGGTGAGGCCGTCCGGCAGGTGCGCACCTCCCGGCGACCGGACCCACTCGACGCCCGCGTCCAGTCCGTCCGGCCGGTCCACCACGTCGACCCCGACGACCCGCGCTTCCCCACCCCCCTCCGGGCGAACCGACCGTTCGGGGGTCGTGTGGGACGTGAGGGAGCGCCCGGTACGAGTGGGGGAGGCGGTCAGGGCGGCGAGGTGGTTCGTCAGCTCGCCGCGGCCCGCGCCGATGTCGACGATGACCGAGGGCGGGCGGTCGGGGTGGTGCCGGTGCCAGAGCCGGAGCAAGGCCTCGGCGAGCACCCGGCCCGTCGGTCCCTGGGCCGCAGTCGCGAAGTGCGCCGACGGCCCGCCGCGCGTGACATAGAAACCGAGCTCAGCGTCATACAGGGCGTGCTGCCACGCCACCCGCCACGGGACCGAGCTCACGGTGGGACTGTAGCGATAGCGTTCCCGGGTGAGTACTCCGCACGAGCGACCGGCGCGCTTCGAGATCGGGGTGGTCGGGGCCGGCCGCGTGGGGGCGGTGCTCGGGGCGGCGCTCGAGCAGGCTGGGCACCGGGTCACCGGGGTGTCGGCGGTGAGCGAGGCGTCGCTGTCACGCGCCGCGGACCTGCTGCCGCAGGCGCCGGTCAAGCCGGTGCCCGACGTCATCGAGGGGGCGCACCTCGTCATCCTCGCGGTCCCCGACGACACGCTCGCGGGCCTCGTGGCGGGGCTGCACCAGGCCGGGGTCTTCACGCCGGGCCAGCTGGTCATGCACACCTCGGGGGCACACGGGATCTCGGTGTTCGAGGCGGCCGCAGACAGCAACGTCATCCCGCTCGCGCTGCACCCCGCGATGGCGTTCACCGGCACCGCGATGGACCTCGAGCGGCTCACCGACTGCTGCTTCGCCGTGACGACGATGGACCTTGCCCGCCCGCTGGGGGAGGCGCTCGTCATCGAGATGGGCGGCGACCCCGTCTGGGTGCCGGAGACGCAGCGGCTCGCGTACCACACGGCCCTCACGCACGCCTCGGACCATCTCGTCACGCTCGTGACCCAGTCGATGCAGCTGCTGGGCGAGGCAGGCATCGAGGACCCCGCGCGGATCCTGGAGCCGCTCCTGACCGCGTCGCTGTCCAACGCCCTCCGGCTCGGGGACGCCGCGCTGGGTGGGCCGGTGTCGCGCGGCGATGCCGAGACCGTCGCCGAGCACGTGGAGCTGCTGGAGTCGGACGCGCCGGACGTCCGGCCGACCTACGTGGCGATGGCCCGGGCGACGGCGCAGCGGGCTGTCCTCACCGGTCGCCTGAGTGCGGCCGCGGCCGAGCCGATCCTCGAGGCGCTCGCCGACGACTCCTGAGCTGGACCGGGGCCGGCTGTGCGCGGTTGTGGCTGTCAGGGCGACACCAACCGCGCACAACCTCGAGATCCGGACCATTCAGGCCGCCCAAGACCCGAGTGAGCAGCCCGGACCGCATCTGACGGGTGGGCCGGCCCAGCCGCGGTCGCAGAGGATCTGGCCAAGGTCGTCGGCGAACTCGCATGGACCCCCGGCGACATCGACCCAGGTGCCGCGGACGGTGAGCCAGCCGTCCCTGGCCGCCTCGCGGTCTCGCCGGCTGTCCCTCTGACGGTCCGACCAGCCGCTGTGCCCGAGCCGCCCGTCGATCTCGACGATGAGGTGGTACTGCTCATAGGCGCGGTCACGGAACCGTCGCCCGGGAGCAGGTAGCTGGCTCGTCCCCGCCGGCAACCCATGCGCCCCCTCGACGTCGCGGACGTAGCGCACCTCGGCGGCGCTCTCGGCTCCCTCGCCGACGTGACCGAGCACCTCCGCGATGACCTGGTGAAGAGTCTGGGTGGGCCGTGTGGCCAGTGCCGCGGCGAGCGAAGCCTCCGTGGCGATCCGCAGCTGGCACGCCTTCGCCATCAGCGCGACGACGCGATCGAGGTCGTGTCCCATCGCGAGGTCGAAGACGGTGTGCTCGGCCGTGGTCCGGTGCGGCCACGCCTCCGTGTGCACGCGCTCGTGGAAGCGTCTGCTCCGCACGACATTGACCCCTGGCCTGTCGACACCGCGACGACCGAAGGGCACGAGGACGTGGACATCGCCTGTGTCAGCCGAGGTCAGTCCCCAGGCGGCACCGGCGCTCGGGCCGCAGAGCGCGCTCGGTGTGCCGATCGCGAGCAGGGCCGCGACCGCCCGCATCATCCTGTCGTCCCGCCCCGGACTGGTCAGGTAGACGCCCCGGTGCAGCTGGACCCAGCGTCCGGACGAGAGCCGCCACCTGATGGCCGCCCGGCTGTACCCACCTCGGAGTGCCTGGGCTCGGGTGACCAGCCCGGACTGGCCGGCGATCCTGGCTGCGAGCAGCCGGTCGACGGGCTCACTCGAGCCGAGGTCCATCCGGGCAGTCTGCCGACGTCGGCTCGCCGCGCGCCGCCGCCATCCACAGGTGCCGGTGGGTTGTGCGCGGTTGTGGCTACCAGGGCGACACCAACCACGCACAACCCGCCACACCAGCTCGACGGATGGGTCAGTAGTGGCGCCACCAGAGGTTGACGGCGTAGTCGACACCGGTGGCGTCGGGGTGCTCGGCCAGGATCAGGTCGGCGTCATCGGGTGAGAACTCGATCGCGACGACCGCCTCGAAGTCCTCGCGCGAGTCGAAGTCCCACCGGATGTCGAGGCGCTCGCGCTGCCAGCCGTGCCGCTCCCAGAACCGCTCGACGGCCCGGGCGTCGTAGTGCGGCAGCGCACGCCGGAACCACGAGCCGAACGTCGACCGGGTCGCGTCGTTGTCGATGACGAAGGCGGTGCCACCGGGCCGCACGACCCGCGCCAGCTCGGCGAGTCCTGGCTCCGAACCCGGCCCGAAGAAGTAGGACCACCGGGCGTGCGCGACGTCGAACGAGCCGTCCGGCACCCCGATCGAGGCCGCGCCGTCCTCGAGGACCGAGCACTGCGGCATACCCGATATGCGTTCCCGCGCAAGGGCGGCGAGCGGTGGGTGCGGCTCCACGCCGACGACCGACCGCGCGGTCGACGCGAACAGCGGGAGGTGGAAGCCCGTCCCGCAGCCGATGTCGACGACGTCGCGGCCGGCCCAGTCGGCGATCGACCGCATGGCCGACTCGATGGCGTGGGCGCGGTCGACGCCCAGGTTCTCGACCTCGTAGACGTCCGGGGTCTCCCAGATGTTCGGGGACGGGATGATGTCGGTCATCGGCGCCTGGCCTCCAGTGTGGCGGGGTGGACGAGCAGCGGCAGCAGGGCGCGGTCGCCCCGGGACCGGGCGGCCTTGACCTGCGCGAGGTGCGCCTCGGCGCGCAGCACGAGCTCCTCGTAGGCAGCCTCGCCCATCAGCTCGACGAGCTCGGCCGCGCAGCTTCGGTAGACCGGCTCGCGGCCGACGTGCGCCTCCGGGTTGCCCGAGCAGTACCAGTCGAGGTCGTGGCCACCGGGTCCCCAGCCGCGGCGGTCGTACTCGGTGATCGTGACCTCGAGATAGCTCGTCTCGTCGGGGAGCTGCACCGTCCGGTAGCTCCGCCGGATCGGCAGCTGCCAGCAGACGTCGGGCTTCGTTGTGTGCGGCGGAACACCGGTCAGCACGGCGTGCTGGTGCAGGGCGCAGCCGGCGCCGGCCGGGAAACCGGGCCGGTTGAGGAAGATGCACGCGCCGTCGACGACGCGGGTCTTGCGGGCGCCGTCCTCCTTCTCCGACCAGTCGTTCTTCGAGCCGGTCGCCGTGCCGACGTCGTGGTACTGCCACTCGTCCGGGCCGAGCTCGGCGACGACGGCCGCGACCCGCCTGCGGTCGTCCTTGTCGGTGAAGTGCGCGCCGAGGGTGCAGCAGCCGTCGTCGGGGCGGTCGGCGTAGATGCCGTGACAGCCGGCGCCGAAGATGCACGTCCAGCTGCTCGTCAGCCACGTGAGATCGCACCGGAACCGCTGCCCGGTGTCCGCCGGGTCGGTGAACTCGACCCAGACGCGGGGAAGATCGAGGGGTGCTTCGGCCACCGGCACACTGTATGCCTCCTGCCGCTCGCCTCCCGTGCTCGGTCCGTATGCCGCACAGCCGGCTTCGGCGGCCGGTCGCCCGCTCGTGGCCGTGTCGATGGCTCCCCGGTTCGGTCCGGCGCGGATACGGTGGCGACATGACGGCGCCACGAGGACGCGGTCGGCGTCCGGGCGGCGTCGACACCAGGGCCGCGATCATCTCGGCCGCCCGCGGGCAGTTCGCGGCGAAGGGCTACGACAAGGCCTCGATCCGGGGGATCGCACGCGAGGCCGGCGTCGACCCGGCGCTCGTGCACCACTACTTCGCGGGCAAGGCGCAGCTGTTCGCCGAGACGATGGAGGTGTCCCTCGACCCGGTCGCGATCGTCGGCCGTGTCTTTGCGGGCGACCCGGCGCGACTGGGCTGGCGGGTCGTCGAGACGTTCCTGCTCGTGTGGGACGCGCCGGAGCGGCGGCAGACCCTGGCGGCGCTGCTCCGGTCGAGCATGACGAGCGACGAGGGTGCCAGGGTCCTGCGCGAGTTCCTGAGCCGCGAGGTCTTCGGCCGCATCGCCGCCGCCACCGGGGTGCCGGACCCCGAGCTGCGGGGCTCGCTCGCAGGTGCGCAGATGCTCGGGCTCGCGGTCATGCGCTACATCCTCAAGGTGCCCGCCCTCGTCGACGTGCCGCCCGAGGTCATCGTGGAACGGCTCGGCCCGGTTCTGCAGGCGCACCTCGTGGACACCCCAGCCACCGAGGGATAGAATTCATCACATGATGAATAGTGCGGCTGGGTCCGCTGTCGTCATCGAAGGGCTCCGAGTGGTGCGGGGCAGGCGCCTCGTCATCCCCGGCCTGTCCCTCGACATGCCTGCCGGCCAGGTCGTCGGCCTGCTCGGCCCGTCCGGCTCGGGCAAGACGACCCTGATGCGGGCGATCGTCGGGGTCCAGATCGTCGAGGGGGGGAGCGTCACCGTGCTGGGTCACCCAGCGGGGTCGGCGCCCCTGCGACGTGAGGTCGGCTACGTGACCCAGGCGCCGAGCGTCTACGGCGACCTGTCCGTCCGCGACAACATCCGCTACTTCGGCCGCGTCGTCGGGCTCACCGGAACGGCGCTCGCCGAGGCCGTCGACCGGACGCTTGCCGAGGTCGACCTGACGAGCCATGCCGACCAGCTCGTCCAGGACCTCTCCGGAGGCCAGGAGTCCCGCGTCTCCCTCGCCGCGGCGCTCGTCGGCCGGCCGGCCCTGCTCGTCCTCGACGAGCCCACGGTCGGTCTCGACCCGGTCCTGCGACGCGACCTCTGGGCGCTGTTCCGGCACCTGGCCGAGGCCGGGCACTCGCTCATCGTGTCGAGCCACGTGATGGACGAGGCGAGTCGCTGCGACCGGCTGGTCCTGCTCCGCGAGGGGGCGGTCCTCGCCGACCTCACCCCCGAGGAGCTGCTGGCGCGCACCCGCACCACCGATCCGGATGCGGCCTTCCTCGCCCTCGTCGACGCGGCCCAGGCCTCACAGGAGGCGGCATCATGAACCCGGCCCTCACCCTCGCGACCGCCACCCGTGTGCTGCGCCAGGTCCGCACCGACCGCCGCACCATCGCGCTCATCATCGTGGTGCCGTGCGTCCTCATCGGACTGCTGGCCTGGATGTTCAACGGCACACCGGTCTTCGACGCCCTCGGCGCCGCGCTGCTCGGCATCTTCCCGATGGTGGTCCTCTTCGTCGTCACCTCGGTCGCCACGTTGCGCGAACGGCAGTCCGGCACCCTCGAGCGGCTCCTCACCACCCCGCTCGGCAAGGCCGACTTCATGCTCGGGTACGCCCTGGCCTTCGCGGTCCTCGGCACGCTGCAGGCCGTCGTGGCAACGGCGTTCGCCGTCTGGGTATGCGGCCTGCAGGTCGCCGGGCCGCTCTGGCTCCTCGTCGTCGTCGCGGTCGTCGACGCCCTCCTCGGCAGTGCCCTCGGCCTGCTCGCCAGCGCCTTCGCCCGGACCGAGTTCCAGGCGGTCCAGTTCATGCCGGCGTTCATCTTCCCGCAGTTCCTGCTCTGTGGGCTGTTCATCGCGCGCGACCGGATGCCCGACGTGCTGCACTGGATCTCGAACGTCCTGCCGCTGTCCTACGCCGTCGACGCGATGAAGACGATCACGACGCAGACCGACCCGCTCACCACGGTCGGCGTCGATGTCGCGGTCGTCGTCGGGTTCATCGTGCTCGCCCTCGCGCTGGCCTCGCTCACCCTGAGCCGCCGCTCCCGCTGACGCAGTCCCCGGCGGGGAGCCCGCACACCGAGGAGGTATGCCGCCCACCGCGCCCGGTGGGCGGCATACCTCCTGCTCGAGGCGGAAGCGAACGGTGACGGGCGGCGCTTGTAGGGTCGGGAGGGTGACCACGGGTGCCCGCGCATGAGGCTGGGTGTCATCGACATCGGGTCGAACACCGTCAACCTCCTCGTCGTCGACGCGCACGTCGGGGCACACCCGCTGCCCGCCTTCTCGCACAAGATCGAGCTGCGCCTCGCGGAGCGCCTCACGGCGGAGGGGAACGTCCCGGACGAGACGACCAGCCGGCTCACCGACTTCGTCAAGGAGTGCCTCGCGGTCGCCGAGGACCAGGGTGTCGAGGACCTCATGGCCTTCGCCACCTCAGCGGTCCGGGACGCCCCGAACGGCGATGACGTCATCGCCACCGTCGCCCGGGCGACCGACGTCCGGCTGCAGGTGCTCGCCGGGACCGACGAGGCGCGGATGACGTATCTCGCGGTGCGCCGCTGGTTCGGCTGGTCGAGCGGCCGGCTCCTCGTCGTCGACATCGGCGGTGGGTCCCTCGAGCTCTCGACCGGCCTCGACGAGGAGCCCGACGTCGCCCGCAGCCTCCCGCTCGGCGCCGGACG
>NZ_JBQCCV010000109.1:0-22641 GCF_051961875.1 Intrasporangium sp. | reverse complement strand
GGTCGTTGACTCCGTCCGTTCTCCCTTACCGCGTCTTACGCTGCTGGCGTGAGCCGTTCGGGCCAGCTTGTAGCCAGTGGATCAGTGCTCGTCGTCGTGGCAGTGCTTTCCGGCTGCGTTAGGCAGGCATGGGTGCCTGCTGCGCCAGCCGCGTCAACGACCGCGGTGGCCGGGTGTCCACCCGTCGTGGTCAAGCCGGGTCAGGGGGTGGCGATCGACTACACCGACTTCGTGGTGCACAACGGCGTCACATACCTCTCCGGGCGGCCGCAGACCGTCACCCCCTCTCAGCTCGGACCCGAACTGTTTCGAGTGTCGTGCACCTTTTCCGAGCTGAACGATCTCACCCACGCCCAACTGCCCGACCCCACCGAGCACTCCGCCGCCTTCATCCCGGCCCAGTCACCGGTATTCGAGCTCAAGAACTGGCCGGCGACGTGCCGGCTGGCGGCCCAGCACCACGGAACGTGGCACGTCTACATCGCCACGAGCGACACGGCCGAGGCAGCGATGTACAAGGAGTGTGGGCTAGAGCCAGAGCCGTCGGCTTCATCCTCGACAGGCTGAGTGAATCTCGCGCTCATGCCGCTGGTGTGACGTCACGCTCTCCCGGTCATTGCACCGAGTGGGCCCGAAATCTGCACCTGGCTCGTTACATCGGCCCTGTTGCCGTCCGCGGTTGGTCCTTGGGTCACAGAAGGTGCCGGGATCCCGGAGCCAGCCCGGGCGGTGGTGCAGCGGTCGGCCCCGGAGACCGGGTGCTCGCCCTGCCCACCTGAGCGAGGAACAGATGCGCGCACTCCTCGACGGCGAGCGGGACCCCGACGCCATGCTGCGCGGCCTGCGCAAGTCCGGGGTCCTGATCGCGCTGAGCCACAACGACCGAAAGATCTACCCGGCGCTCCAGATGCGCGGCGCCTGCGCGACCCGTCGCCGCCGTTGCCTACCGTCCGAGCCTAGACACCGCCGGCGGGGCCGCGGCTAGCCTGTGAAGGAGGCTGGCCGCACGGTCGGCGGCCGAGCAGGAGGTGCGCAATGGCGTACGACGTCGACTTCACGAAGGTCTCGACGGCCGGGCTGGAGTCCTCACCCGTGGCGGAGGCGCTGGCCGGCCTGCGCGCCAACGAGGCTCGCTACTTCAAGAACAAGTACGACCACACCTTCAGCACGCGGCCGGCGCACGAGGCCGACGACATCGTCGACCACGTCGCCCGCGTCCTGAAGGAGGAACGCGACATCGTCATCGCCTCGCCGGCGCTCGAGGCTACGCAATTCGAGGTCGACGGCATCCGCTGGTCCTACGTCTTCTACGAGTCGGGCCTGTCGGTCAACGTGCTCTGGACGCTCGCCGACCAGGGCAAGCGCGCCGTCGGGTTCAAGCTCTCCGACGGCATGGAGGTGCCCGACGAGCTGGCCGCCTTCAAGTTCGCGCGGCAGAAGTCCAAGCTCGCCGGCACGATCCGCGGCTCCTACTTCGTCATCAAGGGCGACTACTGACCCGAGCTCGCCGCTGGGAGCAGGCCCGGCCACGTCGGTGAAGTTGCTGGGAATGCGGCCCTCGACTGCGCGCACCTCCTTGACCGGGCCGCGGGTCCGCCTATCGTCGAAGGACGCGACCCTCCTCCCGTGAGCGAGCCTCGATGACGGCCGAGTCCACCGCAGCGGCACCCGAGGCGCTCCCCGGCGCCCGCGCGGGCGGGCAGCCGCCCCGCTGGGCCGTCATCACGGTGGTGCTCGTCCTGGCCGTCCTCGTCACTGACGCGTTCGCCCAGGCGCTGTGGCCGCTCCTGCGCGCCGACGACTGGCCCTACCTGCTGCCGGCCCACACCCCCGGCACCATCGACAACTGGGCCAAGAACCTGCGCGAGGGCCGATGGCTCAACTACCTCTGGTGGCTCGCGATCGGCCAGCACACGACCCCGACGTGGGCGTCGGTGACGCACGTGACGGCATACGTCCTCTTCGTCGCCGGACTGTGGCGGCTGCTGTGGCGCGACGACCGGCGCACGCACTGGGCGGTTCAGGTGCTGGTCGGGCTGGCCCTCTTCGCGTCGGTGACATGGGTGCAGCTGCTCTACTGGCCCGCCACGCAGGTCTCCTCCGCGATCGTGGCGGCCGGCGGAGTGTGGACCCTGCCGTTCGCCGCCCGGAGCGGCGGGCGGCTCGCCGGGTGGCTGCTCGCCGTCACCGTGCTGTCGGTGCTCAGCTATCCGCCCGTGGCGCCCGTGCTCTTCCTCGCCGCCGTCGTGCACCTCGGCCGTATGCCGTGGCGCCGGCTGCTGCTGCTCGCGCTCGGATGGGTGGGCAGCTTTGCCGTCGGCGTGGGCGTCATCTACCTCGTCAACTGGCTCGCCTTCGGGCACTTCGGCGTCGAGATCGCCGCCTGGCGGCACCCGAACCCGCTGCACGACCTGGCCAGCCTGCGCACCAACGTCCGCCGCGCCGCCCGCTCCGCCGTCGATCTGCTGCGCCTCTCGCCCGTCGCCACGGTGGCCGGGCTGCTGGCGGTCGTCGCCGGCTTCCTCAGTCCGGTGGTGCGGCCACTCATGGCGCGTCTCGTCGCGGCGCTGGCGGTGGTGGCCGCGCTCGAGGCGGCGCAGACCGTGGTCACCGGCGTGGTGACCATGCCGCGCGGGGAGCTGTGGACCTGGCTCGCCCTCGTCCTCCCGGCGGTGCTGCTGCTGCATGACCCGGGGGCCTGGTCGCGGGTCGGGCTGGGTCTGCTGGCCGTCCTGGCCGTCGTCGGCCTGACCACGTGGCGCACCGACGTGGTCGGCCACCAGCAGACCCGGCAGCAGTACGACGCGATCGTGGCCGCCGCGACGGCGCCCCGCCCCGATGGGCTGCGGCCGGAGGTGGTCTTCTACCAGGACCACCGGGGCCGCACGACCCTGCCGGGTCAGACGATGGCCGGCGTCCTCTGGATGATGGTCCGCGAGAGCCAGGACCGCGTGCCGCGCTGGTGCAGCGGGCCGGAGTGCACGCAGATCGCCCGGGCCGCGTCGGGCGGCAGGGGCTTCGTGGTGCGGGTCGGCTCGGTCGTCGGCGTCGTCGTGCCGCCGCCACCGGACTGGGTCAAGGGCTGAGCTGAGGGCTGCCCGGGTGGCGGGTGGCGACGGCTACTTGACCGAACCGGCCGTCAGGCCGCCGACGAGTCGTGGCGGATACGTGTTCGAGGTCCGCCGACGACTTCCCTGCCGATGGTGGCGCCGGCTGGCCTCGGACCGGCGTCATGGCCGCACCGAGGCCGATCTGCTCACGCACGCAGAACAAGTTCTGGCGCGGATTGCCGAGCGAGGGCGCTGAGCGTCGCTGACGACGGAGGCCGGCCTTCCCTGCTCACGACCGGGGTGTAGTGGCCGGCAACCCCTGACCGAATACTGGGGAATCACTTGACGCGGGGTGGTTCTGGAGCCGAGCCTGTGGTTCCGGGGAGGGCCGGGATTGAGGGGGCGGCGGCCGATGACGACGAATCTGAGGGGCAACGGGGGCGGTTTGCGGGACAGCGGCGGCAGGATCGCCATGGCGATAGTCGTAGGCCTGTTGCTGGTGCTGGTGATCGTTGCGATCGTCAACATCCTCGCCGCGAGGGTCTGAACCGATGCGGCAGCACCTCCGGGACGGTGTTGACACTGCGAACCTGAGGCGGGTTGGCTCCCGGACCTCGAGGGCCGGGCAGTTGTTCCGCGGACTCTCGAATGCGAACGTCGTCATCGACGCGCGCGGCGCGCTCGCGCGCGCCCTCGACGACGCGGGGGTGGCCTTTCTAGGCCTCGCCCAGCGGCTGAACGGTGGCGTGCCCCGATAGGGCAGCGACCCCCTTCCGCCGTGCACTGAGCGGTGGGATGAGGGTCTGGTTTATCGGCTGAGTCTCCGCGGCCTCCTCGACGCGACCGCGCTCCTGCCGAGTCGCACTCGCCTTCTGTGAATGCGCTGCTCGCACGGCGCGGGACGCAGAGCGACGCGACCGGTGCTCGACGTGCGGGGGAGAGCGGGCGTTAACCGGCCGTAACGGGGGTATATCGCGCGTGCCCGTCCTTAGAGGCCCCGCGACAGGAGACACCCCGAGATGACCGCAACGGCCGACAGCCCCCCAAAGCACGACGAGCGACGACTGCGTGACCTCGCGTCCCGACACGGGCTGGCTGTGATGCGCTCATCGAGCGCCGACCGCTACCACCTCGTGAGGCGGGAGGGGAACTGGACCGTCCTCGCTGAGGTCACGCTCGAGGACATCGACCAGTTCTTGATGGACCTCCACCCCAGATTCGGCCATTGGATGTGACCCGGGGGCGACCTCGCCCCTCATGAGCGCGTCGGTCGCTTACACGGAGGGCCAGACCTTTCAACCCGTGTTCGTCCCGAGCATCGCTTCCGGGCGCCGTTGCTGCGGGGCGAGAAGGATTAGGCCTCGCAGATGTGTCTATCGCGCGATTGGGTGATGCTCGGGGGCCTACGGGCGATGGGCCGGATTGGCGCGCGCGCATGCATAGGGAGAGCCCCAGAGCGGCCTGCCCGATCAGGAGTAACGCGCCAGAACGGGTAGTGCCGCTCTGCCAGCGACCGCCCGACGCCGGAGAGACCTCGAGCTGAGTTCCGTCTTTAGCCTGGGGACGTGGTACCACGGGCGACCCGATATTCGTCCTCGTGCGCTGGGCAATGACACTTTGACGACCTAGGTTGATATGTGCGTCTCACTGTCCGTTGCACGGCCCTTCGAAGCGCGGCCCATGAGCAGGAATCTCGCCGGCGGCCACTGTGCGAGGCCCACCCCGAAGATCACGCTGAAGAAGATCAGCAGCCCGAGTCTGAAGTTGTCCGACCGATCCGAGAGGTATTCGAGTTGCACGGCGATCCCGATTCCCGCGATCAGCTTGGTCCAAAGGCCACGCCGGCGCTCGTGGCGCGACGGATGCTTCGTCCGCGGACTATGAGGGTCGTTCAACGACGAGACCCGTGACGCGGACGGCTCGCCACGCTCCAGGATCCACTACGGCGAGGCCGGCGAACGACTACTGACCGGGATGCGTGCCGCGGTCAACGCGCTATTGGCTACGGGCAACAACGTCATCCTCGACGAGATGCCCGTCGACGATTCGATCATGCCCGCGTGGCGTCGAGACCTCCGTGCTGCCGCGACGTTCTGGGTGCGGCTAACGGCCTCACTCCCTGTTCTCGAGCAAGGTGAACGGGCTCGGACGAAGGGTCAGCAGCTGGGCAACTCCCGCGGACACTTCGACGTGCAGGCTGGCGACGACTGGAATCTCATCATCGACACCGACGACCTCACGCCATCCGAGACGGCCGCAAGAGATCCTGAAGGAGCTGGGCGGCGTCGCCTAACCGCCCAGTCGTGAGCCCGAGGTGTTTACCGGATGCGCCGGTCGGAGGACGTTCATCCCACCATGCCGCAGGCCGCCTGTGGTCGCCTGCGCCATCTGCACCGCCTCCGCCGGACGTGATGCTGCTGGCAACTGGGTTGGGGCCCTGGGCCCCGACGTCTCAGCGCCTGGCCGGACACGAGCCGACCACTTGGCCGACCTGCCGGGTCATGCCGGGCGTGCCACGACCACGACGTTCGCGTCGTAGCGACGGTGCACGGGGTCGAACCGGCCGCCGCAGGTGACAAGGTGCAGGGTCGGCGGGCCGTCGGTCCGGAACAGCGCGGCCAGGTCCAGGCGCGTCTTGCGCACCGCCTGCACCTCGGTGACGACGTAGCGGTACGACGTGGAGCCGGTGGTCACGACCACCGTATCGCCGGCGGTCACGTCGGCGAGGCGGCCGAGAGGACCGGTGCCGTACCACGGCTCGTCGAGGTGGCCTGCGATGACCGTCGCTCCCTGCGGGTCTCCGGGGAGCGAGCCGAAGCGGTACCACCCGGCTACGGCAGGGCTGCGGGGCAGGGCCATGTCGCCGTCGGCGGCGACTCCCACCGGGACGACCGGCATGCGGAGGCCGACCCCGTCGATGGTGAGGGCCGTCGGCGGTGTGGGAGAGGACGCCGCGCTCGGGAGCCCCGCCGGGGTCACCCCGAGCGCGGGCGCGGCCGTCCCCACGGCGGTGCGGTCCGGGGTGGCCGGTGGCGAGAGCGTTGCGGGACTGCTGGACGTCGGGGCTGGACCGCGCATCGCCGCGCTGAGGGCGGCGGCGTCACCCGGCTGAGCGCGCGTGACCCAGAGGACCAGCAGGCCGGCCACGAGGGCGGCGACCAGCGCGGCCGCCGCCCTCGCCGGGCTGACTCTTGTGCGCACCGCGACCGTCAGCGGGTCGGGACCGCGCGACGACGGAAGAGGAGCACGGCACCCGCGCCGAGAGCCGCGGCACCGCCGACGGCGGCGTCGCGGGCGAGGTCGGCCCCCGCCTGTGCCTGGCCGCCCTCACCGGCGGGGATGCCGCCCGGGGCCGAGTGCATGCCGCCGATCGTCTGGACCGCCAGTTGCAGCTTGTTGTCCTTGGCGCTGCCCCACGCGTAGACGATCGTGTTCATGCCCTCCTTGAGCGTCAGGTCGGCCGGGCCGATGGCCACCTTGGAGGTGCCGGCGAGCACGACATCGGCCCTGACGGTACCGGCGGGGACCACACCCGTCGCCTGGTTGGGGTTGGTGAGGTTCTTGAATACCGGGGTGCGACCGGCCCTGACGTCCACGGCCGGCGCGGCCGCGTCGTGACGGACGGTGATCCGAGCCTTGCCAGCCGGCACCATCGAGGTGTCGTTGACGTAGGGCGTGAGCTCCGGCGTGCCGGACGCGTCGAGGTGGGCGACCACCGTGACGTTGGCGCCGCCGGGGACGCTGACGCCGTTGGCCTGCATGATGGCCTTGCCCGAGGGTCCAGCCCCGGCGGCCGTGACCTTGAGGTTGTAGCTGCCCGCGGGGAGCATCAGCGGGTTGGTCAGGGTGCCGGGCTTGAAGTTGGTCAGCAGCGCCTTGCCGTTGGCGTAGACGTCGACAGTCGCGCCAGGCACCGCGTGCAGGATCGAGACCGTGGCCTCCGAGGCGGCGTGGGCCGGCAGGGCGCCGGCAGCGAGCGGGGCCAGGGAGAGTGCGGCGACAGCCGCGATACGAGGGATCTTCACGAGGGATTCTCCTTGCTCTGGTCTTCCGATTCGGTGAGGAAGCGCGAGGCCACGGTGGCCGTCGCTAACTGTTGTTCGGCGCGAGGCGCCGTTCGGATGGGTCCAACCCACGACAACTTTCGGAGCGTGGCCATCGGCCGGAGGCCGAGTCGAAGTGTGACCATCCGTGACCATCCACCGGCGGGTGGTGCGGCCGCCGGTGGGGCGCTTTCCGCTCACCAGCAGATCGACCTGCGCGAGCGCTGGGACGCGCCGACGACGGCGGGCAGGTCCGAGCGCACCCGGTAGCGGACCCGCAGCGTGCGGCCCGCCGGGCGGGAGCGAGCCGGGGCAGCCGATGGCTATCCCAGATGGTCAGCCGGCGGCGTCCAGCGTCCTCAACTGCCGCGCTGAGGACGGCTACGCCAGGAGGTTGGCCCCGTGCCGCGCCGTCATACACGAAGGGGGGACGACGCCGTAGGGAGAATGAGGCCGCGCTGATCTTTGAGGTTTGCCATCGTTCGGCCATGACGTCGCTGCTGGATGAGATGCTCGCCGCTCGCGGCAGTTGGACCGGGGCGCGCCTGACCGACTGGTATCCGGATGGGCAGCTCGCCAGACGCATCCGTGAGGCCATGCAGGGTCAGGGGAACTGGGTAGCCGATGCGGAATTCGGTCGGAGCTTCCGCGACAACATCGCATCGGTTCCGGTCACCGATCCGCTCGCTTGGGCGAACCGACGGATCGAGCTGCCTGACGGGCACTGGTGCGTGCTGAGACTGCCTCTCCTCAGCACGTGACGTACGCGAGTGGGTGACCCGGGGATTTCACCTCGCGCTGACCGGGAACAGAGGAGCATGTGAAGAGGCGGGCAGCGTCGTCGGCGGCGCGCTGACACGCGGACCCGGGGCGCGGTAGGTGGGCTGCCCGAGAGGGTGACGGTGGCAGGAGGAGTGATGGCGCGGACGAAGAAGAAGCTCCCATGGATGTGCCGGATGGGCCGGCATGACTGGGAGGTCGTGGGCGGCACTGACACCCTGCACGCCACCCGCTGTCGGCGGTGCAAGGAGTGGGAGACGGTACGAGGAGTACAGCCTTGGGCTTGAGCGAAATATTCGCCTAGGCATGGGACTCCTTTCAGGCTGTCCCGGGCCTCCGTCGTGATCCTCCCCTCTAGTTGAGTGAGTCGGCCGATACGCCGGAGGTCGCGCGGACACCGGTCTTGGGACGCGCCGCTGGGTCAGAGGATGAGCTTCATCCGCGGCGCGGAGGTGAGCACGAACCCTTCCCTCTCGTAGATCCGCCGGCCATCCGAAGTTGCGCTCAGGTCCACACGGTCCGCACCGACCGAATCGGCCCACGCGACGACGTGCTGAACCAGCAGGGTGGCGTACCCGTGGCCACGATGCTCGGGGACCGTGACGACGTTGGCCAGTCGTACCGTGCGACCCCGAGGGCAGTACGGATTCGGAACGCCGAGCTCCAGGGTTCCAATCGCTGTCGCGACGATGACGTCGTCGACCACGATCACCGGGAAGCAGGCCGCCTCTTGGTTTGAGACAGCGTGTCCGAACCATCTACGGGCATGGCCCGGCCATGACTGGCCGTTGTCAATTTCCTCGTCGAAAAGCAGAGCCCATAGCGGGAGCAACTGTGCGATGTCGTGGATGGTCGCAGCCCGAAGATGTCCCAAGCTCGCCTGCGTCATGGCGTCATGCTGACAGCGTTTCGCGACCGGTGGCCACTCGCCATCGTCCATCGTCGTGAGAGGCCCGTATGCCGCGTGGCTGGCGCTCATGTGGCCGGTCCGTCCCTACCTGGCCATGAGGCAACATCGGATCCCCTGCCGTGCGCGGGCTCGTGCGGAACGGTGTGCGCCGCTAGCCGTCTGGTGACGCGCCGAGGTGCACGATGCGCCTACCCTCGTCGATGAATCCGCGGGCCTTGTAGTAGCGGCGCAGATGACTGACGTCCCGTCCGTTGGGAGCGATCACGACTTCCAGCGTGCCGGCGCCGTTCATCCGGGCCCATCTGACCGCGTCACCGACGAGCGCCGAACCGGCGCCATTGCCTCGATCTTCCGGCCGGACGTAGAGATCCTGTAGTTCTGCAACGAGACCTGACTCCAAGATCAAGCGGACCGTAGTGAGTGCGAAACCGATGATGGCGTCGGCTGTCGCGGCTACGGTGATGTTCGCCTCGGTCTGATCGAGAAACGCGCGGAACCGTCCAGGCAGCGCGTCCTGGACAGGGGCGAAGCCGTCCTCTTCATAGAACGCCGTCGTCAGGTCCACCAAGCTGGGGACGTCCTCCAGGACCGCCGGCCTCAAGGCGACCGCGGCCGGTGTCATCTCGCTGTCCGCGCACACGGCTACAGCATGCCGGATGGTGGGGACTGAGACGCCGACGCCGCTTTAAGTGACCAAGGGTTGGTCATGCGCTCAGCCGCCCCCGGCTCGCCGGCAAATGCCCGCATCTAGTGTGGACTCTCTTCAGGAAGGCGCCTCCAGCGCCCCTCAGACACCACGTGCGCTACCCCGTCGACGACCCGGATCGCAGACTGGTCGTCGAGGACGTACACGGGGACGCCGATCTCCGCAGCCCACGTCTCCGCATTGGCCATCGTGTTCTCCGGGAACACATCGAGATGCGGAAAGATCGAGAAGTCGACGACGCCGAGCGTGCGGTCGTCCGCCGCGCCCGGCCACTCTACGAAGTCGGCACCGATCCGCGGCGTCATCACCATGCTGCCGGCGCTCACGCCCACCCAGACCGTGTCGGACAGCGACGGCAGGAGGGCCGCCAGCCCGGACTCCTTCATCCAGTGGCACAGGTATGTGGCGTCGCCACCGTCGACGAGGAGCACGTCGGCGGCACGAATCCACGGCACCCAGCGTTCATCGCCGATCGTCGGCAGCGCCGTCAGCTCGAGCAGGCCGAGTGAGTTCCACGACATCGAGGTCATCCCGCCCCACGGCGGCAGACCAGCGACGAACCCGCGCGCCGAGACCGGCCCGCACATCGGATGACCCCACTGTGCGGTCGGGATGCAGAGCGCGCTTGCCTCGTCGACCGGCTTGCCCAGGAGGTCGACGAGCGCCTCACGGATGCTCGGGTTCGTGATTCCCCCGGACGTGAGTAGCAGCTTCACGGTGACCACTGAACCACAGGGAAGCGGCCGCCATCCATGGACACACGGCGGCGTTGCCGATCACCCCTGCCCAGTGTGTCGCCACGATCCCGAGCCCATCGCGCGGTCTCACCCGGGCATCTATTGCTGAGCGGCGCGAGGTCGCAACCAAGACCCAAGCGGGGACCAAGAACAGCGCTGAGGCACCCAGGATGAGAAGCGAGTACGGGAAGAAGATCCAGCTCAGGACGCCTGCCCAGAACAAGCCGTACCCGCAGATCGCCGCCCCAAAGAGCGCGATCGCAGCGCCCACGAAGCGAGAGGGCCTGGTTAGCGGTCGGATGCCCGGCAATCCAAGTCCCCTCCGTCAGGGCGCTCAAGGGCGTACTCGTTCACGCCAGTCTGCCCTACCAGGGCGGACCATCCTGCCGAGTTGCGCGCCTCGATGCAGGTTCGCGGTCGGCCCGTATGGGGAACGCCGGCTGTATGGGCGTGCGAAGGTTGGACGTGTGAGTGACGAGCTGCTGGCCTTGACTGTCGCGGACGGCGCCGCGTGGCGCGCCTGGCTCCACGAGCACCACGGTGATGAACGCGGCGTGTGGCTGACCTTGGCGAGGAAGGGCGCTGCCGCGCCCACGAGCCTCACCTATGATCAGGCGCTTGAGGAGGCGCTGTGCCACGGATGGATCGACGGGCAGATCCGCAGCGGCGATGAGTTCAGCTACCGGCAGCGCTTCACGCCCCGCACTGCGCGCAGCGGGTGGTCAACGCGCAACGTCGCAACCGCTGAGCGGCTTATAGCGGAAGGGCGCATGCAGCCGTCCGGACTCGCCGCGGTGGAGCGCGCCCGGGCTGACGGCCGTTGGGACGCCGCGTACGCCGGACCGGCGAGCATCGAGGTGCCAGCAGATCTCGCGGCAGCCCTCGACTCGCACCCTGCGGCGCGGACGATGTTCCAGAACCTCAACGGCCGCAATCGCTACTCGGTCCTCTACCGCATCGAGACTGCGAAGCGTCCCGAGACCCGAAGTCGACGCATCGAGCAGTTCGTCGCCATGCTGGGGCGGGGAGAAACCATCTACCCCAACAGCGCCAGGGACCAGGAAGATCACCGCGACGCGTAGCCTCCCGAGACCGTGGCAAGCCCGCGCTCGCGGATCCGGAGGTGCGTCGCGTGCCATCACTCGCGCGCGAAACGCACCGTCTGCCGCGAGCCGGTTCACCCCTAGGGCGTGGCCCTCGGTCCGGCACCTGAGGGACTGCCTCTGACATCAATGCCGACGTGCGGCTACCTGCCGCTGTACACCGGGAAGGCGCTGTTGTCGCCGTAGTCCTGAAACGGCAGGCGGCGCAGCACGTCCATGTCGTCTTCCGAGATGACGAAGTCCACTTGGGCGTGGCAGCATGGGCCGCCACCGAGCTCACGCCGACCGCTCCCGTCGCGCCGGTCGTCGACCCGGCATCGCACGTATGACCATGGCCACTGACTGACATCCGCTCTAGCTATTCATCACCTGGGCACACACCAGAGCAGCATCCGCTCGTGCCACGCTCAGTGCGAATGGGGCTGGGCCAAGGCCGGCGCCAACCGAAAACTCAGGGCCGCCCGCCTCATTCTGGTCGTACCCTGCAGGAGTGCCAGAGCGGATCATGTACGTCCAGCTCAAGACCGGGCACGATACGGATCGTGGGCCGGCTTGGATCGCCCGTGTGCGGTTCACGCGTACTTGGCGGACTGCCTACGTCCATGGGAGAACCCTTCACCGAGTGACCGGGACCGCGCGGGCCAACTTTGACTCGAACTTCTATGACGTCGACACCGGGGAAGAGTTCTGGATATCGGGCCCGAAGCGCGATCGTAGTGACGGCCGCTACTCCAAACGACAGCCACTCGTCGACGACGACGCTCGGGAAGCGTACGCGGCATTTCTTGCCGGCGCACCGCTACCAGGCCGGGAGAACGGCTAGCGGATCAACGCCGTCGTATGCCGCGTGCAGCAAAGGCGGCGGACGCGGCCGGAGGATTGTGGCGCAGAATGTCCAGCGAGCCCAGGAGTCAGGGTGCGGATGCGCCGGCGCGGCGGCCGAATCGCCACATCGCCACCGCTCCGGCCAGTGGTCCCGGCGCGAGCAGCAGGAACGCGAACTGCCATCCGACGTGGGCCGCCAACACCGCGGCTAGCTGGATCGTCACGACGGTGAGGGCGAACCCGACGGCAGTCTGGACGGTCAACGCCGTTCCGACGAACCGTTGATCAACGCTCTCGCTCAGGGCGGTCGAGAACACGCCGGAGTCGGCGATGACCGCGGCGCCCCAGACGGCGAGGAAAGGGACGAGCGCCTGCACTGACCAGGTGAACGCCCAGGGCGACACCAGGCAGCAGGCGCCGCTCACGACGAGGGCCGACGTCGCCGCGAACGACCGCCCGCATCGGTCGGCCAGGACACCGTCGATGAGGGCGCCGGCGGCACCAGCGAGCCCGATGACGGCGAAGGTGAGGAGGCTGACCACCGGCCCCTGGCCACCGCGTCCGCTGGCTTCTCGGCTGGCCAGGAGGAACGCCGACAGCCACGTCCAGAAGGCATAGAGCTCCCACATGTGACCGAAGTAGCCGAGATTGGCCAGCCGGGGTCTGCGCTCGCGGAACACCTCGAGGGCGTAGCGGCAGTGGGGGCGGGCGCCCACGCTCAGCAGCGGCCCCGGACGTACGTGTGTCCAAGCGACAGCGGCCGCAAGGAGGGTGATGCCCGACGCGACGAGCATGACACCGCGCCACGGCAGCGGTCCGACGCTCGCGACGAGGTGAGGCATCGCCGACCCGAGCGTCAGGGCCCCAATGAGGACACCGAAGGCACGGCCCCGGTCGGCCGAACCGACCCACGAGGCCGTCAGCCTCATACCGACCGGGTAGACGCCAGCGAGAAAGACCCCGGTCACGGCCCGCAGCGAAACGGCCACTGCGAGGCCTTGGGCGGTCAATGCGAGAGCGGCCGTGCACGTCGCGGCACCAAGTGCGCATGCGGCCATGAGGCGCTGGGGGAGCACGCGGTCCGCGAGCCCAAGGGTGCTCGAGGTCACCGCGCCCACGGCGAAGCCCAGCTGCACCGAGGCAGTGAGCCAGACGGCCGACGTGGTCGACAGGGCCCACTCGGCCCGGAGGCTGGGTGCGATCGCCGTCGCCGAGAACCACACGGCCAGCCCCAGCACCTGCACGAGCGCCACGAGCCGAAGCTGCGTGGGGCCGGCCCCGTGGATCCGGGCACGTACCGAACCGCCCTGGCGTCCATCGCGGGACCCACTCGGCGGTTCATGCGCCCGAGGACCGCGGCGTTCGCCGGTAGGTTCACCGAGTCGCGCGTCCTCGGGACGGAGCTCCATCCCCGAACAATGGCACGCCCGGAGGCGCGACCGCGCCTCCGGGATCGTCGAGGTCGGCCGTGACAGGGCTTCACACACGGTCTGACTCGTCTGCAGGTGCGTACGAATGTCGCCACCCAATGCGCTCACTCAAGCTCTGGGTGGCAGTTACGCTCGACGCATGAGGCTGGCTCGGCGAGTGCGGGGGCCGATTGCCGGGGCAGTCGCGGCTTTGCTCCTCACCGGATGCGGGAATGTGGTTGTGCCACAAGCAAAGTCGGCGCGCATCACCACGGGCGTGGCCATCGTCGAGGCGTACCCGACCCCGGCTGCCTCCCATACGCCGACCGAGCGGGCACCCGACGACTTCAAGGTGCAGCGCCGGACCTGGGGCGGGATATGCGCGGGCGGCCCCTGCGGCAGCACCCTGATGGTCTTTGCCTCCGGCCAGTGGGTCCTCAGCTCGGAAGGCAAGATCACGACCGGCACCCTGCCGCCAGAGCAGGTCGTCGCTCTGACCGTGGCGGTCCGCACCACCCAGTTGCACCGGGCCACCGGCAACACCGACTGCGCGGCAGCGCACGACGGTATGTCGGTGGCGTACACATGGACCGTCGCCGGCACCTCGGGAACCGCCTCGTCGTGCGAGCACCCGATCAACCCGAACGACCCCCTCACCATCGAGGTCGAGCGCGTCGCCCAGGACATCACTTCCTGACGTGTGGTCTCGCTGCCCGTCACGGAGATGGCCCCGCTCACGGAAGCGCCGGCGAGGATGAGCAGGGCGCCAGTTCCGGCGACGGAGAGCCCACCGGCGACGGTGACGCCCCCGCAATCGCTCGGGCCGCCGCCGGTGCGGACGCGCTTCGCATCAGTGATCGGCACGTTCGCGTTGACCGAGCCGCCACAGAGCGTGACGTTCTGCGCCCCGGTGGCCGAGACCGCCCCGTTCAGCGCCGATCCGATGGACACGAAGCTCGCACCTGACCTACTCAGTTTCCGCGTGAGGGCTGGTCGGCGCCACACCAGCGAGCCGCGGAGTCTCGTGTCAGCCGGGCGACGCTCGCCGGGTACCGAGCCACGCTCAAGCTGGGCGCGTCGACCGCGATGTCCGTGCAGTGTTCTCCGTTGCCGCGCCAAGCTCGGTGCCAGATTTCTGTGAAGCGTGTCGGATGCATCCGTCACCGTTCGTGGAGTAGGTATGAAAGCGGACCGGCCGGTCCGCCAGAGCAGAAGGAGCAGTCATGGCCGAGTACCTCCTCTACTTCAACCAACAGTGGGTGGGCGACCACACCGAGGAGTGGTTCCGCGGGCGCGCACCGCTCGCCATGGCGGTCGTGGACGAGATGAAGGCGGCGGGCGTATACGTCTTCGCAGGGGGGCTGGAGGAGGACGGCCCGGTCTACAGCGCCGACCCCACCGGAGACACCGCCGGAATCACCGACGGACCCTACGTCGAGACGAAGGAGTTCTTGGGCGGCTTCGCCGTGGTGGATGTGGCCGACGACGAGACCGCGAAGATGTGGGCTGGCAAGATCGCCCAGGCGTGCGGGTGGCCGCATGAGGTTCGCCGCTTCGGGCGGCAGCCGCAGGCCGGGTGAGCCACAGAGGCTGAGGACGTCGTCGGAGTCGGCGGTCACGTAGCATGGCCGAGGACGAAGGCTCACCGGCCTGTCAAACGACGCGCACCTTCTGTCTCGGAAGGGCCTCGGTGCTCGTGACATGAATCGTCTCTGTGAGGGCTTCGTGCTGGCTGGCCGCTACCGCCTCGAGAGCCGGATCGCCTCGGGCGGCATGGCCGATGTCTGGTGCGCCACCGATGACGTCCTGCAGCGCACGGTCGCGATCAAGATCATGCGGCCGGACGTCGGCCACGAGGAGCTGTTCGCGCTTCGGTTCCGCGATGAGGCGGTTCACTCGGCAGCGCTCAACCACACGAACATCGCGACGGTCTTCGACTACGGAGAGGACGACGGCCTGGCCTTTCTCGTGATGGAGCATGTCCAGGGGAAGACCCTGTCGGCCGTTCTGGCCGAGCGCGGCCCGCTGCCGCCCGCCGAGGTCCGGTCCATCCTGGGCCAGGCGGCGCTCGCGCTGGGGATCGCGCACGAGCACCGCGTGGTCCACCGCGACGTCAAGCCCCCGAACATCCTCGTGCGCGAAGACGGGCTGGTGAAGCTCACTGACTTCGGCATCGCCCGTGCGCTCGACGCATCGGGACACACCCAGCACGGCGAGATGCTCGGCACACCCAACTACATCAGCCCCGAGCAGGTGCGCGGCGAGCCGGCCACCGGCTCGAGCGACCTCTACGCCCTCGGAGTGGTGGGCCACGAGATGCTGTCGGGCGATCGTCCGTTTGATCGGGGCACGCCCATAGCCACGGCGCTTTCCCACCTCAACGAGCCACCACCGGAACTGCCGGATGGTGTCCCCGAAGACCTCGCCGCGCTCATCCAGGACTGCCTGGAGAAGGATCCCACCAAGCGGCCGCCCAACGCTGCCGCCGTCGCCCTCAGACTGGGCCTCGGCGACCATGACCTCATCGGTCTGGCGCTCGGGCTCGCGACGGCCCTCAACGGGCAGAGCCACGACCTGCCCGAGGACCTCGCGGCAGCGGTCGACGAGTTGACGCCGACTAGATTCGTGGTGAGTCCGGCAGAGCCCGCGTGAGCGGATGAGCCTGTCCGCCCTCGAGGGCACGGCGTAGCGCGCCTCTGTTCGCTTGGACGATGAGAGGCCGCTTGTAGCAGGGCTTCTCGTCCGTCCCTGGGCATCGGGCCCATTCGCGAGACCGCAGCGGTCATGTCCGGCAGACTCGGCCGCGTGCGCAACGTCCTCCGCGGGCTCCTTGGCGACCAGCTGAGGCACAGCCCGGAGCCACCGCTCCCGAGCAGCATGGACGTGCGACATCGGGTGCTGATCGATCGCGACCCAGAACTCGTCTGGCAGACGCTGACCGCCTCGGCCCCAGCTCCATCCGTCGAAGGCAACGTTTGCGTCGTGCCTGTGGCCGTGGGCGATGACCGGTCCCGGCCTGCCCTTGCGAGCCTATGGCGACGGCCCAACGGCCGACTGCGGGCGGGCCTCGCGCAGGTCGTCTCGGACGAACCGGGCCGTGTGGTGGCCCAGTCGATCCACGGTCCCGATGCAGTCACGCTGACGACGACCGGCACCGCCATGGACGGCCGCTGCCTGATCGAACAGCGACTGCACGGCTCGCTACCCGGCTATGCACGTGACGGTGTCGCCGAGCATGCGCTCCTGTGGCTGCAACGCAGCCTGATCGTCCTGAAGGAGCGCCTCGAAGAAGCGCCTGGGGCCGGCCGGAGGCCCGAACCAGATCGGCATGCGGGTCACCGCTACGGGCCGGCGCTGACCGCCGAGCTCGAGGCGCTCGACACCGCCCTCACCACCTCCGGTCTGGTCCCCGTCAACCACGACGAGGTCGTCGAGATCGCGGTGCCACCCGATCAGGTCTGGGAGCTGCTCACCGACGCCGGGATCGAGCACCTGCTCCGGCCATGGACGACGCGCGCGACTCGGGTGGCCATACCTGGAGTGGCGTCGGATGTGCTCGTCGCCGTCCACGCAGAAGATGAAGGCAAGCTGTCGGTCACCGCGTCGCAGGTCGTCGAAGAGACTCGACCCTCCCGAATCGTCGAACGGAACCTGACGTCGGAGTTCGAGCTCAACATCGTCACCCAGCTCGCGCCCACCGGAGACGGGTGCCGCCTGACCGAGTCACTCGCCGGGTCACTGCCGGAAGGGGCGGGCTCCCTGTCAGGTGCCGGTCCCGCCGCCGGGCTGCTTCGCACCCGTCTGGCCGCGATCAAGTATTTCGCAGAGGCCGGGGTCCGTCCCGCCCGTGACCCTCGCACGGGCTTCCTACCACCCGGCTTCGACGCGCCGGAAAAGCCTGCGTTGCCGCACGTCCCGTCGCCGGTCCTCCTGCCGCCGCCGCACCTACCGATCGCGGTCCCTGTCCACCGCCCGCGGTTCGATGACCACCTGCCGTTCCTCCCACTCGAGCTGCCGCCGTTCGGGTTCTGACTACGCCGAGACCGCGGCCTGCCGTCCCAGAATGTCCCACCTGCCGTCATCCGCCGATTGCCGCTTCTCCGTGACGTACACCTTCATACTGGTGCTCGTGTGGGCCCACCTGCAGAACTGGATCGTCCAAGACGGCGAGATTCCAGAGCTGCACGGGGGTGCCGCGCTTCGCGACCACGCCCTGCGCGCAGCGTGCTGGAGCATCGAGGAGTCGAGCGGGCCGGAGGGCTGCACCGAGCTGCCAGGGCGAGACCCGTCGGGCGACGACGCCCCGCACTACGAGCTCACGGGCACCGTCGAATGGGGCCAAGAGCCGAGCAGTGTGCTGCTTCGAGTCGGCGCGTTCCAGGTCCTGGCTGAGCCGCAGACCGTCCGGCGCGTACCGGGAACCTCGCGTAGGGACTTCGCGCTGGAGCGGTACTCGCCCGACTTCTTCGTTCCCGCGCCGGGTGCTCGGGTCTCCGTCATATGCCGGCTCGAGGTGATGGCGGCATACGAAAGCGAGGACGGATTCGGCCACGCCGACATCCGACGGGACTGGCTCGTCCGGCATCTCAAGATTCAGCGCCGGCCGTTTGTGCCCGTCTCGTGGCACGAAGCGGAGTTCAATCTCGGCAAGGTCGCACGGGTGGACAGCATTGAGCAAATGCATGCGTGGGCCGACGAGGACGGCGACGATCACGTCACCTACCTGCTCGACTTGCAGCCATGACTTCAGGGCTCGTGCTCGGAGACGGCGGACACAGCCCGAACCACGGGGGAGTACTGCTGCCCGATGCGCTCCGGTGGGTCTTTCGTCCCGATCAGGACCTGGGCGGCAGGAACGTGAGCCCAGGTAGACGCGGCGCCCCGCCGCACTCGACGGCGGCCGCCATAGTGACCGCAGCGACGAACCGGTCGCGCCGCCGCGCCTCTCCTAGGCCTGCGTGGCTTCGAGCACCGGACCGGCCCCTCCGGCAACGGGGGCCGCTGTCATGGGAGATGGCTTCCGACGGCGGGTCGGCCACTGGATCAAGGCGACCGCACCCAGGACCATGACCCCTCCGAGGGCCTGAGTGACGGCCAGCGGCTCGCGGAACACGATCGCGGCGCCCACGATGGTGACGACGGGCTCGATGATCGACAACAGGGAGGCAACTGTCGGACCGACGCGAGCCATGCCGGCGAAGAACAGCAAGATCGCCGCGACCGTGCTGACGAGCGCGACGGCTGCCAGCCAGCCCCAGGCGGATGGGGCGAGGTTCAGCGAAGGACCCTGCCCGAAGACGGTGACCGCGGCGCAGCTGGCAAAGGCACCGACACAGACGAGTGCGGTCAGCGGGACGGGACGCACGTCGCCCACCACGCGGTCACCGATGAGGATGTAGCCGCAGTAGACGACGGCCGAGCCGAATGCCAGCACGGCGCCGACCACGTCGAAGCCGCCGGCGCCGCCGAGGACGAAGACGATCCCGGCGAGGGCCATGACCAGCGCTATGAGGCGCCGCGTCGACGCGCGCTCGCGACCGATGAAGATGGCCGTGATCATGACCAGCACCGGGTAGACGCAGAACACCAGCGCCACTCGCGAGGCTTCCGTGCGCGACACCGCGGCCAGGTACAAGCCAGACTGGGCGGCATAGCCGAAGGCACCCATGCCCAACCCCGCGAGGATCGCTCGTCGGCTCAGCGCCCGGAAGGCCCCCGCCGCGACGGCGATGGACACGAGGATCAGCCCGGCCAGACCGAACCGCACCACCAGCAGCTCGCCGACCGTCGCACCTGCCGCGTACGCCAGTTTGGCGAACACGGCCATGAGCCCGAAGCCGACGGCGGAGAGCAGGCAGAAGAGAGGTCCCACGCGAGCATCCTCGGCGCTCCACACTGTTCACGTCCATCGCACCTTTTGGAGCCGCATTGTCCGTAGAATCTGAACAATGCTCGATCTTCACCGCCTTCGCCTCCTTCGTGAGGTCCAAGAGCGCGGGACCATCCACGCGGCCGCCGCGTCCCTCGGCTACTCGACGAGCGCGGTCTCCCAGCAGCTCGGCGTCCTCGAACGCGAGGTCCGAGCACGGCTGCTCGAGAAGGCGGGCCGCAACGTCCGCCTGACTCCCGCTGGGCTCGCGCTTGTCGCGCGGGCCGACATACTGCTGTCGGAGGCCGAGGCCGCGGAGGCAGAGGTGGCCGAGGTCGCCGCGGGCCGGCTGGCTGGGGTGGTCCGCGTCGCCGCGTTCCAATCGGCGGTGCTTCGTATCGTGGCGCCCGCGGTCCACGCGCTCGCCACCACCCACCCGGACATCGTGGTCGAGGTCACCGAGGCCGAAGTCGAGCAGGCCACACCTGCGCTGCGGCTGCAGCACCTCGACGTCGTGGTCGGTGACGAGTACGACGATCAGCCGCGGCCCATCTACGACGACCTTCGCCGCGCGACCCTGCTGCGCGAGCACATCAACCTCGTCCTTCCCGAGGGGCATCCGGCGGCGGCCAGGGCGCATGTACGCCTCACGGACCTCTCCGAGATGCGCTGGGCTGCATGCCAGCCCGGGACCGGGCATCACAACATGCACCTACGCGTATGCCGCCAGCTCGGCGGTTTCGAGCCCCGGGTTCGGCACACGTCTGACGACTTCCTCATCCTTCTCGAGCTCACCCGGACCACCGGTTCCGGGGCCCTGTTGCCGGACCTGGTCCACGCGCATACGGCCCCCGGCGTCGTGGTTCGCGAGCTCGCCGAAGGCACTCTTCAGCGCCACGTCTACGTCCTCACGCGCAAGAGCTCCACACCCACCGTGAAGGCCGTGGCGCAGGCCCTTCATGCGGCTGCCCAAGCAGAGTCCGGCCCGTCCAGTGCGGCGACGAGCTGGAAGAACCGTGCGCGGTCCGCTGATAGATGAGCGCCTGATCCTGCCGCTAGGCGCGGCGAACAGGCGTACAGCTCCGCAGTTCGAGGCATCGTCCAGGATCGTTGGAAGACTGGTGGCATGTTGGAACTGCGCCCGAGCTGTGAATGCTGCGATGCCGACCTGCCACCAGATTCACTGGAGGCGATGATCTGCACCTTCGAGTGCACGTGGTGCGCCCGGTGCGTGGAAGTGTGCTTGGCACGTGGGTGTCCCAACTGCGGCGGGGACCTGCAGCGCCGCCCTGTACGGCCGGCTGCTCACCTCCTCGTTCATCCGGCGTCCGCACGGCGCGTCGTGCAGCCGGGATTGCACCGGGCCTGACGAGCCGGGCGTCGGTCGGTCGGATTCACATCGGGCCGCCCGGGATCGTCAACCAAGGCAACGCGTTCGGCGCTGTCACGAGCAGGACGGCGAGGACCAAGAGGACTCCAGCGACCCCCAGCGTCACGCGTCGCCAGGGGAGCGTCTTCTCGATGGCAATGAGCCCCGCTACGAGGGCCATCCAGGACAGGCTCATCAGGCCCAGTGCGAAAAGTGATGCCATGAGCGCCCAGCAGCAGCCGACGCACCACGCCCCATTGCGCACGCCCATCTTCACGGCGCCGACCGGTCCGTCTCGCCAGGAGCCCAGCAGGGCGCCCAAGGGGCTGCGGCAGGCCCGTAAGCAGACATCCTTGAATGGGGTGAGCTCGTATGCGGCGGCCAGCCCGAGCGTTGCGGCGGCGATTGCGCGTCCGGCGTGGTCCCAGCGCAGGGCGTCGCCGAGGGTCGCGCTGGCGAGCACGCCGACGAGGTAGGCGACCAGGCCGGCGGCCATCCAGGTGAGCAGGTATCCCGCGACGAAAAGCCAGGGTGCGAGCGGGTTGCTCCGCGCCGTGAGCCGCGTGAAGAGGGCGATGGTGGGCGCCACGGAGGGCAGCATCATCGCGGCCATCATCACGACCCAGACACCGAGGAACCAGGCAACGGTGCCCAGGCTCGACCAGGGCCCGGCGTCCATGCCCTTCATCGCGCGGCCGGCCCAGAGCCAGCCGAGCCCGGCCAGGGCAAAGAGCGTGACCACCAGGCCGAGTCGGGCGCGCATGGCGGCGTAGGCCGGGGCGAGACCACCTGCGTCCCCGCGAGAGGCTCGGATGTCCATCGGGGAGTGCCCGCAGTCGGTCAGGCGGCCCAGGTGAAGTCGGACGTGGACAGGCCCGTCTTGCCCTCGTAGGTGATGCCAAAGGCGTTGATCCGCGTGCGTCGGGCCTCGGCCATGGTCAGGTCAGGTCCGACGGGGTGGAACATCCCGTTGAACCGCACCGGCTGGCCCGTCTCCACGCCGAACGGGACGATGTCCTCGATCTCGAAGTCGATCGTGTCGCCGACCTTGACGGCGTGGAGCAGTCCGTCATCCGTGATCTCGATGGCCGCCCGCTCGACTCCGACCACCTCGCCGACGAGAGGTGCGAGTGCACCCATCGGGCCGCCGAGCTGGCCCCCGAAGAGCTTGACCAAGCCATCGAACTGATCATCGCTGGCCCCGTCGTCGATGTAGACGCCGAGGCGCCAGTTGCCGTCGGTCATCACCTTGGGAGTGTCCGCGATCAGCACCACCCGGCGCCCGCTGACGTCCGTGCCTTCGACCTGCCCCTCGCGGATGTTGAAGACGAGCGTGACGCGACAGAAGTCGTACGTCGCACCGTGGTCGAACGAGAGGTTGCAGGGACACATGAGCTCGCACGAGCAGGTCTCCATGTAACTGCCTCGCAAATTCCATGCCATGGCAGACACCTTCCTTCGTGACGCCTCCCTGCTAGTGATGTTCTCGCCGGTCGCCGGGTGGGTCAACGGCACAAAACGGACGGCATAACGTGGGCAGGCCGAAGCCGCCGAGCTCGGCCCGTGCCTCGGCTCAAAGCAGGTGACGTTCCTTGTTGGGGCAGAACCCGGCGACCGCCTGCGCCAGCATCTCGCTGGCCTCATGTGCCGAGGCGCCGGTGTCCTTCGAGATGACCGAGATGACCACCTCGCCGAACCGGTGGGTCCCTCGGACAGCAGATCGCAGTAGTGGATGTCGGACGTGGCGGGCTAGCACCTCGGGTTCGTCAGCCGTGTCAACGAGTCTCTTCGATATGGAGATCCGCGATGGCGCTGAGTCGGGACCGCATCTGCGAGGTGA